>NZ_JBFANV010000032.1:0-112741 GCF_040674955.1 Nonomuraea sp. NPDC049695 | reverse complement strand
GGATGTCTTGGAGTGACACACCTCTTCTACAGCGGCTCCGCTGCTTTGTTCACCGGCTTTGACGAACAGCCCTAACTCTTAACTGAACGGCGTTGGTTCTAGGGCCGCCTGCCTCAGAGCCGCCCCGGTCACGCCGATCGGACGAGATCTGAGTGCGGGGTCCGGGCCGGCTGCCTCAGTATCGCCCGGGCGACCGCCACGACACAGGCGACCCCGAGCAGCAGCCCCCAGGTGACATCGGTGAGGAAGTGCATGCCGCGGTACAGGCGGGAGAAGGCGACCGTGAGCGGGGCGGCGATCCCCAGCACCCAGATCACGACCTGGAGCGCCCTGTTGCGGACGTGCATGGTCAGGACGAGCGCGACCCCGCAGTAGAAGGCGACGGCGGCGCTGACGTGTCCCGACGGAAAGCTGGAGGTGGGCGGGGCGGGGTCGAGGTGCTGTACGGGAGGCCGGTGCCGCCCGACGGCCTCGGTGACGGCCAGGAAGACGAGCGACTGGCTCCAGACGGCCGCGACCAGGAAGATCGATTCCAGCCAGCGCTTGTACACGAGCCTGAAGACGATCGCGGCGACCGCGGTGAGCGCCACGATGTAGGGCGTGTCCGACAGGCTGCTGCCGAAGTCGGTGAGCGTGTTCCACAACGAGGTGCGATCGGCGGCCAGCGACCGGCTCACCGCCGCCTCCCCGGTGGGCCAGGCGAGGATCAGCCTCCCCACGCCGTATGTCACCCCGCCCAGCACGAGCAGCGGTAACAAGAGCATCAACGCGTAGTACTTCACCAGCTCAGTCCTCGACATGCGTCACCCTCACCGACTCCGGTTCGACTCCTTCAGCCAGCGGCGAGGCGGGCCTGCGGCCCTCATCGCGCCGCCACGTCTCAAATCCCGCCACGGTGGCGGCGATCACCGCCGCCCCCAGAACGATCCCCGCGACCACATCGCTCACCCAGTGCACGCCGAGCGCGATCCTGGTATAGCCGACCGACAGCACGACGAACGAGGCGAGTGCCCAGGCCACGTACCTCCCCCATCGGGGCAGCACGGGCAGCAGCAGCAGGACGAGCACCCCCGCGCCGAGCGTCACGTTGACGGCGTGGCCCGAGGGAAAGGAATCGCCCGGGGCGAGTGCGACGGGGTCGGGCAGATGCGGCCTGGCCCGGGCGACGATGATCTTGAGCGCGAGGCCCAGCAGCCCGCCCACGGTTATGGTGGTCACCGCCCAGACGGCCAGCCGCGGCGCTCCCTTGTACAGCAGCCAGGCGGCGTACGCGATGACCGCGATCCGCCATGGCCACGGCCCGAACACGTCCGTCCACACGATGAGCAGCCGCGTCACACCGGGGTGAGCCAGCGCGTACCGGTGCAGTTCGTCGGCGACGTGTGCGTCCAGCCCGTTGACCGGCATCTTCGCCACGACCAGCAGCAGGCTGAACGGGATCATGATCAGCGCCACCGCCAATGAGGCTATCGCCAGCCGGAGCCCCAGCCGCCTTTCCTCGTTGCGCATTCCATGCTCGGTACCCGAGATGGAGGACTTGATTCCTCGGTCTGAACGGCGGCGCCGAGGGTAGTCCGGAGCGCATGTCCCCCACCAAGTCCCCCACCGTGGCGGTCGTCGCGCACCGCAAGAAGACTCTCGGCGCAGGCCTGGACAGGCTGCGTGTGCTCATCACCGAGCAGGACGTGGGCGATCTCCTCTGGTACGAGGTCGGCAAGAGCAGGAAGGCGCCCAAGAAGGTCCGCGAGGCGCTCAAGGAGGGCGCCGAGCTGGTGTTCGTCTGGGGCGGCGACGGCATGGTGCAGCGCTGCGCCGACGTGCTGGCCGGCTCGGGTGTGCCGATGGCCATCCTCCCGGCGGGCACCGGGAACCTGTTCGCCACGAACGTGGGCATCCCCGTCGACCTCGAGGAGGCGGTGCGGATCGGCTTCCACGGCCGCCGGGAGCGGCTGGACTTGGGCCTGCTGAACGGCGAGCACTTCGCGGTGATGGCGGGGGCGGGGTTCGAGGCCGAGATGATCGCCGACGTCGACGGGCAGGCCAAGCAGCGCCTCGGCAAGCTGAGCTACGTCAAGGCGGCCGTCCGGCACGTCGGCGGACCGCTGGTGCCGATGAAGATCAAGATCGACGGGGCAACCTGGTTCGAGGGAGAGGCGAGCTGCCTGCTGCTCGGCAACGTGAGCACGATCGCCGGCGGCATCGAGGCGTTCGACGATGCCCGGCCGGACGACGGCTGGCTGGAGGTCGGCGTCTCCACCGCCAAGGGCCCGATCCAGTGGGGGCGGGTGCTCGGCAGGATGTCCGCGGGACGCTCCGACGAATCCCCGCTCGTCCGGATCTCCCGCGCCAGGAAGGTGTCCGCCCGGTTCGGCGTTCCGCTGACGTACGAGCTGGACGGCGGAGATCGCGGGCGCACGAGCCGGCTCAAGGTCAAGGTGGTCCCGGGCGGGCTCACGGTCTGCCTTCCCCCGGACGCTCGCCCCTGAGCCGGTGGGCCGCCGGCCTGACACGGTGTTCCAGGAGAAGCAGTGCGATGTCGTCGGCGTGCTGACTGGTGTGCGGGGCATGGTCGAGGAGCGTCCTGCCGAGCTGCTCGATGCCTGTGGAGCCGTAGACCAGGTGGCCGGCCAGGTTGGCGATGGCGTGGTCCAGGTCGACGCCGGGCGTCTCGACGAGGCCGTCGGTGTACAGGGCGAGGAGGGCGCCAGGGGGGAAGGGCACCTGAAGCGTCGGGTAGTCGGCGTCGGGGTCGACGCCGAGCAGCAGGCCGGCCGGCACGTCGATGATCTCGGCGGGCATGTTGGGCGGCCGCAGCAGCGGCGGAGGGTGCCCGGCGCTGGCCGCGCGGAGCGTGCGCAGCTGCAGATCGACGTAGATGAGCAGGCAGCTGGTGAACAGCTCGGTGTCCACGTCGATGAGCAGGCGGTTGGTGTGCTTGAGCACGTCGCCGGGGCTGGCGCCGGCGACCGCGTTGGCGTGGATGGCGGTGCGCACCTGTCCCATGAGGGCGGCCGCCGTCATGTTGTGGCCTTGCACGTCGCCGATGACCGCGGCGGCCGAGGTGTCGGTGAGGCGGATCAGGTCGTAGAAGTCGCCGCCGATGCCGACGCCGCGGGTGGCTGGCACGTACCAGGCGGCCACGGCGAGGCCCGAGATCTCGGGCAGGCTCCGCGGGAGCAGTGCCTTCTGCAGGGAGTGGGCGAGCCGGTCCTTGCTGTCGTACCGCAGGGCCCGGTCCAGGGCGTGGGCGACCAGTCCCGCCAGGGCGGTGAAGGTGGCGCGCTCCTCGACGGTGAACGGGTGGGGCTCGTCGAAGGCGAGCAGGCAGATGCCGACGCCCTCGTCGTTGACCTCCAGCGGCAGGCACGCCCAGGCGGCCATCCGGTCGCACTCCTCGGCCTGCGGGTATCTCCGGCGCAGCTCGTTCACGTCGGCGAAGAACGCCGGCTCACCGGTCCGCGCGGCGTCGCCGGCGGGTGTGCCCGAGGTGATGGGCAGGCCGTCGAGCCGTTCGAGTGCGTCCTGACCATAGCCGCGGGCGCCGATGACCCGCATCCTGCTGCCCTCGGCAATCAGGATCGCCATGGCCTTGACCTTGAACATCGGCATGACATGGTCGGCGACCAGATCGATGATCTCCGGTACGTTGAGCGCCCGGGTCAGAGCCACCGCCAGCGGGAGGAAGCTGTAGAAGACCTCCGCCCGCGTCTGGGCCGCCCGGTCCGATTCCGGCTCGCTCATGTGGGCGGGGCCGACCTGGTCCACGTCGAGGGGAGCGACACGCAGGCTCATGCCGCTCGGGTCCGGATACATGCGGAACTCCACCATTCGGCCGTCGGGACATCGGACAACGCAGGAGGTCGTCTGCTGGCTGACCACGGCGGCGCGGCTGCGGTCCTCGAACAGGGGGTCCTTCAGCCAGGGTGCCACCTCCCACAACGGCCTGCCCAGCAGGCCCGTCACGTCCCCGTCGAAAAGCTCGGCCGCCGCGGCGCTGACGAACGTGATGCGACCCTCCAGATCCAGGGCGAGACAACCCACGTGGAGCTGATCGAGATAGCCGCAGACGACCGCCTCGGGATGTCGTTCGAGCGCTCGACGCGGCGGCGGCGCCAGGACGCGTGGTTCGCCGGCGTGGCTCGGCGCGCGATCGACCGACTGCTCGAGGATGGCGGCGATCTTGTCACAGGCCGAGATGAGGGTCTGCCTCTCATACGGGGTCAGCTCGCAGGCGTGCGACTCCGGCCAGATCAGGTAGAACACCCCCCACAGGCGCGAGCCGGTCGTGATGGGGGCGGCGGCGATGGCGAAGGAGTACGGCGCGGCGAGCGCGGTCGCCGGGAAGCGCCGGGCGAGATCTTCGTGGTCGGGCACCCAGACCAGCCGGCGTTCGCGGGCGGCGGCCGCCACCGGGGCGCCGGCGTCCAGCCTGACCCTGGTCCAAGGCTTGACGATCTGGGCCGGCAGGCCGACCTCCACGTCCATGACGAGGAGGTCTTCGGTTTCGGACAGGAGGTAGACGACGCCGATGTGGGCTCCGGACTCGCGTACCGCCTGGAGGAGCACCTCATCCGCCTCGTACCCCTGCCGTGGCGCCGGATAATCCGCTCCACCCTGCGACAACGGTGCCGCATGCGAAGAAAAACCCATATAACGACCGTAAGAGGGCCGCGCCTGAGGCAAGAGTCCCCATTGCCAGATCCTGGCCGCCAACTGGGTGGAAAATGGGCGATTTGCAATGTTCCACACATGCCTCCCAGAACCTCCGCGTAACAATCTTGCAAAGGACTCTTCACCAACCGTGTGTGACCGGTCACACTGATGTGACCGGTCACATGTCTCGTTTGACTTCCCTCGGGCGAATCCGTCCTGTTGCAGGAGAGAACCACCCATGCACCGACCCCCCGACGTCGTCACCGTCGACTTCGCGCAGCGCACCGGCCCCGTCCACGGCGGAGCGACCGGCATGCTCTACGGCCTGTCGGACCCGGGGGTGCCGGGAGATCCGCTCCTCGCCGGCGCCCGGCCGCGCACCGTCGCGCAGAAGGCGCCGGACGGCGACCAGCACCCCAACGGCGACGCCCTCGTGATCGCGGACGGCTTCTTCGCCGCGGGCGGCGAGGAGATCGTCGTCTACATGCAGGACGTCTACAGCCAGTGGCCCTATGAGAACCGCGGCATCGACGACTACCTCGCGAAGATCGACATGATGGTCCGCAAGGTCGTCCGGGAGCGGCCGCAGGACAAGGGCAGGTTCGTCTGGGTGCCCTTCAACGAGCCTGACGGCATCTGGTACCAGGACTGGGCGACCACCAAGGAGAAGTTCTTCAGCGACTGGCAGGTGGTGTTCGAACGCATCCGCTCGATCGACCCCGACGCCAGGATCGTCGGCCCGAACGAGGCCGACTACAACCCCGGCCGGCTGCGTGACTTCCTCACCTGGGCCAAGGACGCGAAGTGCGGCGCCGGGAACTGCCTGCCGGACATCATGAGCTGGCACGAACTGTCGCGCAGCCGGCTCGCCGACTACCGGGGCCACTACGAGCACTACCGCCAGATGGAACGCGACCTGGGCATCGGCCCGCTACCCATCAACATCGACGAGTACGGCAACCGCCGCGACATGTCCGTCCCCGGCCAGATGATCCAGTGGATCTCCCTGTTCGAGGACACCAAGGTCGACGCCGACATGGCGTACTGGACCTATGCCGGCAACCTCGACGACCACGCGGTGCGCACCCGGCAGGCCAACGGCGGCTGGTGGCTGCTGAAGTGGTACGCGGACCTGACCGGGCAGACGGTCAAGGCGGTCCCGCCGCAGCTGAGCGTCGCCGACACGGTCCAGGCGGTCGCGGCGATCGACGAGTCCGCCAGGCGCGGCACCATCCTGGTCGGCGGCGGCTCGGAGCCCGTCCGGCTCGACATCTCCGGCCTCGACCCTGCCCTCTTCGGCAAGCAGGTCGACGTCCTCGTGTCCAGGACCACCTGGACCGGGTACGAGGGCGACGCGCTCCAGCCGCCGGTCATCGCGGCGCGGCGCACCAGCGTGTCCGCGGGCAGGCTGCAGGTGGACCTGCCCGGCGGGGACGCGATGGCCGCCTACCGGGTCACCGTCGTCCCCGCCGGCGGCGCCGCGCCGGCGCCGGACGCCCCCTGGACGGTCTCGGTCGAGGCGGAGTCCGCCACGCTCCACTCGGCCCAGGCCTTCGCCCAGGACACGACGGCGGACCCCCAGCTGTACGCCACCTCCGGCAAGCGGGACGTCGGCGCCATGAACAAGGTCGACTCCGCTGTGACGTTCGCCGTCACCGTGCCCCGCGACGGCCGCTACCGGCTGGGGATCTACCAGGGCGCGAACAAGGTGCCCGGCAGGCACGCGCTGTTCGTGGACGGCGCTCTCGACCAGATCGTCCAGTACTCCGCGAACCTCGGCTGGACCTACCGCGGCCGCACCGACGTGGAGCTCCAGCTGACCGCCGGCACCCACCAGCTCTCCCTGCGCACCAGTGCCGACGGCACGAACCTGCTGCCGGGCAGCGACATCACGCTCGACAGGTTCGACCTCACCGAGGCCGGCGCGGCGGAGCGGGCGGCGTATCCCGCCGACGAGGCGCGCCTGTCCGGCGGCGCGCGGATCACGCGGCACGGCACGGGCCCCGCCATCGCCCTGGGCGGCGGCGCGCGTGCCACGTTCTTCGTCGCCGCGGGCGAGTTCGGCTACTACGACCTGGAGCTCGCCTACCGGGCACGCGAAACGGGCGGCCTCCGGGTGCTCGTGGACGGGCGTGAGATCCCGGGCCTGCGCGCACCGCATCCTGGCGAGGCTTCCTCGCGGGCCCGGGTGTATCTCCCGGCCGGCATCTCCGAGGTCGAAGTCGGCGGCCCGGCCGGCCTGGAGCTGCGCGGCCTCACCCAGGTACGGGCCGGGCAGGCGGACACGGCCGTCCACCGGGTCCAGGCCGAGCAGGCGCCGCGCGCCGGAACCGCGCAGGTGGTCGACGTCCCGGCCACGAGCGGCTCGAACGCCTCGGGGAACGCCTATGTCGGGCAGATCGGCAACGGCGCGGGCAACACCGTGACCCTCCCCCGCCCTGACGGGTTCGGTCCCGGCGAGTACGTCCTGACCGTGCATTACGCCAACGCGGACCGGAACAGCGGCCATCCGTACAACACGGACGTCATCAGCCGGTTCCTCGACATCACCGAGACCGGCGGCTCGACGACGCGCGGTGTGTTCCGGCACACCTACGCGTGGGACAACTTCTGGCCGCAGGCGACACCGCTCACGCTCACGACGGAGAAGGGCGCGATCGTCCTCGGCAACGCGAAGGCGTACGGGCCGAACATCGACCGGCTGGAGCTCGCGCGGCTGGTGCTGGAGGTCGACAACCGGCCGCACAACTGACCCGTACCGTCACCCGGCACACCCCTGAGGGACCTTCTCCCGGTTGTAGAGGGATCTTCTGTTCGGCAAGCACAGTCCTCACAATGATCAACCCATGTTAGAAAGGGGCTCGCGTTTCTGGGGACGAGGTGTGCTGGGTGATGGACGACGTGCTCCGTGCGATGGCCGAGAAGATCTCGGCGGGGGCGCCTTCCGGGTGGCGGCGGGCGGAGCTGCGCGGGTTCGCGACGGGCCGTGGTGGGTCGGGGCACCGCGGCCTGAGGTTCGAACCCGAGGGCGCGGGGGACGACATCGACGTGCACCCGGAGCTGACCGCGCTGCACGACCTCGCGGGGGCGCCGAACGGGCGGCTCACCGTCGAGCTGGTCGTCGAGGCCAGGGGCCGGTACGAGGCGGTGATCAGCCGGTCGCTGGAGCGCGATGAGGGAGAGGGCTTTCTGTACGTTCTCGATCCCACCGCGCTGCCGGCCGAGCCGGGCACGTTCCAGGAGGGCCCGGCGAACGCCACCCCCGCCGGAGACCCGCGCGAGGCGGTCGCCCTGCTCGGGGCGTACTTGAGCGAACGCGACCGGATCCTGGGATGGGACACGTACGCGCCGCCGCCCGCGCTTCCCGGGGCCCGCCGGGCCCGGCTGGAGGCCCGCCTGCCGGCTGCGCTCCCCGATGACCTGCGCGCCCTCTACACGCGGGTGGACGGCGACGGGGGCGAGGGCCTGCTGGACCGGCATCCGTGGTTCGGCCTCGAACTGCTGGAGAACCAGAGCAGGCGGGAGAACCGGTGGTGGGCGGCGGGCCGCGCCTGGCGCGACCACCTGGAGAGCCCGGTCATCAGCAGCGCGGGCGCGCCGCTGGCGGTGCGCCGGATGTCGGACCATCCGCGCTGGATCCCGTTCGCCACCAGCACCGGCGGCGACTTCCTGGCGGTGGACCTGGCGCCGGGACCGGGCGGGCGGCCCGGCCAGGTCATCCGCATGGGGCTGCACCACGACGCCGGCCCGGCCTACGTCGCCGATTCGGTGACCGGCCTGCTGCGGCAGCACGTCGACGCGCTGCGGGCGGGCGCCTATGAGGTGATGCCGAACGGGCTCTGGATCGACCTCGGCAAGGCGGGCCCGGACGCGCATGAGGAGTCGCGCTCGCTGACGGTCGCGGGCGCGGACGCGGCGTCCCTGCGGGGCATGCACCACGGGATCGAACGGTTATCGGTGGTCAACGCCCCTTGGGCCGATTTCGGGGCGGTACGAGGAGCGCCGGCGCTGTGGGAGGTGAGGGTGGAGAACTGCCCGGGAGCCGACCTGGCGCCGCTCCGGGACACGCCGGTGGAGCTGCTGGACCTGTCCATGGACACGATCGACCTGACGCCGCTGGCCGGCCACCCCACGCTGCGGATGCTGGTGCTGAGGACCGGGCGACCGGTGGACCTGACGCCGCTGCTGTCATGCCCCCGGCTGTACGGGCTGGATCTGTCCAGGGCGCCGATCCGCGACCTCAGCGTGCTCGGCGAGCTGCGGGGGCTGCTCTACCTGCGGCTGCGCCGCGGGCAGTGGCAGGAGCTGTGGAAGCGGGCCGGTCACCCGGCGGGGCTCGCGGCGGCCGGGCTGGCCGCGGAGCCACGCCGGGAGAAGGCCTGGTGGTGGTCGGTCGACAGGGCCTACCACGCCCGGGAGCCGTCACCGCGGACGGCGGCGGGCTGGGCGATGGACCTGGCCGGGGAGCACGCCGACGTGCTGGTACGCACGGGCCGCTACACCCGGTCGCGCTGAGGTCAGCCCCTCGTCGAGATCAGGTCCAGGGCGCGCTGGTGCTGCTCCGGCGAGGGTGCCCTGGTCCAGGTGATGCCGGGCTGGTTCTCGGCGAGCATGCGCGCCAGGACGGCGGACATGACGTCCGAGGGCTCGGCGTACGCCATGTGGGGGCGCATGCCGCGGTAGCCCTCGAGCACCCGGCCGTAGTCGTATATGAGCGTGTTGGTGAAGCGGCTGCGCTCGGCGTCGGCGCGCTCGAGCCCCTCCACGAACTCGGGCTCCGGCTCCTCGATCACCGCCTTGTAGATGTCGAGCCGGTTGCGGATCTCGCCGGGCGAGGCGTGGCTGTGCGCGTCGTCGTACATCCTCGACACGTGCCGCGGCATCTCCGTGAGCACGGTGAGCATGCCGTAGCCGCCGTTCTCGTCACCGTAGCCGCCGACGCCGCCGTCCACGCCCTGCGCGTGCGTGGCGTCCATCATCGCGCTCGAGAAGGCGTACTTGTCCAGGGCGTCGACCGGCTCCTCGAGCCAGTCGTCGTTCAGGTGCAGCACTCCCCCGGTCTCGGACTGCGCGGCACGGTCGAGGAGGTGCCGTACGGCGCCCGCCGGGTCGGCGAGCGCCTGCGGCCCCAGCGCGGCGAACTGCTCGGCCAGCAGGAACAGCGAGACCATCATCGACGGGTGGTAGACGCGCAGCGCCCCCTCCTCCCGGAACGGGTAGACCGTGCTCTCGTTGTCGTACGCCTCCAGCCCGGCCATGAAGGCCTGCTCCTGCTCCTCGGTGAGGATGAGCTCCCAGGCCCACTTGCGCTCCACGTGGAACTTGTAGAAGTCCTCGCCCCTGAGCGGGTCCCTGAACTTCCACCACAGGGCGACGCCGACGACGAGGGCGACGACGACGCCCAACGCTATCCACATACGAGATCGTCTCTCTTTCCGGTCCGGGGATCGGCCATAAAGAGCGGATCGTAGCGGCGAAGATCACCGCCCTACCGGAAAACCTGAGAAAACGATCAAATGGGGGCATGCGGGTCAGGGAGCCTCGGGCAGGCTCGCCACGTCGCCGTTGAGCGCCGCCGTGACGGCCTCTTCCACGGTGGGATGGATGTTCATGACGTCCTCCACCTTGGTGATCTGCAGCACGCGAGCCGGCATCGGATGCACGGCGGCCAGGTAGAGCCCCTGCGGGTGGGCGGCGGCGTTGAGCCTCAAAAGCGTGTGGAGGCCACTGCTGTCCATGAAGCTCAATCCACTCAGATCGAGCACCAAGGGCTGTCCGGACCGGCGCATCCGCGTGGTGTACGACTCGAGCCGGTCAGCGTTGCTACAGTCGATCTCGCCGGCCACGGTGATCAGCACACCCGTGATGAGCTGCCGGCACTCCAGTGTCAGAGGGGTCATGGCGAATCAGTGCGCCGGTAGCGCCTGCACAGCAGTGACGAGCATGGCGTCCTCGCAGTAGGTGGTCAGCATGGGATTGACGACGGCGAAGGGACCGTGTGGCAAGAATAATCCCCGAAGGGGGTTACCGGAAACCCGTTTCGCCATAAGATCTTCGGGTAAGCAGTTTTCGCCCGCTCCACGGGTTCGGCATCCCCTGGCGCGGAGGAGGCGAAGTGAGCCGTGAGTACATTCGATGACCGTCCCTCCACCTGGACATTCCTCACCCATCACGCCCGCGTGCTGGTGGAGATCGCCCGAGACCCCGAGGTACGACTACGCGACATCGCCGCCAGCATCGGCATCACCGAACGCACCGCCCAGAACATCGTGCGCGACCTCTACGAGGCCGGCTATCTGACCCGCACCCGCATCGGGCGGCGCAACCACTACACCATCAACCTCGAGCAGCACTTCCGCTACCCCACCGAGGCCGGCCTGCCCATCAGCCTGCTCATCGACATGTTCACGCAGCACGACATGCCCACCGCCGAGGCCACCTCCGGCGAGCCGCCCGCGTCCTGACCGCCGGGCTCAGCTCAGCAGTTCGCGGGCCAGCGCCTCGCGCCACCACCGCTCGACCCGATCGGGCGACCAGCCGCGCTCGGCGGTGAGCGTGGTGTAGACGTCGATGCTGCACAGGCCCGCGTAGACGTCGACCGCCGCCGCCACGTCCAGGCCCTCCCGCAGGACGCCCGCGGGCCACGAGGAGAACACCGCCGTGCGGGTCTCGTCGGCCCGCCTGCGACCGTCGCGGTAGACCTCCGCCAGCTCCGGCTCCGTACGGCCGGCCTCGCGCAGCAGCGTGATCACGTCGCCGGCGCGCTCGTACAGGCGCCGGTCGAAGCCTGCCATCGCGGCCAGCTGCCGCGCGGGATCGCGCTCCGCGGCCTCCAGCTCCGCGAGTTGCTGCGACGGATCGGCCGACAGGTCGGCCGCGTCGGCCAGCGCCCGGGTCAGCCCGCCCTTGTTGCCGTACACCGCGTAGACCGTCGGCACGGAGACCCCGGCCTCGCGCGCCACGTCGCGCACGGTGGTGGCGGCCCAGCCTTGATCGACGAAGAGCCGGCGCGCCGCGCGGGCGATCTCGGCACGTGTCTCCAGCGCCTGCGTCGTACGGCGCAACGAGTCGTACCGACGCCGGCCCACCTCTGCATCCATGCTCAGCACCCTAATGATTTACGCTAGTTATATTGAATATAGGACATGCATGGAGGCATCGTGCGCTTCTCCAGGATCAGCGGCGTCGCCGCCATCTGGTGGTCTGGATCGTGGGTGTACGGCATCCGCCTCGTCCGCGCGGCATGATCGCGGCCCTAGGGTGGGCTCATGGACCATGTCCTGATGACGGAGCGCCTGATCCTGCGTCCGGTGACCGTAGACGACCATGCCGAGCTGGTGGCTCACTGGACCGGCGCGGAGGTGCGGCGGTTCCTCTTCGACGGGGCGGTCCTGTCCCCGGCGGAGATCGGCGAGGTCATCGAGGACAGCGTGCGGGACTTCGCCGCGGCCGGCCACGGCCTCTGGCTGGTCCGGCAGAAGGACGGGACCGAGCTGGTCGGCACGGCCGGGCTGCGTCCGCTGGAGGAGCTCGGGCTCGAGGTCTTCTACAGCCTGGAGCCCGCCGCCTGGGGCAGGGGCTACGCCACCGAGGCCGCCCGCGCGGTGGTCGAATATGCGCTCGGCCCTCTCGGGCTTCCCGAGGTGCTGGCCGAGGTCGACCAGGGCAACGCCGCTTCGGTAGCGGTCGTCGAGCGGCTCGGCATGACGCCGTTCGCGGTGGTGCCCGGCCTGCTCGGGCCGATGACCCGTTACCGGCGCACCCCCTGACAGAGGCATTCGCGCGTCACGGCAGCTCCCGGATCGCTCCGGCCAGCTCCTCGGCGTGGGTGAGCTGGGGATGGTGACCCGCCCCCTTGATCGTCGTCACCCTCGCCCGGGTGCCGAGCGAGTCGAGCAGCGCGCGACCCTCACCGGTCAGCGGGTCGTCGGCTCCCACGATCACGTGTACGCGGCCCTGGTAGCGGGCGAGCGCGGCCCGGAGTTCGCCGCGCCGGCGCGTGCGGCCGGCGGCGGACAGCAGCCGCGCCACGTGGGCGGCCACGCGGCCTCGGCGCAGGTCCTCGGCGCTGGACGCGAGCCGTCCCGCATGGGCCGCGTCCCCGGTGAGCAGCCGCGACAGCGCGGCAGGACGCGCCCGGCCGAGGGCCAGGCGGGTCAGCGGGGCCACCCGGGTGGCGAGCCCACCGCGAGCCTGGAGGAAGAAGGGCGATACCAGGGTGAGCCGCTCGACCCGGTCGGGCCGCGCCAGAGCCGCCTCGACAGCGGCGGCGGCGCCGATGGAGTGGCCGACCAGGTGCACGCGGCCGGCCTCCTCGACCAGGGCGCTCAGCCAGGCGGGCAGGTCCCGTGGGCGCCCCGCGCTCATCCCGAGGCCCGGCAGGTCCACCACGCGGGCGTCGCCGAGCGCGGCGGCGACCGGGGCCCAGGTGTCGGCGTTGACGGGCAGGCCGGGCAGCACCAGGGTCGGCGCGCCCGGCTCACCGATCCCGAACGTCCGCACGCCCGCGTGCCACGTGAACCGCCGCACCGGCCCGGCGGGCGCGGCCCCGAACCGGTGGGCGGCCAGGTGGTCGGCCCATCGCAGGATCGACTCGGTGGTGGCGGGCAGCGCGAGCCCGTGACGCCCGGCGAACGCACGGGCCGGCCCCGTGGGATAGCGGTCTGACGACAGGAAGGTCAGCGTCTCCGGGTCCGTCCTGGTCAGCGCGGCCGGCAGACGCCGTATCAGAGACACGGGGACCTTCAGGCGCGGGACCTCGACCTGGTAGTGCCGCCCCACGAGCGAGAGCACCTCCGGCAGCGGCGGGGTGCCGTCGTCCAGGATCCAGTACGAGGCCCGCGCGGCTGCCGGGTCCTCGGGGAGCAGCGTCATGAAGCGCGCCAGGTAGTCCACGGGGATCACGGGGACGAACGTCCGCTCGCTCCCGGGCAGGGCCGCGAGCGAGCCACGCCAGATCTCCTTCAGGCTCGAGGCGAGCCCGATCTGCTGGTCGGACTCGCCGCTCGCGCTGTCCCCGATCACGCTGGAAGGGTTGACGACGGACCAGGGCACGCCCAGCCGGTCGGCGGTGGCCTGGAAGACCGCGTCGGACTCGACCTTGGACGCCTCGTAGGGGCCGAGGCGCTGGTAGGCACGTCGTACGAGGTCATCGCCCCACGGCACCGTCGCGGGGTCCTGGCCTCCCACGCGGTAGCCCGAGACGTGCACGAGCCGCCGCAGGTGAGGCAGCCGCGCGGCGAACGACACGATCGCCCGCACGCTGCCGACGTTGGCGTGCCGTGCCTCCTCTGCTGTCATCCCGAACCGGTAGGCGCCCGCGCAGTTGTAGATCTCGGTGACGTCCTCCCAGGCCGGCGCGTCGCCCTCGATCAACGCCGGCGCGTCGAAGTCGACGCGCACGTCGGCCGGGGCGGTGCGGCACCCGTGCTCGGCGAGCCACTCCCCCAGCCGGACGCCGGACCCGCTGTCGCGGGTCGCGGCGGTGACCCGGACACCGGCCTCGTCCAGGGCGAGGATGAGATGGCGGCCGACGAACCCGGTGGCGCCGAACACGAGAGCGTGCCTGTTCGCAGCACTCACGGGGTCTCCTTCGCGGGCGGCTGGTCGAGCAGGTCGCCGAGCACCTGGGCGGCGTCGCGCAGCGCCTTCACGTCGCGCCGGGCACGGGACACGATCACCGCGCCCTCCAGCGCGCTGACGACGGTCGTGGCGAGGGCGCGCGCCGCCGGAGGCGTGTGGCCCCGGCCCGCGAGGTGCTCGGTCATCGGCCCGATCCACGACTCGAAGGCGGCGGCGCAGGCGGTGCGGAGCCGTTCGCTGTGCGCGCCCATCTCCAAGGTCACCACGGAGACCGGGCAGCCGAGCCGGTAGTCGCTGCCGGCGAGGATCCCGATCAGGACGTCGACCACCCGCCGGAGCACGTCTCCCGGGCTCGCCGCCTCGGCGACCGTTTCGGTCACGAGCCCGCGGAACTGGTCGGCCGCCAGCTCGACGGCCTTCTCGCCCAGCGCCTCCTTGCCTTCGGGGAAGTGGAAGTAGAGCGACCCCTTCGGAGCCCGGGCATGCTCCGTCACCGTGGTGAGCCCTGTGCCGCTGTAGCCGCGCGCCTGGATCAGCTCGAGCATCGACTCCACCAGCCGCCCGCTCGTCCGCGCGCCCTTGTCCGTGACCATGGGTAGAAAATAGACCGGTCTATATATTCTCTGCAACCCGTGGCCGCCGGCCCGCCCTCCACCGGGCGCCACCCGACCCGCCCCGCCTGCGGGAACAGGGCCGCCAGCGGGCTCGACGATCAACGACCCAAGATCCCGACACGAAGATTCTGGTCACAAACATTTCCTGAAATAACCGGTCTACCGTATTGCCATTGACTGGAATTGTTGGAACATATGGTCATAGTCATCGAGTGAGGTCCAAAGATCGCTTACCGCAATCAGGTGGCGGCGAGGGGAAAGGGGCAACGCTCATGCACCAACGTGCTGTCCGAAACCTGGCCAAGCTCGATACGACGCAAGCCAGAATCACGCGGATCTTCGACGCGGCGGCGGGCGGGAAGAACAACTTCCTGGTGGACAAGGACATGGTGCGCCATTTCGATCAAGTAACTCCCGCCCTGACCACCGCGGCCCGCGCCGTGCTCCAATTCCTGTCCCGCGCGGTACGCCATCTGGCCGCCGCCGAGGGCGTGGACCAGTTCCTGATCGTGGGCAGCGGCGTCCCCAGCGGCCTTCCCGCCGGGCACCGGCTGCACGACATAGCGCGCCGCGCCTCGGCCGGCCCCGGCCCGCGCGTCGTGTACGTGGAGAGCAACCCGATGGTGATGACCATGGCGCAGGCCACCATCGAGCCCTTCAACGACCTGGTCCGCGTGGTGGACGGCGACGTGCGGGAGGTCGACGAGCTGCTCCGGGACCACGTGGTCCAGACTTTCCTCGACTGGGACAGGCCGCTGGCGGTGCTGCTGGTGTCGACGCACTGTCTCGACGACGACGAGAGCGCCCATTTCGCCGTCAAGCGGCTCCGGCACGCGGCGCCGAAAGGCAGCTTCCTGGGCCTGCTGCACACCACGTTCGACGGCATCCCGCCGGAGTTGCTGCCCGCCATCCGGAGCATGCTCGCCATGACGCTCCCCCGCCTGGCCATCCGCACCCGCGAAGAGGTCCGAGCCCTGCTCGACGGCCTCGACCTGATCGAGCCCGGGCTGGTGTGGGTCCCGCAGTGGCGCCCCGGCGAGCGCGACCTCGCCTGCCCGACCGAGCGCGATCTCGCCTGCCGCGACGAGCCCGCCTCCTCAGGGAATTACGGCGCCGTGGCCCGCATCCCCTGAGGACGGCGCACCGGCCAACGCTCTACCCGATTTATCGGCATATTTCATGATTGTTCGGGCCAGCACATCAGCCCCACCGGTCACGACCGTTACCGGAACGAGATTTCCGACGCCAGTGCGTCAATTGATGTCTATCTTATCGGTGGTGTATTCAGGCCATCCGGAAATTTTCATATGTGCGGCGTCTGAGGTCAATTGCCCGCAAGGCAAATGCAAGGATTTCCCGCCTATGATTCCGCCATGACAAACCGCGGCAGATCCAGCGCGTTGCCTCCATTTTGGCAACTGGGCCCTCGCCCGGCCGCGGCCCGTCGCCGTGGTCCACGTGGGCCCCGAGGAAGGGCGGTCGGCTCTGCCTGGCCTCCTGTCCGGAGCCGCCGCCACCGTCCTGGGGTGCGCCGGCGCCCTGATCGCCGCCGCCGCTGTCCGGCGGATGCGCAGGCGCGCTTCGGAGGATCCGACCGCCGTCGACGAGAGGGAATCCGCCTCCAGGTCCCGTCCGTCCGGTTCCTATCCGCCGTACCAACGCTCCGGCGCCGTTTCCGACCCGGCGTACCGCGCGCGCTCGACCAGCACGTGGGACGCGGCGCACCGCGAGCAACCCGGCACGGATCCCGCACGCCGCGCCGCTCGATGAAGTACTCGCGGGCGCCCTCCAGATAGGCGAGCGTCGAGTTGAGATCGCCGCGCAGGCGCCTGTCCTCGGCCTGGAAGGTCCGTTTGACGCCCTCCGCGAGCAGCGTCAGCGCGTGCGCCTCGATCTGGGCGGCCCGCAGCCGGTCCCGGTACTCTTCGCCGGGCGGCGGCTCGGCGCGGTCGAGCTCGCGCCCGCAGATCTCGCGCAGCCGCCGGTTCAGCTCGATGATCTCGTCGAAGGCCTCGCTCGCGGTGCTGAAGTTGAGGTATCCGGCGCAGAGATCGGCGAACGCGGCGATCCTGTTCTCCAGGTCTGATTCGACGGCGAAATAATCGTCGAACTCCGCCGGGGTGAGCGCGGCCATCAGCTCGTAAGAATTGACGCGCTCCTGCAATCGTTCGATCTCGTCGTAGTCAACTTCGGTCACGCGCCGCCTCACCAAATGGTCAACGACCCGAGCCCCCGCCCCGGGAATCAGAAATACATAATCGGCTCACGGCCGCGAAAAGTCCACCGGTTCCCCCACTCGGAAAAACACGATCAAGAAATGGCGCCCTAATCCCCCAGAGAGGCAAATATACCGACAAGTCACTTTTATGGCGCTTTGTCCGGGCCGGGATAGAATGGCGGCGAAAGACCCAAGGGGGAAGTCTCATGGGAAATCGGGTGGACTTCAAGACGTCCGAGTCGCTGGACAGAAGTGTCCAAGACCTGACCCAGGCCGAGCTGGACCGACTCGAAGAACTGCTGATCACCAACGATGGCGAACCTCGGCCGGTACCGGCATCCATGCGGTGAAGTGGAGCGGGCAGTGCCGCTGCGCGAGGCCGGAAGGCGCGCGGCGGCGGCACTGGCCGCCCTTGGGCTGCGGGCGGAGTCCGTGGACGTGAGCCCGGGCCGCGATCCGACCGCCTGGTGGTGCGAGCTGCTCGACGGCACGCCAGAGGGCCCGCCGGTCGCGTGCGGGATGGGCAAGGGACGCCCGGCGGAGGCCCGCGTGGGCGCGCTGTTCGAGGCCGTCGAGCACTACCTCACCGGCCCGGCCGGGTTCGACCCCACCGCCGTGGAGCCGGCCCTGCCCGCCGGGATCGCCGCAGGACCGCTGCGCGAGGACGCCTGCGCCCTGCTGCTGGGCCGGATGCCGGGGCGGCGGATGGCCTGCCTGCGCTATCGCGCCCTCGGCGGGAGACGGGAGACGCTGGTGCCGCTGTTCCTGTCCGCCCCGTGGTACGTGGAGACGGACGCCGTACGGCTGCGCGAAGTGGCCGGGGACGACTGCGACTACGCCCACCTCATGCGCTACAGCTGCAACAGCGGCTCGGCCACCGGCGTCACCGCCGCCGAGGCGCTGCTGCACGCCCTCAACGAGGCGATCGAGCGGGACTGCCTGTCCCTGCTCCTGGCGCGGGCCTTCCTCGCCGGGGACGGCTTCCGGCCCAGGCTGATCGACCCGGAGACGCTCCCGTACGGCCTGGCGCGAGCGCACGCGACGGCGGGGGAAGTGACCGGATCACCGGTCCACCTGCTGGACATCACCAGCGACGTGGGGGTGCCGACCATGCTGGCGTACACGGCCCCCACCTCCCGCCATCCGCACCGGCGCGGCGCGGGGACCTCGCTGAGCCCGGCCTACGCCGCCTGGCGGGCGCTCACCGAACTCGTCCAGACCACCCTCGGCGGGCGCCTCCCGGGAGTCCCTGCGCGGAGGGATCTGGCCGGGCTGGCGGCGTACCCAGCGCTGCACGCGTGCGGCCGGTTCGATCTCACCGGCCCCCTGCGCGAGGCGCACGTGGTCCCCTTCCCCCGGACCGCCGAGCCGGCCGCGCCGCCGTCCGGCCAGTTGCGGAAGGTGGCCGCGATGCTGGCCGCGCGGGGCCATACGGCCTACCACCGTAAGGTGCGCGCGCTGCCTGGTGGGGTCACCGCCGTGCATGTGATCGTGCCAGGCCTGGAGCGGTTCATGCTCGTCACGGACGGCAACCTGGTCCTGCCTGGCCGCAGGGGGCTGGCCGCCGCGGCCGGGAAGATGCTCGAATCAATACCGCCCGATCGACGGTCCCCTCAATAAGGTTTCCGGTTCATCGACCTTACGCGGGAGGTTTTCATGTCGGCACGATACTGGCAGCAGAACCGAAAAGCGAAGACGTCGGTAGTGCTGGTAGTCCTGCTCCTGGCCCTGGCCACATTCTTCCTGTCCAAGGCGAAGGAATGGGGGGTAGCGGCCGGATGCGCGACGCTCCTGGCGGCTGTGACGAGCACGGTAGTGCTGGGTAACCACCTGGTGCAGTTCCTGTCCTGGTGGCGCAAGCTTGGCGCGGCCGCGGCCGCGCCCACGTCCGCCGACGTCGCCACCGCGAAGGACGTCCTCGGGGGGCTGGTGACCCAGCGATGGCGCGACGAGACGGTCCTGCGCTCGCTGGGCGATCCCGAGCCCATGCCGCTGCCCTGGCGCTCGGCCACGCGCCGTGAGCTGGCCGACCGCCCCGAGATCATCGCCAAGGACACCGAGGCCTTCCCTGGCTCGGACGTGCACATCGCGGACATGGCACGTAACTTCCGCGCCCTGCCTTGTCGCCGGCTGGTCATCCTGGGCGGTCCGGGCACCGGGAAGACGACCCTGGCGATGCAGCTCATGCTCGAACTCCTGCGCACACGGGAGCCGGAGGAGCCCATCCCGGTGCTGCTGTCGGCCGCGCGCTGGGACGACCGCGTCCATCGGCGGCTGCAGGACTGGCTGGCCGCGAGTTTGGCGATGGACTATCCGGCGCTGTGCACCGAGGGCCTCGGCGTGGACATGCCGGACACGCTCGTGGCCCGAGGCGAGGTGCTGCCCGTCATCGACGGGCTGGACGAGCTGCCCGACACCGCCCGCGCGGACATGCTGACCGCGCTGAACCGGTCGATGTACGAGACCGACCAGCTCATCCTCACCTGCCGTACGGAGCAGTTCGCCGAGTCCGTCGAGGAGATCGGCGACGCCCTCACGGCGGCGGCGGTCATCGAGCCGCAGCCCATGTCCCCCGCCGCGGCGGCCGACTACCTGGAGGCCTGCCTGCCGCCGGTGCCCCATTCCGTCTGGCCCCACGTCCTGGAGGAGCTGCGTAAGGGCGCCGCTCCCGCCCTGTCCGAAGTCACTTCGACGTCTCTGGGGCTCTGGCTGGTCCGCGCCACCTACATCGGCCCGCGGGTGGATCCGAGTCCGCTGCTGGAGCTCGGACGCGGCAGCGCGGCCGAACTGCACGACCATCTGTACGACCAGCTCATCCCCGCCCTGGTGAGCACCCGCACGCCCGCCGACGGCCCACCCCAGCCGTTCCGGCCGCAACACGCGTGGACGGCGAAGCAGGTCGACCGCTGGCTCACGTACCTGTCCCGCCAGCTAGCGCGCAACGAGGAGGACCCGCGCGACGTGGCGTGGTGGCATCTGGCCCGCTACGCGTCCAGCCGCACGGTCCGGACCGGGGCCGCCATCGCGATCGGGGCCGTGGTCTGGCTGGCCTTCGGACTGCTCACAGGGGACCCTGGCCTCGGCGCGGTGATCGGGCTGTTCTCCGCGCTCGTGGTCGAAACCTTGATCGGTTCCTGGTTCACCGAGTCGCCCGGCCACGCCGACTTCCACCTGCGCGGCAGGCTAGCCGAACTCTTTCCCGCTCTCTGGGACGGGCTGATCGTCGGAGCCCTGGGGGCCATCGTCGGGTGGCTCATGCCCTACGCGAGTAGGGCGAGTAAGGCGCAGGAATATGCCCCGATATCCTCGGCGCAAATCGGTTTGCTGTCCTTCGTCGGATTCGTCGCCCTACACAGCTTGATCCGCTGGGTCGAGAGTCCCACCGCCGACCTGACGGCGAGGTCCCCGCGCTCGACCTGGCAGGCCGACAGGAACCTGACCGCCATCAGGATCCTCGGCGGGCTCGCAGTCGGGATCGCCACCGCGGGCGTCCTGCGGTATTCGGGGATCCCCTGGGACATGTCGATCCTGGTCGGCCTGGCGCTGGGCCTGCTGTTCGGGGTCATGGTGGGCCGCCACCACGCCTGGCTGGCCTACAAGCTGACGATCCCCCGCCTGGCCACCAAGGGAAGGCTGCCTCTGCGGGCCATGGACTTCCTGGACGACGCCCATCGCCTGGGCCTGCTGCGCACCGAGGGGCCGTACTACCAGTTCAGGCATATCGAGCTGCAGCAACATCTCGCGCGGGAGCGGGGCGCCTCACCGGGAGGCGGCGCCTGAACCGGGGTTGCCGGGTCAGGCGCCTCGCGTGAAGGGTCACTGGCGCAGCAGTGCGGTCAAGGGCCCCGCCAGGCTGGGCGGAGGGTCTTCGGGCACCGTGTAGACCTTGCCGAGACCGTCGCCGACGGTGATCCGGTAGGTCATCAGGTCGGCGCCCACCTCACCGGGCTCCTGGGCCATGGCGGCCTCGATCGCGGACAGCGCGTCGTACACCTTGGCGGCCTCCTGTTCGGGGAGGTCGTCGGTGTCGTACGCGGCGACGGTCTGCTCTATGCCGGCGAAGCCGCCGGTGCTCTCGATCTTCACACGCATGGGCGGTTACTTGAAGGCTTTCTTGAGTGCGGCCAGCTGAGCGGCCAGGATGTCGTCGTCGCCCAGGTTGCCGGTGGTGGTCAGCTTGTCCTTGTCGATGATCTGGAACTCGGGCAGTTGCATCGTGCCGCAGCACATCGACCGGTCCTGGACGGCGCGCAGGCTGGCGGACGACGTGTCGGCCGGCTTCACGCTGGTGACGTCCTTCGCGGTCTTGCCGTCGCCGGTGTAGTCGGCGTTCTTGAGGTCCATCTTGCCGGAGAGCATCTCGGTGAACGGCGTGGGCGAGGTGACCACCTCGCGGAAGGCGAACCGGTTGCGGATGAACGTCCGGTAGATGACGGGGTCGCCCTGGGCGGCCGAGATCTGCAGCATCTGGTTGACGACGTCGGTGTACGTGGCCCCGGTCGCGGGCGCCTTCACGATGGCGTCGAACAGCAGCTTGCACAGCCTGTCCGCGACCTCCATGAGGATCATGGTTGGGCTCTTGAGCTTGTCCTGCTTGATGCATTCGTGCGCGTAGATGTCGGCGAGCACGTCGTAGATGCCGCCGGTGAAGACCTGCGAGACGGCGTGCACCTCGTTGCCGACATCGCTCAGCTTGAGGTCGTTGTCGGCGTTGCGCAGCCCGAACGGCATGCCGAGCGCCTGCCCGAACTGCTCGGCCAGGCTCGACAGGAAGGACCTGGCGTGCAGGTTGGCCTTGGTGAGCGCGACGAGCGCCTCGGCCTGGTCCGGCATCGACAGCGCCAGGAAGATGGCGGTCAGGTCGCCGAACGACTCGTGCAGGCCACCGGTCTGCGGCGGGTTCCCCGCGCTGAGCCAGCCCGGCTTGAGGCCGTCGAGGATCGCGTGCCCGGTCTCGTGGGCGACGATGTCCAGCGAGCGGCAGGTGAAGACCTGCTGCGAGGAGCCGGTCGGGGCGAAGTAGAGGAACTTCAGCGCCTTGGCCGTCCTGCTGTAGAACGCGTTGGCGCCGGCCCCGGCGCGCGGGAAGACGGTCAGCCGCTCGATGTTCCCGCCGGTGTTCCAGGCGAACGGAATGGGCGTGCCGCCGTTGTGGCGCTCGTACATCATCATCGTCTCCCGGACGACCGCGTACGTGTGCGCGCAGTCGAACTCCGGTGAGTTGGGGACGAAGATGAAGTCGCCGTTGATGTTGCGTGCCACCGGTGTGGTGCCGGTCAGCTCCGTGGTGATGCGGGCGTCGGTGGGCCCGTTGAGCACCGGGCTGGGGATGAAGATCCCCCTGACGCCCAGCTCGGCGACGGTGGGGTCCTGCTTGTAGATGAGGATCCGGGGCCCGACGATCGGTGGGACCGGAATCGGGATCGGGGGCGGGAGCGGGCCCGGAATGGGCGCCGCCTCCATGGTGAAGGGCGGCTGGAGCAGCCGCTTCGTGTAGTCGGCCACGGCTGCTCCCGTGACTTCACGGTATTCAGGGACGTCTTTTTCCCTGAGTTCCTGAACAATCATCGATTTTCTCCCCATATGCGCGCAAGGACTCGGATGATGAGCCCTCCGGCGCCTGTGACGAAAGTTGATGCCTACCCACGCGCATTCACGGAGAAGTTCGCAAACATTCCAAATGGATAGCGACAATCTCAGACGCGCTTCTCGAATCTTCCCCAGCATCGGATAAGCACTGGCACATGGGAGTTCAAAGGTTTCCGCTGGGCCGCGGCGATCGTTCATCGCGCATGAGCGTTTCGTTCAGGGCTCGCCTGTTCCTTCCCGGTTAGGTTGACCTGCATGAACGCAAACCTGAGCGGCCATCGGTGAAGCCGTGCGGATCGGAATCGGACTGCCGTCAGCCGTGCCGGGAGCCGACGCCAGGTCCATCGGGCCATGGGCGGCGGAGAGCGAGCTTCGCGGCTTCCGATCGCTGGGCGCGTTCGATCGGCTGGTGTACGACAACCTGGACCCCCTGATGGCGCTGGCCGCCGCGGCGGCCCGTACCGAACGCGTCGAGCTGGTGACCACCGTGCTCAACGCCGGCTACCGCGGCAACCCCGTCGTCCTGGCCAAGCAGATCCACTCGCTCGAACGGCTCTCCGGCGGGCGGCTGACCGTGGGGCTCGGCATGGGCGGCTGGGCGGAGGACTACGCGGTCAGCGACGTGCCGATGACCGGCCGGGGCGCGGCGCTCGAGGCGACCCTGGCCACGATGCGCACAGTGTGGCGCGGCGAGGTGACCGGCCCGGCCGGCTCCATCCCCGCACTGCCCCCGGCCCGCCCGCAGCTCCTGCTCGCCGGCTTCGTGCCCGCCGCCTTCACCCGGGCCGCCACCCTGTCCGACGGCTGGGTCGCGCCGTCCTTCGGGCTGCAACTCCTGAAAAGGGGCGTCAACGCCGTACGCCGGGAGTGGGCGCAGGCCGGGCGCCGGGGACGGCCGCGGATCGTCGTGGAGCGCTACTTCTGCCTGGGGCTCGGCGCGGCGGAGACCGCCGACGCGTACATCGCGCGCTACTACGGCGACCTGTATCCCCAGGTCCGTCACGACGTGGTGACCGATGTCGATCACCTGCGCGCGGAGATCGACCGCGTCGCCGAGGCCGGGGCCGACGATCTGGTGCTGCTCCCGTGCTCGAGAGAGTTCGAGCAGATCAGCCTGCTGGTGGACGCCCTGGACCGGGCGGGCCGCAGGCCTTGAGAGCGGCACACGGGCTCAGACCCCGTTGGCCCGCATTTCGGCCGCCATCGCCGCCGAGTCGTGGTCGGGCTCAACTCCGTCGACCAGCACCAGGTCACCGGGGATGTGGTCCGCACGCAGGCGCCGGATGTCCTGATAGGCGGGCGAGTCGTACCACGCGCGGGCCTGCTCGATCGACGGAAACTCGATGATCACCAGGGCGCCGGGCCACTCGCCCTCGCGCACCTCCACGGGCGCCCCGTGCACCACGAACCGGCCACCGAACGGGTCCAGCGTGGCCTGGATGCGCTCCATGTACTCGTACACCTCCTCGTGCGGCTCCGCGGGAAGCAGGTGGGCGAGGGCGTACGCGGTCATGGCTTGCTCCTTCGTCAGCCGGGCCGCCGTCCGGCGGCCTCGATGACCATGCTGCCGTCATGACGTAATCGAGTCGATTACCTCAGAGGTAGCGCGTCACGCGACCTCGCCGTCGAGTGCGGTGCCGAGGGCCCGGTATCGACGCAGGCGCCTCGCGAGCAGTTCGGGACGCCGGGTGTGCACCATGGCGAGGAGTTCGCGCTCCAGCTCGCGCCCGACGCGGCGGCAGAACGCCTGCGGCTCCTCGGCCGCGTCCGGGCGTTCGGCGACGATCCGGTCGGCGATGCCGCCGGCGACCAGGTCGGCGGAGCGGACGCCCTGCGCGGCGGCCAGCTGCGGCGCGTGCTCGACATCGCGGTGCACGATGGCGCTGGCGCCCTCGGGCGGCAGCGGGGACAGCCAGCCGTGCTGGGCGACGAGGACCCGGTCGCACGGGATGAGCGCGAGCGCGCCGCCGCCGCACCCCTGACCGAGGATCACCGACAGCGTCGGCGCTTCGAGGGTGACGAGTTCGGACAGGCATCGGGCGATCTCGCCGGCCAGCCCGCCCTCCTCCGCCTCCGCGCTGAGCGCCGCGCCGGGGGTGTCGATGACGGTGACGAGCGGCAGGTCCAGCTCGCGGGCCAGCCGAAGGCCGCGCCTGGCCGCGCGCAGGGCCGCGGGCCCCATCGGCCCCACCTCCGCCTGGGTGCGGCGGTCCTGGCCGAGCAGCACGCAGGAGACGCCGCCGAAGCGGGCCAGCGCCAGGTAGAGGCCCGGGTCCCGCTCCCCCGCGCCGGTCCCGCTCAGCGGCAGCACGTCCGAGGCGGCGTAGCGGAGCAGCTGCCTGACGCCGGGCCGGTCGGGCCGCCTGGAGCGCGTGATCGACTCCCAGGCGGGCACGTCCGGCAGCCGTCCCTCGGACGGAGTCTCGTCCCAGGCCGGCTCCGCGGGCGGGGCCAGCAGGATGCGCAGCGCCCGGTCGGCGATGCCGGCCAGCGCCTGCGGCGGCAGCACGGCGTCGACCAGGCCGTGCCGGTACAGGTTCTCGGCGACCTGGACTCCCTCCGGAAACGCCTCGCCGTACAGGGCCTGGTAGACGCGCGGGCCGAGAAAGCCGATCATCGCGCCGGGCTCCGCGGCCGTGACGTGGCCGAGCGAGCCCCACGAGGCGAGCACGCCGCCGAAGGTCGGGTTACGCAGGTAGACCAGGTACGGCAGGCCCGCGGCCTTGTGCTGCGCGACCGCGGCCGAGATCTTCACCATCTGCAGGAACGCCACCGTGCCCTCCTGCATCCTCGTGCCGCCCGAGGCGGGCGCGGCGAGCAGCGGGAGCCGCTCTCCGGTCGCCCGTTCCACGGCCGCCACCATGCGTTCCGCGGCGGCGACCCCGATGGATCCGGCGAGGAAGCCGAACTCGCAGGCGACGACGGCGACCCGGCGGCCGCGCAGCAGCCCCTCGCCCGTGATCACCGCCTCGTCCAGGCCCGTGCGCCGTCTGGCCGCGGCCACGTCGGGGTCGCTCGCCGGGCCGAGCGGCTCGTCCCAGCTGCGGAACGAGCCGTCGTCGAGCGCGAGTTCGACGAGTTCGAGCGCCGTCAGCCGGCCAGCCATGCGCGGATCTCCTCCTCGTCGGCGTTCAGCACGGGAGGCGGGGCGTGATCGGCCCGGGTGGTCTCGACCTCGCCGTCCGGCCCCGTGGGGTCGAAGAACCGCAGCGGCGGCCCCGGCAGCGTGACCTCGCCGATGCTCTCGTGCTCGACGTCGATGAGCAGGCCCTGCGAGCGGGTCTGCGGCCAGCCGTACACCTCGTCGAGGGTGCGCACCCGGCCGGCGGGCACGCCCGCGGCAGCCAGCCGCTCCAGCAGTTCGTCCGGGCCGAAGGCGGCGAAGACGGCTTCGACCCGCTCGACCAGCCGGCCGCCGGCCGCCACCCGCTCGGCGTTCGTGGCCAGGCCCGGCTCCTGCGGGTCCAGGCCGAATTCGGCGCAGAAGCGCCGCCACAGGCTCTCGCTCCCGACCGCGATCTGCACCTGGCCGCCCTCGCAGCGGAACAGCCCGTACGGGGCGATGGACGGATGATGGTTGCCCTGCGCCCGCCCGACCTCGCCGGCCACGGTCCAGCGCGTGCCCTGGAAGGCGTGCACGCCGACGATCGAGGCAAGCAGCGAGGTCCGCACCACCTGGCCGCGCCCGGTCCGCTCGCGCTCGAGCAGCGCCGACACCACGCCGTACGCTCCGTACATGCCGGCCAGCAGGTCACCGATCGGCACGCCGACCCGCTGCGGGTCATCCGGTCCCGACCCGGTGAGCGACATCAGGCCGGCCTCGCCCTGGGCGATCTGGTCGTAGCCGGCCCGTCCCGCCTCGGGACCGTCGTGCCCGAAACCGGTGATGGACAGCACCACCAGCCGCGGGTTGAGCTCGAGCAGGCGGGTGGTGGTGAAGCCGAGCCGGTCGAGCACGCCGGCGCGGAAGTTCTCCAGCAGCACGTCCGCCTTGCGGATCAGCGCCTCGAGGGTCGCCCGGCCCGCGTCGTCCTTCAGGTCCAGGGCGATCGACTGCTTGTTGCGGTTGCACGACAGGAAGTACGTCGACTCAGACCCGGCGAACGGCGGCCCCCAGCCGCGGGTGTCGTCGCCGCTCCCCGGCTGCTCCACCTTGATCACGCGGGCGCCCAGGTCACCGAGCATCATCGCGGCGTGCGGCCCGGCGAGCGCCCTGGTCAGGTCGACGACGACGTAACCCGCAAGCGGCCCGCTCATGACAGACTCCCAGGCACGACGAGGATCGCCCAGCACAGCACCGGCGCGACGACCATGATGGTCATACCCCACGTCATCAGGCGTTTGAACACGTTGTCGCGTTCGTCGGCGTCGGCGTTCGCGACGACCAGTGCGCCGTTGGTCGAGAACGGGCTGCAGTCGACCACCGAGGCGGAGATCGCCAGCGCCGTGACCAGGCCGACGGCGCCGACCTGCCCGGTCTGCAGGAACGGCACGGCGAGCGGGATGAGCGCCCCGAGGATGCCGGTCGTCGAGGCGAAGGCGGAGACCACGGCGCCGATCAGGCAGATCAGGAACGCGGCGAGCAGCGGGGTGCCGACGTGGGCCACCCCGTCGCCGAGCCACTTCACCGTGCCCTGGTCCTCGAGCAGCGAGACGTAGGTGACGATGCCGCCGACCAGGAGCACCGTACCCCAGCTGATCTTGTCGACGGTGCCGCGGGCCGCGGAGGGGAAGATCAACGTGAGCACGACCGCCACCGCCAGCGCCAGGAAGCCGATGTCGAGGTCGAAGACGAGCGCGCCCACGGCGAGCACGGCCAGGCCGACCAGCGTGAGGGAGCGCTGCGCGTCGAGGCGGGGCAGGTCGTCGCCGGCGGGCTCCGGTTCGCTGTCACCGGCGGACCCGCCGACCCCTACGCCCACCCCCGCGGGCGCCATCGCGGGCACCTTCGGGGACTCGCGGTCGCGACGCAGCAGCTTCGCGCCGCCCAGGGTGAGGAAGCCGATCAGGCTGATCAGGGCGCACGCGCCCATCGCGCTGAAGAAGAGCACGGCCGGGTTGCCCGGCAGGTGGCTCTTGTCCACCACGCCGTTGGTGATCGCGCCGAAGATGCCGATCGGCGAGAAGCTTCCGCCGGTGGCGCCCTGGACCACCATCAGGCCCATCATCACCGGGTTGATCCGGTAGCGGGCCGCGAAGCCCATCGCCACAGGGGCCACGATGGCGACCGCGGCCGGGCTGGCGGCGCCGATCGCCGTGATCGCGGCGCACACCACGAACATCACCCACGGCATCAGCGCGACGCGGCCGCGCACCGCGATCACGGCCCGGTGCACGATCCAGTCCACGGTGCCGTTGTTCTTGGCCAGCGCGAACAGGTACGTGACGCCGACCAGGATGACGAACAGGTTCGCCGGGAACCCGCCGAGCACGTCGGTGACCTTCACACCGAACACGGCGGTGCCCACGACGAAGGCGGCCACGAGCGCGAGCGCGCCCATGTTGATGGAGCGGACCGTGGCTATCAGGAAGACCAGCACCAGCACGATCAACGCAATGACTTCCGCCGACATCGGCGACTCCTCGGGTCAGTGACAGTCCGGTTACGGGGGGATTTCCGGATTGGCCTAGCCTCTGCTCCACTGCGCCGTATGTCAATAGACTGTCGCCGTGACCAAGAAGCGCCCCCAGAGCTCCGTGGCCCCCGAGCGGCTGGAGCGCCCCCGCCTGTATGTGCAGCTGGCCGAGCACATCGCGCGCTTCATCGAGGCTCAGGGGCTCTCCCCCGGCGACCGCCTGCCGCCCGAGCGACGCCTGGCCGCGGAGCTCGGCGTCAGCCGGGCCACCCTGAGCCGCGCCCTGGTGGCGCTCGAGGTCCAGGGCAAGGTGGAGGTTCAGCACGGCAACGGGGCCGTGGTGCTCGCGCCGGCCGCCGAGGAGGCGCGACCGGACCTGTCCTTATTCCTGGTGGGGCGGGACCGGGGGGAGATCGCGCGGGCCAGGGAGGCCGTCATGTCGGGGCTGGCGCGCAGTGCGGCGGCACATCCCGACCGCAGCCTCCGGCTCGCCCTGCTCGACGCTGACGGCCGCCCGGTCCGCTTCTCCGACACCTGGCCGTGCGTGCGCAGGCTGGCGGGCGACAGCTTGCTGGCCGACCTCGACGATCTGCTGGCCGGGTCCGCGCCCCTGGACGACGCCCGGATCCCGGCCGACCGCCTGGCGGCTCTCGCCCGGGCCGTCGTGGTCGGTGACGCCGACGCCGCCGCTGCCGCCTGCGCCCACCTGCTCCAGCCGTGAGCGTTCAGACGGTGGCGCCGCGGGCGGCGTGCGCGACGGCCGCCGCCGCGAACGCCCGCACGATGGGGTGGCACAGGTCGCCGTCCCCTGCCAGCTCCGGCTGGAAGAGCGTCACCAGGTAGAAGGGGTGCTCCGGTAGCTCCGCGACGCGGATCTCGCCCTCGTCGTCGTGGCCGGTGAAGCGCATCCCGTGCGCGCGGAGCGTGTCGGCGTACGAGGCGTTCATGCCGTACGCGCAGTGGTAGCGCTCGACGGAGCGCTCGGTGCCGAGGATCTGCTCCACCCTCGAGCCGGGCTCGACCAGCACCACGCCCTCGTGGCCGACCAGCGAGCAGGCCAGCGGCACGACGATCTGCTGGTCGGCGTCCGGCGTGGTCTCCGCGTTGCTCGCTCCGGCGATGCCGCAGACGTGGCGCGCGTACTCCAGCAGGGCGTGCTGGAACCCGCCGCAGGTGCCGAGCAGCGGGACACCGCGCTCGCGGGCGGTGCGGAGCGCGGACAGCGCCCCCGCCTCGCTGCGGTACGGGGTGCCGGGCAGCACCCACACCCCGTCGAAGCCCTCGACGCCGGTGTCCGGCACGTCGTCGGTGGCCATCCAGTACGCGTCCAGTGCCAGCCCGTCGTGGGCGCGCAACGTCTCGATGAGGTGGGGGATGCGGGTGTGCGAGCGTACGTGTGGCGAGCGGTCCCCCACGAGGGCCACCCGCGCGGTGCGAGTCTCAGGCATGGCTCTCATCCTCGTGACACAGCGCCGATAAGGCCAACGACTGTTTCTCCTCAGTCCATTAGCGATACTGATGCCGTGGACCCTCACCTGATCCGGACGTTCGTGACCGTGGCCCGCTGCGCGTCCTTCTCCACCGCCGCCGAGGAGCTGGGGTACACCCAGTCCGCGGTGTCCCAGCAGATCGCGGCCCTTGAGGCCGACCTCGGCGTGCCGCTGCTGAGCCGGCGGCCGGTGACGCCCACCGACGCCGGCCGCCGGCTGCTGGAGCACGCCGCGCCGATCCTGCTGCGCCTGGACGCGGCGCGCGCCGACATCCGCCGGGCTTCCGGCGCGCCGCCCGCCCACCTGCGGGCGGGCGCGTCGCCGCTGGCGGACAGCGGCCGCCTCGCCGAGGCGCTCGTGCGGGTGCGGCAATCGATGCCGCGCGTGTCGGTCGCGCTGTCGGTGCTCGGGCGCGAAGAGGTCGTCACCGGCGTCGCCCGCGGCGAGCTGGACCTCGGCCTGGTCGACGGCGTGACGGCGCCCAGCGACCCGCTGCGGTTGAGCGATGCCGGCGCGCTGACCACCGCCGTGGTCGGCGAGAGCCCGCTCGCGGTCGCGCTCCCGGCCGGCCATCCCCTGGCCGGTCGAGCCACCCTGCACCTGGACGACCTCGCGGACGCCTGGTGGATCGACGCCCCTGATGCCGCCACCCCGCTCGCTCAGCTCCGGGCGGTGGCCCGCGCCGACGGCTTCCGTTCCGCCTTCGGGTACGACGGCGCGGAGCTGTCCGTGCTGCTGGCGCTGGTGGCCGCCGGCGCCGGGCTCGCGCTGCTGCCCGAGTCGGTGGCCCGCGACCGGCCTGACGTGGCCGCGGTACGCCTCGCCGCCCCGGCTCCGGTGCACCGCACCGAACTGGTGCACGGCAGCCTCACCGGTCCCGCCGCCGCCTGCGCCCGCCTGCTCCAGCCCTGAGCCCGTCCGCCTCGCCTGGTGGCCGGCACTTCATGGGCGGGCAAACAGGCGGTACAGGGACCGGGGCCGGCGACGCGCGGTGAAGTGCCGCGCCGCTACGTTGGGCGGGGATGAGTGAGGTGAGCCCATTGATCCTGGTCACGGGCGCCGCCGGCAGCGTGGGAGCGGTCGGCCGGACCGTCGTGGAGACGCTGCGGCGTCAGGATCTCCCGGTCCGGGCGCTGGTCCATCGCGAGGACGAGCGCGCCGAGGCGCTGCGGGCCACCGGCGCCGAGGTCGTCGTCGCCGACATGACACGCGCCGCCGACGTCGTCCCCGCCGTGGACGGCGTGAGCCGGGTGTTCTTCAGCATGAGCGTCTCCCCGTCCTACCTGGAGGCCGCCCTCACCATGGCCACCGTGGCACGCGAGAGCCGGGGCATCGAGGCGTTCGTCAACCTCTCGCAGATGACCGTCTCAGGGATGACCACCACGAGCACGGAGGAGTCCCGCCAGCAGCGGCTGCACTGGCTCGCCGAGCAGGCTCTCGTGTGGTCCGGGCTGCCTCTCGTCGTCCTGCGGCCCACTGTGTTCCTCGAGCATCCGTTCTTCACCCTGTTCGCCGCCGCCTCCATCGCCGAGAACGGCGAGATCCGCCTGCCGTTCGGGCCGGCGCGCACGTCACCGGTCGCGGCGGGCGACGTGGCGGACGTGGCCTCGACCGTCCTCGCCGACCCGGCTCCGCACCTCGGCAAGGTGTACGAGCTGACCGGGCCGCGCTCGGAGGACATGAACGCCATGGCGGCGGAGTTCTCCGAGGCCCTGGGGCGGCGCATCACCTATGTGGACGTGCCGCTGGAGCGGTGGCTCGAGCAGGATCTCCGCAAGGCGAAGCTGCCGGAACACCTCGCCGACCACATCGCCACGATGGCGCGGCTCCACGCGCGGGGCCGCTACGCCCGCCTCACCGACGACGTCGAGACGGTCATCGGCCGCCCGGCGACCGGCGTCAGGGACTTCGTCGCGGGCCATGCGGCTCTCTACGGCCCCAGCTGATCGCCGCCGGCCCAGGCGGGTGCGTCAGTGTGCGTCGCCGGGGACGATCAGGCCGGTCTCGTAGGCGGCGATCACCGCCTGGGCGCGGTCGCGCAGCCCGAGCTTGGTCAGCACGTTGCTGACGTGCGTCTTCACCGTGTGCTCGCTGACCACCATGGTCTGCGCGATCTCGGCGTTGGACAGGCCGCGGGCGATCATCCGCAGCGTCTCCTGCTCGCGTGCCGTGAGCACGGCGAGCCGCTCGGACGGCGGCGCGGCGGGCCGGGCGGCCGCCCTGGAGGTGAACTCGGCGATCAGCTTCGTGGTCACCGACGGCGCGAGCAGCGACTCGCCGGCGGCCACCACCCGTACGGCGTGGACGAGGTCGTCGCGGCGGACGTCCTTGAGCAGGAACCCGCTCGCCCCCGCGCGCAGCGCGTCGTAGACGTAGTCGTCCAGGTCGAACGTGGTCAGCATGAGGACGCGGCAGCCGCTCTCCGCGCACACGATCCTGGCCGCCTCGATCCCGTCCATGACAGGCATGCGGATGTCGAGCAGGAGCAGGTCGGGAGCATGGTCGCGGACCGCCGCGACGGCCTGGGCGCCGTCGCCCGCCTCGGCGACGACCTCGAAGTCCGGCTGCGCGCCGAGGATCATGCTGAACCCGGCGCGTACGAGCTCCTGGTCGTCGGCGACCACGATGCGCACGCTCACGCCGCCACCGCCCGGCCGGTCACGGGCAGCCGTACGAGGACCCGGAAGCCCGGCCCGTCGGTGCGCCGGCCGATGTCGGCGGTGCCGCCGCAGGCCGCGGCCCGCTCGCGGATGCCGATCAGCCCGTTGCCGCCCGAGGGCAGCGAGGACGCGGAGCCGCCGCCGTTGTCGGTGATGTCGATCATGAGGGTGCCGTCCTGCCAGGCGAGTCTGATGTCGGCGCGGGTGGCGCCCGCGTGTTTGACGATGTTGGTGAGGGCTTCCTGGGCTATCCGGTACGCTGCGACCTCCGCGTCGGGAGGCAACGGCCCGGGTTCGCCGGAGGTGGAGTATGCCACGTCGAGCCCGGCGGCCCTGACCTGGTCCACCAGGTCGGCGACCGCGGCGATCGTCGGCTGTGGCGCACGCGGGCCCTCCTCCTTCTTGAGGACGTTCAGCAGCCGCCGGAGCTGGACCATGGCGTCGCGGCCCGCGGCGGCGATCGCGTCGAAGGCCGCCTCCGCCCTGGCCGGGTCGTTCCTGACCACCACCGGTCCCGCCTCGGCCTGGACCACCATGAGGCTGACCGCGTGGGCCAGGATGTCATGCATGTCGCGGGCGATCCTGGCCCGCTCGCGTTCGGCGGCCCGCTCGGCCTCGGCCTCGCGTTCGCGGGCCAGCTTGGCGGCCCGTTCCTCCAGGGCGGCGGCGTGGGCGCGGGAGACGGCGGCGGCCCGGCCGATGGCGTACGCGGCGACGAAGAGCACGACTCCGCGCATCGCGGTCTCGTACGAGCCCACCAGGAGCAGGCCGCCGCCGACCGCGAAGGCGATCATGATCCGTCTCGGCCATCTGGCGGAGTGGGCGGCCACGGTGTAGAGCGCTATCAGCGCGCCGTACCAGATGGGCTGGGCGGCCACGGCGTCCACGGCGTCGTAGCACGCGCCCACGCCGAGGCTGACCACCAGGACGGTCACGGGCGCGCGCCGCCGCCAGACCAGCGGCACCGTGGCGGCGACCACGACGACGTAGCCCCACCAGTGCCAGGGACCGCCGCTGGGGTTGTCGCGGGTCAGGAGCGGCCACATCTGCACGACCAGCACCAGGCCGGCCAGCGCGGCGTCCAGCCAGATCGGCGGCAACGCGCTCGACCACCGCCGGACCGGCGCCAAGAACCTCAGATCAGACACAAGGCCCAATCCTGCCTTCCTTGTCACGCGAGGGCGGCGGCGGGCCTGGGCGCGGTGCCGGCCGCCCGGGCGAGCGGGATGAAGGAGATGAGCAGGCAGACGGACCCGAGCGGGATGAGGTCCAGGTCGATGAACGGCAGGACGAGGTAGGCCAGCACCAATGCGGGCGTCCACGCCTTGACCCGGCGCATGACCGCGAGCTGCCCGACGAGGGCCAGCTGGCCGACGTAGAAGAGGATCGGCACGGCGTCGTAGACCACGAACGACACCCCCGGGACCTCCTTGACCTGCTCGAACAGGCCGCTCATGGCGGCGTGGTCGGCGGACAGGAACCCGACCGCGATGTCGATGCCGAACTGCGCGAGCAGCGCCACGACGCCCGCGGTCCCGACCACCGCGCTCACCGTGGCCAGGGTGTTTCCGCCGGCCATCCGCCGCATCTGCCAGAAGATGTGGACGAACAGGACGAGAGCCGCCATGAACGCGAGATGGCCGGTGGTCCACGCGAGGCCGGGCCCGCGACTGCCGTCGAGACCGTCGAGGATGCGGATCGCACCGTAGGCGAACACGAGGACGGGCGCGGCGATGAAGGAGAAACGGGAGTTCATGGCGGAAATTCTCCGGCTCGCCGGGGGTGGCGGGCATCGCCGGTAGGGGCGATTCCGGGGCTCACTCTCAAGAGTGAGTACGAATCGGTAGTACCGGTCTTATGGCCTAGAATCCGACGAATGTTCCCCGCCCCCGCCCGGCTGGCCTGGTTGGACGCCCTGCGGGGGCCGGCAGCGCTGGCCGTCACCATGCACCACGCCGGCTGGACCTTCGTTCCGGCCCTCTGGACGGAAGTGGACCGCCGGATCGATCTCGGCACGTGGGGCGTGTTCGTGTTCTTCCTGGTCAGCGGCTACATCATCCCCGCCTCCCTGGAACGGCGCGGCGACCTGCGCGCCTTCTGGACCGGCCGGGCCTTCCGCCTCCTCCCCCTGCTGCTCGCCGCCTGCGGGCTCGCGCTCGTCCTCGCTCTCGCGGGCGTGTTCCCCCTCGAGCCGACGCTCGGCGAGCGCCCTCTGCCCGTGGTGGCGCTCGGCAACCTGACGATGCTGCAGGAACTGCTCAACCTGCCGGCCGTCGTCAACGTGACGTGGACGCTCTCGTACGAGATGGCGTTCTACCTGATGAGCGTCGCGCTGTTCGAGACCCGCCAGGCGCACAGGTCGGCGGGGATCGCCATCGCACTGGCGCTGGCCGCCGTGCCCCTGGGGCTGCTGCTGCCGGGGGCGACGATCGGCGGCCGGGCCGACCTGGCCGCCGCGCTGCTCGCCCTCGCGGTCGTCGCGGCCGTCGCGGTGACCGCGCTGGGGCGCGGCAGGGCACGTACGGCGGCCGCGGTCGCGGGCGGTCTCCTCGGGCTCGCGCTGGTGGTCCTGGGCAGCCGGGCCGGCACCTGGCAGGGTGTGATCATCCTGGCCACGATGTTCGCGGGAACGGCGGTGCACCGCGCCGAGCAGGGAGCGATCTCCTGGCGCACGGCCGCGGCCGCGGTGGCGGTGGTGCTGGCGTGCGGGGTCCCCGCCAAGGACGATCCGGCCTGGGCGCCGGCGATCGTCCTGGCGTACGGCGCGTTCGCGCTGGCGTTCGCGCTGCGCCGACGGGCCTTCCCGCGCTGGCTGACGGGCCTCGGCGTGATCAGCTTCTCCCTCTACCTGCTGCACCCGATCCTGCTGCACGTGGTCCCGCACCTGGCGCTGTTCTACCTGGCCCTGATCCCGCTCAGCCTCCTCACCTACCACCTGATCGAGGCCCCGGCCCAGCGCCTCGGCAGGCGTCTGGCCGGCCGCGCCACGGAGCACTCATGACGCCGCGTACCTGCGGATCTTCGGCACCGCCTGGTCGCGGCGGGCCGCCTCCAGCCTGACCCGCTTCTTCAGCTCCTTCCTCTGCCGGAGGAACGACCGGGCGCGGTCCCGGTTGCTGCCGGCCAGACTCCAGTCGTTGAGCGCCCGCTCCACCTCGACCTCCAGCCGGTCGCCCGCGCCGCTCCCCCGTCCCACCAGCATGACGTGCTCCTGCCCGCCGGTCTCCGAATACCGGTGGAACGTCAGGCATACCGGCCCGGGCACGACCGTCACTCCGGCGGGCAGCAGCAGGTCGAAGCCGCGTTCGGTGCGGACGGCGGACCGGGCGCGCACCGGCAGCGGGAGCCCGTCGGCCACCGTCGACACGACGGGGACGCCGAGGCGCAGCGCCCGGTCGGCGTGGGGCCGCCAGTCGGCCGGCGGGACCGATCGGCTCGGCAGTCGCGGCCCCGACGGCGGCAGGTCGGACCGAGGGAAGGCCGCCTCTCCCAGGCGGGTCCAGGTGCGGGGCTCGCGGGCGAGGTCGCCCTCGGGCCACCAGGTGACGCGCTCGGGTGTCACCTCGATGTAGATGCGGGCGAAGTACCAGGCGAACCGCTTGATCAGGAACCAGGGCAGGCCGTCGAACGCGCCCGGGGTCTTGGCCATCGACTCGCGTACGTACCGGTCGGTGTTGCCCTGCAGGTCGGCGTCGCGTACGGTGGCCCGGCCCTGGACGAGCACCATGGGCGGCCGCTCGAGGCCGCTGCCCGTGGGGTCGGAGTACAGCAGCGCCACGCGCGGGTCCCGGCGGGCGCGTTCGGCCTTGTCGGGGTAGGACAGGCCGGTCGTGACGTCGAGCGTCCCGTCCCGGCCGGCGTACGGCGTGACCGGCCAGGTCACCGGGCGTCCGGCGCGGGTCAGCGAGGTGTACTCGCAGACGAGCGAGCGGTCCAGCACCTGCCGGACCTCCGCGGGCACGGTGACGAGCGTCGGCGAACGACCTTCGGTGATCATCATGGTGTCTCCCTCCCATCCTTCGGGAGACAGCGTGCGGCACGTCTCTTCCCCACGACTTGGCGCGCGCTTGGCGGCCTCTTGCGGCCCAGTACAGCCTGGTGCTCGCCGCCTGCAGCCGCGACGCCGCCCGTTTCCCGACCCCGACCGCTTCGGCCCCGACCGCTTCGGCCCCGACCGGCAGGACAACCAGCACCTCGAGTTCGATGCCATCATCCCGGCATAAACGGAGGGTCGTTTTCCCTCGACGCCCGTCCTTCATGCGACCTGTCACGGCGCTCTGACAGGTCGTAAGTAGATTTTTTACTCATATGTGTCATTTGCGAGGTATCGCCCTCTAAACTTCATGGATGCGTTATGTCCCTTTTGCCCTGATTGCCGCTGCGTCGCTCGCGTTCAGCGCGACGCCCGCGGTGGCCATCACGAACGGCTCGGCCGACGGTGGGACGCACCCTGAAGTAGGGGCTCTCGTCGCCAAGAAGCAGTACGAGGACGGCACATGGACGTACTGCACGGGCACGCTCATCTCGCCGACGGTCTTCCTCACCGCCGCCCACTGCGGGGGGCACAAGCTCAAGACCGCCCGGGTCACCTTCGCCAGCCAGTACAAGCCCGGGACGCCCGTCTACACCGGCCGTTACATCGCCGACCCGCGCTACAACGGGAAGTCCAGCAACCACGACATGGCCGTCGTGGTCTTCAAAACGCCCATCCCGGGCATCACGCCCGCTCAGCTGCCGACTGCCGGGCTGCTCGACCAACTCAAGGCCAACAAATCCCTTAAGTCCGCAGGTTTCACTCCTGTCGGATACGGCTCGCTGCTCCCGGTAAAGAAGGGGCGTCACCAGCAATTCAAGTACACCGACGCGCGCCACCAGGCCACCATTTCCTTCAAGGGCCTGTCGCGCAGGTGGCTTGACCTCTCCCTGTCCGCCAAGGGCGACGGGAGCACCTGCTTCGGTGACTCGGGCGGACCCAACTTCCTGGGCGGACCTGACTCGCACCTCCTCGTGGCCACCACGATCAGCGGTGCCGACGACGCCTGCAAGGCGACGAACTACGACTACCGCCTGGACAGCGCCACGGCCCGGCACTTCCTCGGCAAGTACGTCACCCTGCCCTGACCCCGTCCACGCGAGCGCCCGGCACGGGGATCGCGCTCAGCCGTCCTGCGCGGGCGAGCGAGGCGATTCCACGTCGTCCGGGCCCGCGCCGGCCACGGGAACGGGCGCCGTCACCTGATCGGCCCTGGGCTGCGGCACCTGATCGACGAGCGTCTGGATCGCCGTCCTGCGCCGCTCGATGCCCGCCGCGTCAATGCTGATCCGCCGTCTGCCCCGGCTCTTGTCATCCGCCACGGTCGGGAGCGTACTGATCCGGAGACCAAGGCCGGGTCACGAGCACGCCCGCATTCCCCCGGCCGGCCCGGCCTACTCGATGACCAGGTTGACCGGGATGTTGCCCCGGGTGGCGTTGGAGTACGGGCACACCTGGTGGGTGGCCTCGACGAGCTCGCGGGCCGCCTCCGGCGAGAGGGTGTCGGGCAGCTCCACCCGGAGCGTGGCGTCGAGCTGGAATCCGCCCTTGCCGTTGGGCGAGAGGCCGATCTCGGCCGTGACCGACGCGTCCGAGACGTCGAGACCCTTGCTCGAGGCCACCAGCCGCATCGCCGAGGCGAAGCAGGCGGCGTAACCGGCGGCGAAGAGCTGCTCGGGGTTGGTGCCCTCGCCGTCGCCGCCGAGCTCCTTCTGCAGCCCCAGCTTGACGTCCAGCTTGCCGTCCGAGGTGACCGCGCGGCGGTCACGCCCGGCGGAGGTCGCGATGGCGGTGTAGATGCTCATGTCCATTGCCCCTTTGTTCTAGACAGACCTGTCTGTCTGCCAACGAGAGAAGACTAGACAGATCTGTCTGGTATCGTCAACTCGTGAGCGCAGAAACGTTGAAAGGCAGCCGCCCCGGCTCGGCGCGCACCCGCGTCCTGGAGACCGCGACGCGCCTGTTCTACGCGGAGGGCGTCCACTCGGTCGGGATCGACCGGATCATCGCCGAGGCGGGCGTCGCCAAGGCGACCTTCTATCACCACTTCCCGAGCAAGGACGACCTGGTCCGCGCCTATGTGGAGGAGCAGAGCTCACTGCAGCGCACCCTGGTCGCCGGGATGCGTGCCGGCTCGCCGCGCGAGCAGCTGCAGGGCATCTTCGCTTTCATGTGCGACTTCGGCGCCGGTCCCGGCTACCGCGGCTGCCCCTTCGTCAACACGGCGGCCGAATATCCCGATCCGGCCCATCCCGTACGGCAGGCCATCGCCGATCACCGCCGCTGGAACCGCGAGGTGTACCGCGACCTGCTGGCAGCCGACGGCCACCCCGACGCGGAGCGGACCGCCGACATCCTCCTGCTGCTGCGGGACGGGCTCGTGGTCGGCTTCGACCTCGACGACCCCGCCACGGTCCGCGCCGCCGTCATGGAAGCCCTCGCCAGAGCGATCGGATGAGGCCAGCGGCGGCGATCTTTGACAGGCGGCTGTCCGTCTCTTGGTCTTGACGGCCGCATGATCGGGAGAGAAGTCCGATCATGCAGATCACAGCTGTCAAGCCGCGCGGCGGAGCCGGCCTTGGTCACCGCGGCCGGTGGTGGCGGCTCTGCGGGATCGCCCTGCTGACCGCCGCCGTGACGGCGGTCCCGGTGCAGGCAGCCGATCGTCCGGCAGCCCCGGCACGGCCGGCTCTTCGGGCCGCCGCGTTGCCGCCCGACGGGGCGTCGACCGGCGGCCTGGACGGGTTCACCCCGATCCTGTACACGACCACGCCGGACACCGGTTCGATCCCGCAGGCGTGGTTCATCGCCCATCACGCCAAGAACTTCCAGGCGCCCAAAGTGAGTTGCGTGATCGTGTCCTCCGGAGAGCTGTGCGGGGACGCGAACGGGAATTTCACGGAGTGGCCCAAGCGGCTCAGCATCGGCACTGGCCCTCTGGGGAGCGAAACCAGTTATCTGCTGGCCACGACGCAGCTCCCGCAGTTCGTGACCGATGGACTCGACTCGCGGGTGGTGCGCTACCCCGTTGTGACCGTGGAGCCGGTTGCCGGCTTCCCCAACGGCTCCGTCGGGGTGGGGTGCCTGAACATGCAGTCGCAGACCAACTGCGGCTACACGCCGTTGGCGCCGAAGACCGACATCCCAGGAGTGAGCAATGTCAACGGCCTGACCGGCTTCGTGCAGGTGGGTGACTCCCTGTACGGCACAGCCACCGACGGCCGGCAACTGTGCTACCGCATCACCGTCGGGGGCGCCTGCCCCGGCCAGCCGTTCGCCGGCAACACCCCGCCCAACAACGACAGAGCGTTTCTGGGCCCCAGCGACTACCGCGGCACCACCTCGGTGATCGACGGCAAGATCTACATCACCTCCGACGGCTCCGACCGCGCCCGGACCACCTGGCCGCACCCGGTGACGCTGACCTGCTTCGACCCGGCTTTCAACGTCCCCTGTACAGGTTGGACACCCGTATTCGTCCAGTACCGTGATGCCTACCGCATCCTGGCCATCTTCCCGCGCTACAGCCCGGATGGCACCGTCCAGCCAGGGGTCTGCACGATCGCCGGCAACAAGACCCCCGCTCCGCCCATCGTGAACTGCTACGACGGGACCGGCAACGGGGCGCCCCCGCCGCTCGGCCTGAGCGAGGTGTTCCCCGCCGGAGGCGCCCGCAGCGTGGTGTTCCAGCCGTTGACCATCAAGCTGAGCGACGACCTTCGCACCTACTTCCCCTTCTACACCGAAGATCGCACATACCTCGGACAGACAGTCTGTTACAGCTGGACCTATGCGACCGCGTGCGAGCGATCAGGTGATCTTCCCGGTTTTCCCAACCCTCTCTCACATTGGAACGTCAACGGCGGAGACACCCACAACTACGGCTACGCCTACAGCCCCGCCCGCGCCTGCGTCTACGGCGGCGGCGACACCGGCTATGTCTTCGGTTTCAACCCCGTCACCGGAGGCACCGGCTGCTGAACTCGACACTCGGGCTCTCAGCCGGCCAGGGGCGCGACGGCGCGCATGCGCTCGATGCGGCCTCAGCGCATGACGCAGAACTCGTTGCCCTCGGGATCGGCCATGGTCACCCACGCGTCGTGCTCGGCCAGCACGCGTGCGCCCAGCCCGGCCAGCCTGCGCACCTCCGCCTCCGTGTCGTCGGCCGTGAGGTCGAGATGCAGGCGGTTCTTGACCACCTTGGGCTCGGGCACGAGCGTGAAGAAGAAGCGCGGCCTGACCCCGGGCCCGGCCTCCACCAGCACGCTCGGATCGTCCTCGGGATCGTCGATGCCGTTGCTCCGCAGGCGCGCCAGCTCGGCCTCGTCGTACGGGGCCACCTGGTAGCCCTCGAGCGCCTGCGCCCAGAAACGGGCGAGAGAGGCGGGATGCCGGCAGTCGATGACGATGTCGTGGATGCGCGCCATGATCACATACTGTCACCGTCCCCCGACCGCCACCACTGCGCTCCGGAATCGGTCGTGCCGCGACGGTATTGACACCCAGTTGAGCCGGTGTTTACATGTGGCCCCAAGCTGTGATCTACGCGATTGCGCCGACTCGGGGAATTGCGGGCAATTTCCATATGGCGCCCCCAACCCTCGGCTGGCAGCGGAATGGGGCGCGCTGAGTATGAGGCCGATGCTGCGAGCAGAGAACCTCACCAAACGATTCGGCTCACTGGACGTGGTGAGCAATGTCAGCTTCGCGGTGCGCGCGGGGGCCGTCACCGGCTTTCTGGGGCCCAATGGGGCGGGCAAAACGACGACGCTCCGCCTTTTCCTCGAGCTCGTCCATCCCACCTCAGGCTCGGCGCTCATCGACGGCCGGCCGCTCCACGAGTGGCCGGCGCCCGGCCGCAAGGTCGGCGCGGTGCTGGACGGCCATTGCGCGCACCCCGGCCGCCGGGCCATCGACAGCGTGCGCTGGGCGGCCCGGCTGGCCGGCGCCGGAGCGGACGCCGAGGGGTTACTCGGCCGGGTCGGCCTCGCCGAGGCGGCCGGCCGGCGCACCGGTGCCTTCTCCCGCGGCATGCTGCAGCGTCTCGCGCTGGCCATCGCGCTGGCCGGCGACCCGGAGATCGTGATCCTGGACGAGCCCATGAACGGCCTCGACGCCGAGAACATGGCCTGGATCAAGACCGTCCTGCGCGGCTTACGCGACGAGGGGCGCACCGTGTTCATCGCCAGCCGCCTGCTGGCCGAACTGGAGGACCTGGTGGACGATCTGGTGGTGATCGCGCAGGGCAACGTCGTGGGCAGCGGCTCGGCCGGGGCCTTCATCGACCGCTTCCAGCCGCAGGCCGTCAGCGTCCTGTCGGACCAGCCGCAGGCCCTGGGGATCGCGGTGAGCCGGGCCGGCGGGCAGATCCTCGACACCAACGGGCAGCGCGTCCTGATCAGCGGCCTGACCTCCATCCAGCTGGACGAGATCGCGCACGACGCGGGGATCGCGCTGTTCGGCGTCACCGAGGAGAGCGGACCGAGCGCGGCTCTGAGCCCGGACCTGGGCCCGGCTGTGCACACGCCCGTCGCGGACGTGGCCGGCATCGTGGGCGAGGTCTGCTAGACCCGGTCCTCACATGACCGTCCCGGAGCCCCCGAGGCCCCCGTCCTCAGAGTGCCCTGGGCAGCCAGGCCGTTGCCGTGGATGAAGGCGCGGGCCATCTTGGCCCTGGACGCGGTGCGCTGCATCCCCGAGACCCGGGCGATCTCCTCAGCGGTCGCCAGGTCGTCGTAGGCGGCCTTGGGGTCGCCCAGCAGGATCCGCGTCGTACCCAGATCCAGGAGGATGTCCGACTGCACCACCCGATCGCCGATGTGGATGGCGATCTCCAGTGCCTCGATCAGCTTCGGGTAGGCCTTCTCCGGCGTCCCGGCCTTGGCCGCGTGCATGGCCACCGCGCGGCGGATGCGGGCCTCGCTGCGCAGGCTGCCCGCGTCGCGGCACAGGCCGAGCGCGCGGTCCAGACAGTCCTTCGACGCGGCCCTCTCCCCCGTGCTGTGCAGCACCGACGCCAGCCCGACCAGAGCCTCGGCCTCGGCGATCACGTCGCCGCTGCGGTGCAGCGCCGCCACCGCCTCCTGGTAGACCTCCCGCGCCGTGATCGGGGCCTGGTTGACGCGGTCGAGGTCGCCGACCAGGCGCAGGGTCAGCCCGCGGCCGTGCTCGTCGCCCAGGCGCCGGAAGATCTTCAGCGCCTCCTCCAGGTGACAGGCGGCGCCGGTGTGGTCGCCTACCAGCAGGGCGCGGTAGCCCAGGGAGTACGTCAGAACGGCCTGGCCGCGCAGGTTGGCCGCGTTCCGGACACTGGCCAGGGCGATCTGGTGCGACTCCAGCCAGACGTCGAAGCGGGCGCCCGCCTCGAAGAGCGCCAGCGGCGCGATGGCCAGCTCCCAGCAGGTCTCGGGGAAGGCCACGGCGCGGCGTACGAGGGCGAGGTTGATGTCGATGTTCGCCTCGAACCAGGCCGAGCCGCCGCCCGTCCACGCCCGGGCCGCGGCGGGCCGGTAGCGGGGCGCCGTACCGCGCGGTATCGAGTTGTCCTTGCCGCGCATCGAGGCGTGGGCGGCGTCGGTCATGGCCAGCCAGCCGCCGAAGGCGCGTCCCACGGCCGCGATCAGGTCCCGCTCGTCATCCTCCATGCGGGCGCGGGCGTCACCGAAGCCGAGCAGCAGCTCGTGGCAGTGGTAGCGCTCGCCGCCCGCGAGTGCGGTGACGAAGTGGGTCTCGGCCAGCTCCTCCAGCAGCACCTCGGCGGTGTCCACGGACACGTCCGCGAGCGCGGCGGCGAGCGGGGCGGTGAGTTGGGTGATGCCCAGGAAGCCGATCCTGCGGATGAGTGACCGCGACTCGGCGGGCAGGGCCTCGTATCCGGCCATCAGCGCCGGAGTGATGCTCTTGCCGCCGTACCGCAGCTCGCCGAGGATCCTCGCCGGGCAGGACAGGCGTTCGGCCAGGCGCTGCAGGGTCAGGTGCGGCCGGGCGGCCAGCTTGGCCGCCACGATGTCGAGGGCCACCGGCAGCCCGGCGCACAGCTCCACGATCCGGTTGGCCGCCGCGGGCTCGGCCTGCATCCGCTGCCGGCCCGCCCCCGTGGCCAGCAGGGTGCGCGCGGCCGGGGCCTCCAGCCGGGAGACGGTCACCGTGAGGGCGTCGCGCGGCAGGGCGAGCGGCGAGCTGCTGGTCACGAGCACGGCACAGCCGGCGTGCCCCGGGAGGAAAGGCTGTACCTGCCCGGGGTCGGTCACGCCGTCCAGCACGATCAGCACATGACGTACGGCCAGGACGCTACGCAGGAAGGCGGCACGCGCTCCGACACCCTCGGGAATCTCCTCGGCCGCCACTCCGAGCGCCGTCAGGAAGCCCGCCAGCACCTCGCCGGGATCGCTCAGATCGTCGGCGAACAGCTGCCCGTCGGGGAAGCGACCGGCCACCCGGTGCGCCGCCTCCAGGCTCACCGTGGTCTTGCCGACGCCTCCCGAGCCGGTGACCACCACCAGGGGTGAGGTCCCCCGCTCGGTCAGTCCCTCGATGATGCGGCGTACCTCGCCGTCCCGCCCGGCCAGCACGCCCGGACGGGCGGGCAGCTGCCTGGGCAGGTCCATGACGGGATGCGGCAGCTCCAGCGCGGAGTCCTGGCGGAGGATCTGGAGCCTCAGGTCGCGCAGCGTGGGGCCGGGATCCGTGCCGAGCTCCTCCCGCAGCTGCTCCTCCAGGTCGGTGAAGGCCTGCAGCGCCTCACTGCCCCGCTGGGAACGGTAAAGGGCGATCATGAGCTGGGCCCAGAAGCGTTCCTTCAGCGGGTGCTGGTCGGTCAGGTGCTGGAGCTCTGCGATCACCGCGCGGTGCCGTCCGAGCGCCAGGTCCGCGTCGATGCGGGCCTCGACGGCGGCCAGCCGCCGTTCGTTCCAGACGGCCGCCTCCGTGACGAACGCCTCGCTGTCCAGACCGGCAAGCGCAGGTCCGCGCCACAGCTTGAGCGCGGCGTCCAGGGTCTTGGCGGCCTGGGCGTGGTCGCGCTTCTCGGCCAGCAGACACGCCTGGTCGTACATGCGCATGAACACGAAGGCGTCGATGCCGTCCTCTGCCGCCTCAAGCTCGTAGACGTTGTCGTGCACGTCGATCGTCACACCGCTGCGCCTGAGTTCGCCGACACCCCGGTGGACCTGATTTCGGGCACTCTTTGTAGGGGAGTCGCCATAGATCGCGTCAATGAGGCTGTCAACCGATGCCGAGCGCGTGGGGCTCAGCAGCAGATGGGCCAGCACCGCACGCGATCGACGGGTGGCCAGCCTGATCTCACTTCCCTGTCTCCATATTGTCGGTTGCCCCAGGATTCCGTAGTGCATCAAGAGCACTTGTCCCCTCCGTCGCTCCCCGACCATCTCCCACACGGATAGCTATGTCGTCGTTTCGGGCGTACTCACCTCGGTTGTCACAAGTGTGAGGATCACGACTTGCAGCTGACTTTCGGATCACCTTAATGCCCGTCGTCTTGGCGACCTCTCAGAGGCGTTTTTCCTGCAAGGAGCGCTAAATATACGTTTGTCGCTTTCGCTGCATGATAGATGTCACATCGCCCCAATGACATAGGCGCCTACCGGGCAAAACGGCTCCAGAGTCAGACTCCTGGTATGTCCACAGAGTCGCCTATCCGAGTTCTCCTCGCCATCGACGAGCAGCAGACTCGGCGGGTGCTGGCCGCCCTGCTCAGCCTGGAGGAGGGCATCCAGGTCATCGCCGAGATCGGACATGGGGACGACGTCGTCGACGCGGTCCGGCGGTACCGGCCCGACGTGGCCGTCATCGACGCCGAGCCGCCCGGCAGCGACGGCCTGACCGCCGCCGTGCTGATCGGCGGCCGCTGCGCGATCGTCGTTCTGACCAGCTTCGGCAGGCCGGGATACCTTCGCCGGGCGATGGCCGCGGGGGTGGGGGGTTTTCTCGGCAAGGACGCCTCCGCCGACGAGCTGGCGGCGGCGATCCGCAAGGTGGCCGCCGGCGGCCGGTATCTCGACACCGAGCTCGCCGCCGCCTCGATGACGACAGCGGACAGCCCGCTCTCCGAGCACGAGCGCGACGCGCTGCGCCTGGCAGGTGGCGGGGCCACGATCACGAAAATCGCCGTCGAGCTCCACGTGTCCGAAACCATGGCACGCGGGCTCGTCTCCAGCGCGATGACCAAACTCAACGCTGAGGGCCATCACGAAGCCGTCCACACCGCACGGCGACAGGGCTGGCTGTGACGCGATCCGACAACCACATCCAGACAAGTCGCACAGACGCGGACGGGAATCATGCACGGCGAGCGCGATGAACGGTTTCAGCGCGACACCAACGACGAGGTCACGGTGGAAGTAAACGGGGAAGAAGTCGGCCTGGATCCGGATCGCACGCGTACCATCCGCTATCCGCCGCCGAACCTGTCCAAGGGAGCGGACGAACCGTCTCCGTCTGTTCCTGAGCCTCCCATGTGGTGGCAGGAATCGGGGGACGGCCATGACCGGCGGCTCGGACATTTCGCTGCCGACGACGCTGACGGGGAGCTCACGAGGAAGACGCCGCCCATCGACCCTTTGAGCTCGCTCCAAGGGCTGGGGTCCTTCCCCCCGCCGCCCACGCTCAACCCGCCGGTCTGGAACCCACCGGCGTGGGAGCCGCCGGCCTGGACGCCGCCGACCGGGGGCCCGCCTCCGGCGCCGGCCGTCCCGGGCTCCGCTGACGTACCGACCCCGCCGGAGCACCCGCGCCCGGAGGCGCCGGCCGCGCCTGAGGTGCCGGTCTTCCCGCCGCCTCAGCACGGCGAGCCCGAGGTGCCGGTCTTCCCGCCGCCCCAGCACGGCGAGCCCGGGCCGCCGCCCCCTGCGGACATCCCGCCGGCCGGCACGTCCTCGGAGAGCCTGCGCCCCGACCGGCTGCTGCGCACGCGACGCCGCCCGCCTGTCGGTGGCTGGCGCAGGGCCGTCTTCAACCTGACCGGCGGCCTGATCCATCCCCAGGACTCCAAGGCGGAACGACACCGCCAGGAGCTGATCGAGCGCATCAGGCAACCGGTCGCCGCGGGCCACTTCAGGGTCGCGGTGATGAGCCTCAAGGGCGGCGTGGGCAAGACGACCACGACCATCGGCCTGGGCGCCACGCTCGCCCACCATCGGGGCGACCGCGTCATCGCGGTCGACGCCAACCCGGACCGGGGCACCCTGTCGGAGAAGCTCCGGGTGGAGTCGCCGGCCACCGTACGGCACCTGCTCAACGACCGCGCGGGCATCTGGCGCTACGCCGACGTGCGCTCGTACACCTCCCAGGCGCCCTCGCGGCTCGAGGTGCTGGCCTCCGACCGGGATCCCGCCATTTCCGAGGCGTTCAACGCCGACGACTACCGCGCGGTCGCGCAGATCCTGGAGCGGTTCTACTCGATCGCCATCACCGACTGCGGCACCGGCATGCTCCACTCCGCGATGAGCGCGATCCTGGACATGTCCGACCAGATCGTCCTGGTCAGCCCGGTCACCGTGGACGGCGCCAGGTCCGCGTCGGCCACCCTCGACTGGCTGCAGGCCCACGGTCACCAGGACCTCGCCGCGAGCGCCGTGGTGGTGCTGTCAGCGGTGAAGAACCCGCGGAGAAGCGCCGTCAACATCAACGAGCTGAAGGACCACTTCACCAAGCGCTGCCGGGCGGTGATCGGCGTGCCGTTCGACCCGCACCTGGAGCAGGGCTCGGAGGTCGACCTCGACCTGCTGCGCACCGCCACCCGGGACATGTACCTGGAGGTGGGGGCCACCATCGCCGACCGCTTCGGCCCGGGAGCGGCCACATGACCTCCCTGCTCAGCGTCACCGACCTGTCCAGATCGCCGGGCCTGGAGGAGGTGTCGTTCACCGTCGAGCGCGGCGAGGTCGTCTGCGTGGTCGGCCCGCCGGGCAACGGCGGCGCCACGCTGATGGAGTGCCTGGCCGGCACGGGCGAGCCGGACGCGGGCCACATCGAGCTGCTGGGCGTGACGGTCGGCCCCGGTGACCGGCGCCCGCCGGGGCTGGGCGCCGCCCTGCGAGGTGAGGCCCTCCCGGCCCGGATGAAGGTCGCCGAGGCCCTGCGGCTGCTCTCCCGCCTGTACGGGACGCGCGGCCTGCCGGGGCGCCTGGTCGACCTGCTCGACCTGGAGCCGCTGCTGCCCAAGCGCTTCGGCCGCCTCACCGACGGCCAGCGCAGGCGGGTCATGATCGGCCTGGCCCTCGTGGGCAACCCCGAGCTGGTCCTGCTGGACGACCCGACCGCCGGCCTCGGGGAGGGCAGCAGGCGCCGCATCGAGCAGGCCGTCGACGAGGTGCGCGCCGCTTACGGCGGCGTCTGCGTCGTGCTCGACGACCTGGCCCAAGCCGAGCGGCTGGCCGACCGGGTGGTCCTGCTGCGCGCGGGCCGCGTACTGGCCGAGGGCACGCCGAGCCGGCTGATCAAGCTGCTCGGCTCGACGTACGTCATGGGCGTGCCCCCGCACCTGCGGGTGGACCGGCTCCGTGACGTGCGGGTGCTGCGCGGCGCGGCCGCCACCTACCTGTACGGCTCGCGCCCGGCACTGGAGGCCGCCATCCAGGACCTGTCGCCGATGAGCGGCGACCGGGTCTGGTCGATTCGCCCGCCCACGCTCAGGGACGCCTATCTCACGCTGTCGGCCGTGCCCGAGCCTGCCGCCTTGGAGGCATGAGGATGGCCGCGACAACCTTGACCGAACGGCCCGCGGGTGACGTGCGGGTGACCGGGACGGTGTGGACCCTCGTACGCGCGCAGCTGGCGCTGCTGCTGCGCACGCCGGTCGTGCTGGCGGCCGTGTTCGCCCTGCCGTTCGCGGTGCTGCTGGTGCTGATGCTGGTCATCGGCTTCCGCTTCCCCACGATCGAGTTCGGGGCGATGCCGGGGGTAAGGGTCATCGACCGGCTGGTGCCCGAGATGGCCGGGACGGTCGCCGCCGCGGCCGGGATCCTGGTGATCACGCTGCACCTGTCCGAGACGCGGGCCACCGGGATGCTCAGGCGGCTGCGGCGCACCCGCATGCGGGAGGCGTCGTACCTCACGGCTCAGGCGATCGTGGCCGGTGCGCTGGTGGCGGCGTCCACGCTGCTCTTCATGGTCGTCACCTTCGTCGTTTACGGCCTGCCCCGCTCCTGGCACCCGCTGTACCTGGCGGGCGCGCTGCTGGTGGTGACGTACTGCTCGGTCAGCGCCGGGCTGCTGCTCGGCGGCCTGCGGATGTCGCGCACGGGGGCCAGGGTCGCCGCGCCGCTCTGCTTCGCGCTGCTGTTCCTCGGCAGCGGGCTCGGCGTGCCGCGCGAGGGCTGGGAGGGCGTGGCGCCGTGGTTCTACCAGGTCACCACGGTCAACCCGCTGGCCCAGCTCAACGATTTCGTCTTCCACGCCTATCAGGGGCGGCTGGCGGACACCTGGCCCGCCGTGGCCGGGCTGCTCGCCACCGCCGTCGTCGTGAACGTCATGACCAGGCGGGTCTTCGACTGGGAAGGTACGTCATGAAACGAGTACTGGCAGGCATGGCCGCGCTCGTACTGCTGGTCGGCGGGTGCGCGCAGCGGGACGAGCGGCACCCCATCGCGATCGCCATCGCCGGCACCCCGCAGGCCGCCGTCGCCAAGAAGGCCGCGCCCAAGGCGGCGCCGACGGCGGCGGGCGACGCGAACGACGCGATGCTCAAGCTCGCCCAGTGTCTGCGCCAGAACGGCATCGACGTGCCCGACCCCGGCTCTCCCGAGGAGAAGACGTGGAAGTACACCGGGGATCAGGCGACCTTGGAGAAGGCCGTGAAGGCGTGTGAGAAGTACGCCTCCCAGATCCCCAACCCCCTCAATGACCCGAAGGCCCGCGACCAGCTCATCCAGTACGCGCGGTGCATGCGGGAGCAGGGCATCGACATGCCCGACCCGCCCCAGGTCAACAACAACCTCGACCCCGACGACCCGAAGCTGCAGAAGGCGGCGGAGGCCTGCGCCAAGCTGATACCGGGGATGGAGGGCGGCCAGTGAACGGGGCACTCAAGGGAGCCTTGGCGGCCCTGGGCACCGTGGTCGTCGGCAGCGCGGTCACCGCGGGCGGCGTGTTCGCCTCGGCGGCGCTGTTCGACACCGGTCCGCAGGCGAAGGTGGCGCCCACGCCGACCGCGCGGCCTGTCTCGGCGGCCACCGCGGCGATCACGCGCGGCGACCTGGTGGACGAGGAGAGCGTGGACGGCAAGCTCACCTACGCCGACAGCCGTACGATCAAGTCAGCGTCCGGGGGGACGATCACCAGTCTGCCGGCGGAGGGCCAGGTCATCAGGCGCGGCAAGAGCTTCTACGCCGTGGACCGCCGCCCGCGCGTCCTCATGTACGGCAAGCTCCCCGCGTACCGGACGCTCAAGGACGGGGCCAAGAAGGGCCCGGACGTCAAGCAGCTCGAGCAGAACCTGCGCGCCCTCGGCTTCGGCCGCGGCGTGACGGTGGACAACCGCTTCACCGACGCGACGGCCCGTGCCGTACGGCGATGGCAGAAGAAGAACGGGATGGAACGGACCGGGAAGGTGACCACGGCGGACGTCGTCTTCCTGCCGGAGGCGGTCCGCGTCGCCAAGACGAACGTGGAGGTCGGCGACCAGGTCGGCGCCGTGCGGCCGATCCTGGACATCACCGCCACCGACCGCCTGGTCCGCATCAACCTGGACGCCGACAAGCAGGACCTGGCCAAGAAGGGCAGGAAGGTCACCGTCAAGCTGGCCGACGGCAGGGGCGTCACCGGCAGGATCAGCAAGGTGGCCAAGGTCGCCCAGGTGGCCAAGGGCTCCGACAACCAGGAGAAGAGCGCCACGGTCGAGGTCGAGATCAAGGTCGCCGCCAAGTCTCTCGGGTCGCTGGACGAGGCGCCGGTGACCGTCGAGCTGACCAGGCAGCGGGCCGAGAACGTGCTCACCGTGCCGGTGGAGGCGCTGCTGGCGCTGCCCGAGGGCGGCTACGGCATCGAGATCGTCGATCAGGGCGCGGCCAGGCGGGTGCCGGTGCGGACCGGCGCGTTCGGCAACGGCCGGGTCGAGGTGAGCGGCCCCGGGCTGGCCGAGGGCGTGAAGGTGACGGTGTCGGGCCGATGAACGTCCTGGAGATCCGCGGCGTCAGCAAGACGTACGGCCGGGTGCACGCGCTCCGCAACGTGGACCTGACCATCCGCAAGGGCGAGATGGTCTCCATCGTCGGCCCGTCCGGCTCGGGCAAGTCCACGCTCCTGCAGATCGCGGGCACCCTCGACCGGCCGACCTCGGGCACCGTACGGGTGGCCGGCTACGATGTGAGCACGCTGTCCGACAGCCAGCTCTCGGCGCTCCGCGCCCGCTTCATCGGCTTCGTCTTCCAGCAGTTCCACCTCTCCCCCAGCCTGTCCGCGCTGGACAACGTCGCCGACGGCCTGCTCTACACCGGCCTGTCCAGGCGGCAGCGGCGGGAACGGGCCGAGGTGGCGCTCGACCTGGTAGGGCTCTCCCACCGCCTGGGCCACCGGCCGAACCAGCTGTCCGGCGGGCAGATGCAGCGGGTGGCGGTCGCCCGCGCGGTGGCGGGGCGGCCGCCGCTGCTGCTCGCCGACGAGCCCACCGGCAACCTGGACTCCGAGGCGGGCGCCGAGGTGCTGTCGCTGTTCCGGACGTTGAACGCGCGGGGCATCACGATCGCGATCATCACGCATGACACCGAGGTGGCCATGGCCTGTCCGCGGCGCATCCGCGTACGCGACGGCCTGGTCAGATCCGAGGTCTCATGACGGCGGGACCACGCGGACGGCGGGGGGATTCATGAGCACGGCGGGGATTTCGTGAGCACGCTGCGGGGGGATTCATGAGCACGGCGCTGCGTCCGGCGCGGCTGCGGACGACGGACATGGCCCGGCTCGGCACCTCGGGCCTGCGTGCCAGGCCCGCCCGGGCGATCCTCGCCGCGCTGGGCATCGCGATCGGCATCGCCACCATGGTCACGGTGGTCGGCATCTCGGCCTCCAGCCAGGCGAAGCTCCTGCGCCAGCTCGACGAGCTCGGCACCAACCTGCTCAGGGTCTCCCCGGGCGACAGCCTCTTCGGCGACAAGGTCAAGCTCTCCAAGAACGCCGCCGAGATGGTCAAGCGCATCGACGGTGTCACCAGCGCGAGCCAGACCGCCGAGACCGGCACCACGGTCCGCCGCAACGACCTCATCCCCAGCGGCATCTCGCTGGGCATCACGGTCCAGGCCACCAGCCTCGACCTGCTCACCACGCTCGACGGCCGGGTCCGCCAGGGCACCTGGCTCAACGCCGCCACCGAACGCCAGCCCGTGGTGGTGCTCGGCGCGGTGGCCGCCGAACGGCTCGGCCTGCTCACCCCCAACGCCCAAGTCTGGATTGACAACAGGTGGTTCACGGTCATCGGCGTCCTGGACAAGACACCGCTGGCCGAGGAGATCGAGCGGTCGGCGCTGGTGGGCTTCCCCGCGGCCAAGGAGTACCTGAACCATGACGGCCACCCCACCACCGTCTACGAGCGCTCGGCCGACGAGGCGGTGGAGAGTGTACGGGCGGTGCTGGCCCGCACGGTCAGCCCGGAGAACCCGAACGAGGCCAAGGTGAGCCGGCCGTCGGACGCGTTGAAGGCCAAGGCCGCCGCGGCGGGCGCGTTCACCGGGCTCATGCTCGGGCTGGGGGCGGTCGCCCTGTTCGTCGGTGGCGTGGGGGTGGCCAACACGATGGTGGTCGCGGTGCTGGAGCGGCGCAGGGAGATCGGCCTGCGCAGGTCGTTCGGGGCCACCAGGGCTCAGGTACGCAACCAGTTCCTGGTCGAGGCGCTGCTGCTGTCGGCCTTCGGCGGCGGGGCGGGGGTGCTGCTGGGGGCGCTGGCCACGTTCGTCTATGCCCAGCTCAACGGGCTGCCGACGGTGGTGCCGCTGTGGGCGCTGGGCGGCGGGCTGGGCATCACGGTGGTGATCGGCGCGCTGGCGGGCATTTATCCGGCGCTCCGCGCGGCCCGCGTCCCTCCGACCGTGGCCCTGAGCGCCTGACAGCGTTTCGACCGGCGGGACGGGCGCAGGCCGGCGAACGGGGCAGCCGCCGTGTGGAGTCGCGGTCAGGCCGCCTTGTGCACGGCGTCCAGGGCCGCCAGCTGCTCCGCCGGCAGGCGCAGCGCCCCCGCGGCCACGTTCGCGACCAGGTGGTCAGGGTCGCCGGTGCCGGGGATCGCCAGCACGTGCGGCCCGCGGTGCAAGGTCCACGCCAGCCGTACCTGCGCCGCGCTGACCCCGAGCTCGCGGGCGACGTTCAGCACCGTGTCGCTGTCGGCGCCGCTCGCGCCCGCCTCGCGGCCGGCGGCGGCGATCGCGAAGAACGGCACGAACGCCACTCCTTGCTCACCGCAGGCGCGGACGAAGTCGTCCCGCCCCGGCCGGACGCCGATGCCGTAGGAGTTCTGCACGCACACCACCGGGGCGATGGCCTGGGCCTCGGCGAGTTGGTCCGGGCCGACGGCGGACAGGCCCAGGTGGCGGATCAGCCCGGCCTCGCGCAGCTCGGCCAGCGCGCCGAAGTGCTCGGCGACGGAGCCGGGACCGGTCACGCGCAGGTAGACCACGTCGAGGTGGTCGCGGCCGAGCTGGCGGAGGTTCTCCTCGACCTGGCCGCGCAGCTGACCCGGGGTGGCGGGCGGCAGCCATTCGCCGGAGGAGTCCCGGGCGGGTCCGACCTTGGTGGCGATGACCAGATCGTCGGGGTACGGGGCGAGCGCGTGGTTGATGAGCTCGTTGGCCGAGCGCAGCGGCGAGAAGTAGAACGCGGCGGTGTCGATGTGGTTCACGCCCAGCTCCACCGCCCGCCGCAGCACGGCGATCGCACGGGCGCGGTCCATCGGGACGGCGTCGGCCGTGAGCGCCTGGCCGTGCTGGGCCAGCCGCATGGCGCCCAGGCCGACGCGGTTGACCGTCAGGTCGCCCAGCTGCCAGGAGCCCGACGCCGCCGCGGTGATCTGTTCTGAGGACATCCGGAGATTATGGCCGCTCGGTGGCGTGTGCCGTCAGGCGGCGGGCGATGACGCGCAGGGCGAGCACCTCGTCGGCGCCCTCGAAGATGGACAGCACCCGGGCGTCCACGAACAGCCGCGAGACGCTGTACTCCTCCGCGTACCCGTAGCCGCCGTGCAGCTGCTGGGCCTCCCTGGTGACCCATTCGGCCGCCCGGCAGGCGAGCTGCTTGACCTGCGCGGCCTCCAGCTGGCCGTCGCCGCCCGCCACGGCGCGGGCCGCCGCGTACGTGAAGGCGCGGCACGCGGCGATCAACGCGGCCATTCTGGCGATCTTGGTGCGGGTCAGCTGGTAGCCGTCGAGGGGCCGGCCGAAGACCGACCGCTGCCGCGCGTAGCCGACGGCGCGCTCGAGCGCCGCCTGCATGACCCCCACGGCCCGGGCGGCGGTCTGCAGCCGCGCGTTGGCGAACGCCTGCATCTGCAGGTAGAACCCGCGCCCGAGGCCCTCGTCCAGGCCGATCAGGTTCCCTGCGGGGACGCGCCAGCGGTCGAAGCGGACCTCGAACGAGTGCATGCCCCGGTAGCCGAGGGTACGGATCGCGCGCCCCTCGACGGCTCCGCCGCCCTCCTGGGTGAGCCGCCATTCGTGACCGGTGAAGGACGGCTTCTCCACCACGAAGAGCGACAGGCCGCGATGTCCTGACGGATCGGTGCGGGCCAGGACCAGGAGGTAGTGCGCGCGGCCGGCGAAGGTGCACCAGGTCTTGACGCCGTTCAGCACCCATGCGTCGCCGTCCCTGACCGCGGCGGTGGTGATGGCGGCGACGTCGGAGCCGTGGTTCGGCTCGGTCACCGCGACCGCGCAGAGCCTGTCGCCCGAGGCGATCGGCGGCAGCCAGCGCCGCTTCTGCTCCTCGGTGCCGCCACGGACGATCGCGGTGGCGATGATCTCAGGGCGGGTGATGAGCGAGCCGGCGGCGCCGAGCGAGGCGCGGGAGAGCTCCTCGGTCACCACGACCATGCTGAGCAGGTCGCCGCCCTCGGCGGCGCCGCCGTACGCGGCCGGGATGGACAGCCCGAAGCACCCCATGTCCGCGAGCCCGTCGATGATGTCGGCCGGGATGTCCTCGTCGTCGCGGTGGATCCGGTCCGCGACCGGGACCACCCGGTCCTCGGCGAACTCGCGGAAGGCCGAGCGGACCAGCCGCAGCTCGTCGGGCAGGTGCCGCGGCCCCGCCTCGCCGGTGGCCATGACCCGCTCGGCCACGCGTTCCAGGAACGCCGGGTCGCGTCCGGCGGCGAGGTGGGCCTCGACGCGATCCAACGCCGTCCTGCCCACGCCCCACTGGGCCTGCCTGCCGGTCATCCGGCCGGCCAGGTCGGCGGCGACGTCGGCGGCGTACAGCAGCGCCAGGTCCGCGTCGTGCTCCAGGAGCTCGGCGGCCGCCGCGACCGCCGACGAGATCGACGCCACGTCGTACGCCACAGCCTGGTCCTGCTCCCCGGGGGCGAGGTGCGCCGCCGCCTCGGCGACGACGGACCGCAGCACGTCGACGACGGCCCGCGCGCCGGTGGCCGCGTCACCCATGGCCGGTGCCCTCCTGGTCGATCGTCAAGGTGCTGTGGGGCTCGGGATCCGGCCCGAACACGCCGAGAGTGAGGGGTTCGGCGTCCTCGACCCGTCGCAGCCGCGCGGGCCGGCCGCAGAAGAGCGGCCTGCGGTTCCTGTGGCGCATGCGCCGGACCCGACCGGTGTGCCCCTCCAGGCGCAGCATCTCCGCCAGGGCGAGCGTCATCAGCGGCCCGTGCACCACCAGGCCGGGATAGCCCTCCACGCGGGTGGCGTACGGCCAGTCGTAGTGGATGCGGTGCGGGTTGGACGTCGCCGCGCTGAACCGCATCAACAGCGTGGGGTCCGTGGCGAGATCCCACGCCCATTCCCCGGCCCGGGTCAGGGGCGCGCCGGCAGGGTCCAGGACAGCCGGCTCCATGGCGGGGGCGACGGCTCCGGAGTCGCGGTAGACGAGGTCCTGCCGCTCCTCGATCGCCAGCCGGCCGCTCTCGTCGTACAGCCTGATGGCGACCGCCACGACGACCAGCTTGCCCGAGCGCCCGGACTTCTCGGTGACCGACTCCACGGACGACTCGCGGCGCACCGTGCTCCCCACCGTCAGCGGCGCGTGGAAGACGACCTCGCCGCCCGCGAACATCCGCCGCGGCAGCTCCACCGGAGGCAGGAACGACCCGCGCGCCGGATGCCCGTCCACCCCGAGCGCGGACGAGACCGGCCAGCGGGCCAGTGCGAGCCAGTGCCACAGCGGCGGCAGGGCGTCCCCCGGGCCGGCCGCGGGCGTGCCGTCGTCGAACAGGGCCGACAGCGCCGCGACGGGATGGGGGTCGAGCGTCTCGGTCGTGACGATGGTGTGCGGCGCCCAGCTCACATGAACCGCCCGCCGGTGACTTCCAGCACCGCGCCCGTCATGTAGGAGGACAGGCTGGAAGCCAGGAACAGCGCGACGGTGGCGACCTCGTGCGCCTCGCCCGCGCGCCGCATCGGGATCTCGGCCATCTTCTGGTCCCACGCCTTCTGCGGCATCGCCTCGGTCATGGCCGTACGGATCAGGCCCGGCTGGATGACGTTGACCCGCACGCCGTGGTGCGCCAGCTCCTTGGCGGCGGCCTTGGACAGGCCGACGATGCCGGCCTTGGCGGCGGAGTAGTTGGTCTGGCCCACCAGGCCGACCTTGCCCGACAGCGAGGAGATGTTCACGATCGCGCCGCTCCCCTGCTCGCGCATGATCGCGGCCGCCTTGCGCGTGCCGTTCCAGGCGCCCTTGAGGTGTACGTCGATGACCTGGTCGAACTGCTCCTCGGTCATCGTCCGCAGCGTCGCGTCACGGGTGATCCCGGCGTTGTTGACCATGACGTCCAGCGAGCCGAAGGCCTCCAGCGCGGCCCCGATCAGGGCGTCCATGTCGGAGGCGTTCGTGACGTCGCACCGCACGGCGCGGGCCACCGCGGGGCCGCCGAGCTCCTTGGCCGCCGCCTCCGCGGCGTCCAGGTTCAGGTCGCCGAGTACGACCTTCGCGCCTTCCTTGACGAAGACCTCCGCGATGGCCAGGCCGATGCCCTGGGCGCCGCCGGTGACGACCGCGGTCTTGCCGGCGAGTAGCGTCATGGTTGATCAGCTTCTCTCGTTCGTGGGTCGCGATCTCGTTGATGCCCGCCCGGGTCCCGGATGACGCCGTTCTCCCGCAGCTTCGCGAGCTCGGCGGCGGACAGCCCGAGCTCGGCGCGCAGCACCTCGCCGGTGTGCTCGCCGACCTGCGGGGACGTCTCGGGCGGCGTCTGCTCCCCGTCCATCACCACGGGCGATCCCGGCGCCCAGTGCTCGCCGACCCCGGGCTGCGTGACCTTCCCCATCAGCGGGCTCTCGGGCAGCAGGGCCGCCAGCTCGGCGAAGCTCCGGTACGCCGACCACAGCACGCGGGTGGCGCGCAGCGCCGACTCGGCCTCGGCGCGCGTACGCGTCCCGAACCAGCCGGCGAGCAGGTCGCCGAGCAGCTTGCGGTGCCGGTAACGTACCGACTCCTCGCCGAAGTCCACCCCGAGTGCGCCGGCCAGCGCGGAGACCACCTCGGCGAGGCCGGTCGCGGCGAGGAGGTCCTGCCAGTGCCGGGCGGTGAGCGCCACGACCATCAGCCGCCCGCCGTCGGCGGTGGCGAAGTCGCGGCCGAAGGTGCCGTAGACGTAGTTGCCGCAGCGCTCGCGCGGGGTGCCGCTCAGCTGTGCCTCGGCGAGGTAGCCGAGGTTCCCGGCGGTCGCCAGCGCGACGTCCTCCAGCGCGACGCGCACCTGCTGCCCCTCGCCCGTCAGCAGGCGGTGCCGCTCCGCGGCCAGCAGCCCGACCGTCACGTAGAGGCCGGCGGCCAGGTCCCAGGCGGGCACCACGCTGTTCACCGGCTGCGCCGCCTCCTCCGGGCCGGTCAGCAGGGGGAAACCGGTGGCCGCCTGCACGGTGTAGTCCACGGCGGTCTCGCCGTTCCTGCGGCCGGTGAGCAGCACGTGGATCACGTCGGGGCGGCGCTCGCGCAGCGCCTCGAAGGCCAGCTCCGGGTGCCGTCCGGAGTTGCTGACCACGATCCCGCCGCGCCGCCCTCCGCTGACGACCAGGTCGGCCACGAGCCGGCGGCCCCCCTCTGACGACAGGTCCACCTCGATGGCGCGCTTGCCCTTGTTGAGCCCGGACCAGTACAGGCTCGTCCCGCTCTCGGCCAGCGGCCGGCGGGTGCGGTCGGGGGCGCCGCCGATGGGCTCGATCCGGATCACGTCCGCGCCCAGCTGCGCCAGCGTCATCCCGCTCAACGGGGTGGCCACGTACGTCGAGATCTCGATGATCCGCATGCCGCGCAGCGGCCGCGAGCGCCGCGGCCCGGTCGCGTCCGTCACCGGCCCCCTCTCCTCGGAGGCCGTGTCCCCGAACGCTTCGCTCTCCACCGTGGGTCTCCTGGCGTGGTCGTGGGCCGGTCAGCGGTCCGATTCGGGCGCGCGGCCCGGATCGGTGACCAATGCCATGATCCACCCGAGTCCGGGACTCAGGCCAGACCATGCCTTCGACGCGTGTTGGGCCGGAGGCGAGGGTGGGAGCGCCTCCGGCCGACGTGGCGGCGTGCGCCGGCTCACGTGCACCCGAGGAAGGTAGCTCCCAGCCGTCCTACGGCACCGCGCAGAAATACCGGCACCGGCTGTGCCCCGCGTCATCGCCCCCTGGCTACGGGAGTCCTACGCCGTGGCGCCCTGTCAGGGTGTCGGGCGGCGGCGGGTCCAGGAGTCGGTGATGTGCCGGCGCATCGCCGCGGCCGCCGCTTCCGGGTCGCCGGCCGCGATCGCGTCCTTGATCGCCTGGTGTTCGTCCAGCGTCTGCCGCATCACCGCCTCGTTGTACTCCCCGTGGTAGAGCATGCTGGTCCGGGCCTTGTCGTGGATGCTGTTGACGATGGCCCGCCCCAGCCGGTTGCCGGACGCGGCCATGATCATGTCGTGGAAGCGCACGTCCGCCGCGGCGAAGTCGGGCGTCGAGGCGAGGTTGGCCCGCATGACCGCGAGCTCGGCGTCGATGCGCTCCTCGTCACCGGGGGTGCGCGCCAGGGCCGCGGCGGCGGCCATCTCGGCCTCCAGAGCCGTGCGTACGGCCACCAGCTCGTCCAGGAACGTCACGTTCTTGTCGTGCGCGATCACGGCGGTGAGCACGACGTCGTCCAGCAGGTTCCACTGACGGGGGTCGGTGACCTGGGTGCCGCGGCCGTGCTCGATCCTGACCAGGCCCTTCTCCTGGATCACCTTGACGGACTCGCGGATCACCGTCCGGCTGACCCCGAACTCCTCGCAGAGGTCGGCCTCGGGCGGCAGTGACGCGCCCGGCCGGAGCGCGCCGCGGACGATGTCGTCGACGAGCTGCTCGACCACGGTGGTGCCCAGTTTGGCCCCGCGAACGCGGCGCGGCGGCCGCTTTGCGGCCCCGCCCGGCGGCGGCGCATCCCATGGATCCGTCGTCGCTTGCTCAGTCAACGCAACCCCCATCCGCGCGTTCGGTGAACGCCCCTCAGTCTAGGCCATTGTGAATACGTCACACGTATGATGTCATATCCCCGAAACACGGCGGTCACGTCCGAAGGAAGCCCTATGAGACGACGCACCCACCTGGCGGTCACCGCTGTGACGGCCCTGCTCGCCGTCGCGGCCTGCGCGCCCCCGAACGCCCCGACCGCCGCGAAGCCCACCGGCTCGTCCGGTTCCCCGTACGGATTCGCGACCGCCGAGCAGAAGGACGGCAAGCTCCTGGTGTGGGTGGACTCCACCCGGCTCGACGCCGCGAAGGCGTACCAGAAGGCCCATCCGGCCGCGCAGCTGGACATCGTCACCTACGACGGCAACGCCAACGGCTCCAACACGCTCAAGACCAAGGTGCAGCTGTTCGACCGGGCCGGCGAGGGCTGGCCGGACGTGGTGTTCACCACGGACAACAACACGGCGTCGTGGGCCTCGCAGGGTGACAACGCGTTCGTCGCCCCGCTCGACAAGGGCCTGCTGGACGACGCCACGCTGAGCGGCTTCGCCAAGGGCGCGCTCGACGTGTGCACGGTCGGCGGCACGGTCTACTGCCTGCGCAACGACCTGGCGCAGGTCGTGCTCTGGTACAACAAGAAGCTGCTCGCCAAGTTCGGCTACACCGTGCCCAGGACCTGGGAGGAGTATCAGGCGCTGGGCGAGAAGGTGGCCGCCGAGCATCCGGGATACATCGTCGGCACGGCCGGCGACGCCTGGGCGCCGGAGATCTACATGTGGGGCGGCGAGTGCCCGGCGAACCAGGTCACCGGTCCCAAGGCGATCACCGTCAAGGCCACCGACCCCAAGTGCGCGCGCACGGCGCGGATGATGGACAAGCTCGTCGCGAACAAGACCATGTCGATGCTGCCGCTGTTCGGCCCCGAGTTCGCCAAGAGCCAGGGCGACAAGGTGCTCATGCTGCCCGGTCCGGCCTGGTACGGCGGCGCGGTCTTCCAGGGCACGCTCAAGACGCCGAAGGGCGAGCTCGCGGTGGGCGAGGCCCTGCGCTGGTCCGACCAGAGCACGCCGGTGACCGGCAACGTCGGCGGCGGCACCTGGTGGCTGTCGCGGCACACCGCGCACCTGGACGCGGCCAAGGACTTCGTCAGCTGGGTCACCACGGCCGACGCGTACCAGGTCGAGCTCTCCCCCGGATACCCCGCGTACGCGCCGGCCGCGACTAAGTGGATCAAGAAGCAGCAGGACAGCGGTTACTACGCCGGCGACATCGCGGGGCCGATCGCCGCGGCGGCCGGGCAGGTGTGGCCCGGCTGGGGCTCGCCCGAGTTCAGCCAGGAGGCGGTCTGGGCCAAGACCGTGATCCCCGGCCAGACCGCGGGCAGGACGGTCGAGTCGCTGCTGCCGGAGTGGCAGACGGCCATCGAGCAGCAGGCCCAGGTCTTCGGCTACCAGGTCACCAAGTGAGCGCATCGAGGCTGCGGCTCTCCGCCGGGCACGTCTTCGTCTCCGGTTACGTGGTGCTGCTCGTCGCCTTCGGCATCGTGCCCACGGTGTACGCGCTCAACCTCGCCTTCACCGACGCCCACGGGGTCTTCGCCGGGTTCGCCAACTTCGTCAGGACCGCCCAGGACTACCGGTTCCTGGCCGCCGTCGAGCACGTGGTCACGTACCTCGTGCTCTGGCTGGTCACGCTGACCGTGCTGGTCCTGCTGCTCGCGCTCCTGGTGCACCGGCTGACCGCGGGCTGGTCGCGGGCCGCGCTGCGGTTCGTCTACTACGTGCCGGGAGCGCTGGCGGGCGCGTCCAGCGTGCTGCTCTGGCTGTTCATGCTGGACCCGTCCGTGAGCCCGGTCGCCGCCCTCGTCCGCCGGGTCTGGGGTGACACGTTCGTGCAGGTGGTCTCGCCCGGCCACCTGCCGTGGATCTTCACGCTGATCGCGTTCTGGACCGGCGCGGGCGGCTGGATCGTGGTGATGTACGGCGCGCTCAACACCATCCCCCACCAGCTCATCGAGGCCGCGCGGGTGGACGGCGCCGGGCCGGTGCGCACCGCGCTGCGGGTGCAGCTGCCGATGCTGCGCAAGTGGATCGTCTACATGCTGATCCTCTCCCTGGCGGCGGGCACGCAGCTCTTCGTCGAGCCGCAGCTCATCTCGCAGGCCAGTTTCGGCGTGGTGGGCACCGACTACTCCATCAACCAGCTCGCGTACCTGTACGCCTTCAACCAGAACGACTTCAACGGCTCCGCGGCGATCGCCGTCGATCTGCTCATCGTGGCGCTGTGCTGCGCCGGGCTGTTCGTCGCGCGGGGAGGTCTCTTTGACACTGACTGAGCTGCGGCCGTCCCCGCTGGGCCGCCGCGCCGCTCCCCCGCCTCCCACGGGCATCGCGACCCGCGTCGCCCGGGTGCTCGTCGCCGTGTTCCTGCTGGCCTTCGCGCTGTTCTTCGTCGTCCCCATGCTCTGGCTGCTGCTCGCCTCGACCAAGAGCCCGGCCGACCTGATCCACGGGAACGCGCTGTCGCCCGGCTCGCTCGGCTCGCTCCTGACCAACTGGCGGCACCTCATGTCCTTCCAGGACGGCGCGGTGCTGGACTGGCTGGGCAACTCCGTCATGTACGCCGCGCTCTCCGTGGCGCTGACCCTGCTCGTCAGCGTCCCCGCCGGGTACGCGATGGCGCTCATGCGCTTCACCGGCCGGCGGCTGCTGCTGATCGTCACGCTGGTCGTGATGCTGATGCCGGGCACCGCGCTGGTGCTGCCGATCTTCCTCGAGCTCAGCTACGTCGGGCTGGTCAACCAGGCGGCCTCGGTCGTGCTGCCGATGTCGTTCTTCCCGTTCGGCGTCTACCTCACGTACATCTACTTCTCCACCAGCGTGCCCGGCGAGCTGCTCGACGCGGCCCGGCTGGACGGGTGCGGCGAGAGCGCGACGTTCGTGCGGGTGGCGCTGCCGCTGGCCAAGCCGGTGGTCGCGCTCGTCGCCTTCTTCAGCTTCGTGACGAACTGGAACAACTTCTTCCTGCCGTACGTCATGCTGCCGGACAGCGACAACTACCCCATGCAGGTCGGGCTCACGCAGATGCTGGCCGCGACCCCCGCGTTCAATCCCGTCGTCGGCGCCAACGCCGAGGTGCAGCCGCCCGAGCTGGTGCTGGCGACCCTGCTGTCCATCGCTCCCGTGCTGCTGGTGTTCCTGTTCTCCCAGCGCTTCCTGGTCGCCGGGCTGACCGCCGGCGCGACCAAGGGATGACCGCCTCTTCTAGGAGTTTCATGACCGTCGTCAAAGCGAGCGTCCCCGTGCTCGACCCGCCGGCGTGGGCGCTGGCTCAGCGTGCCCTGTTCGACCTGCTGGACGGCGGGTGGCGGCTGTTCTCCGCCCGGTACGGCCGGCCGGACGGCTCGCTGCGTTACTCCGGCCGGCTCTCCTCCCGCGACGGCGCCGACGACTTCTTCGAGCCGTTCTTCAACTGGCCGCAGCTCTACCTGCTGGGCGGCGCGGACGACCTGCTCGAGACCAGCGCCAGGCACTGGCACGGCGTCGTCGGGCAGATGACCGGGCTGGGCATGTTCGCCGACGAGTTCGAGATCGGCTACGACTGGTTCCACCAGGGCGAGAGCCTGCTCTTCACGTACTTCCTGACCGCTGCGGACCCGGCGGCCTGGGCCGGGCGGGCGACCAGGTTCGCCGACCTCTACCTCGATCCGGCCAAGGGCAACTACGACCCGGCGCACCGGATCATCAAGGCCCCGCACAACGGCAGCCGGGGAGCCAGGGAAGGCGTGTCCGACTCGCCCGCGTACCCGTGGACCCCGGCGGAAGCGGCCCAGTACGGCTACCCGCTGGACTGGATGGTCCCGGACGGCGCGCCCGTGCCGCCGCTAGCCGAGGACCCGCGGCTGGGCGCCGAGATGCAGCGCCGCCTCGGCCGGGGCGACGCGGTCGGCAACCTCAGCGTGGCCGGCCTGGTCTGCAACGCCTACCTCGTCTCGGGAGAGGAGCGCTACGCCGCCTGGCTGCGCGAGTACGTCGGGGCCTGGCAGCGCCGGGCCGAGGAGAACGGCGGCGTCGTCCCCGACAACGTCGGCCTCGACGGGGTGGTGGGCAGCGGGCTCGACGGGCGCTGGTACGGCGGCCACTATGGCTGGACCTGGCCGCACGGCATGTACAGCATCGGCCAGGCGGCGGCCGTCGGCGCGCTCAGCGCCGCCCTGGCCACGCGGGACGACCGGTACCTGGACCTCGTCCGGTCGCTGCTGGACGCGGTCATCGCCCGGGGCGTGACGCTGCCGTTCAGCGAGAGCGACTCGGCCAACCAGGGCCGCTGGCGCGCCCACCTCGGCCCCGACGTGGACGTGCCGACCCTGCTGGTCCCCTACCGGCACAGCGACAAGGGCTGGTTCGACTACAACCCGGTCCAGACCTCGGTGCCGCTCGCGCTCTGGCACCACACGGGCGCCGCGGAGGACCGCGCCCGCCTGGACGCGCTGCGCGCCGCGACCGGCTACGACTGGGCCACCGTGCGGCCGTTCCGCGACAAGGAGGAGGCCGGGCACGAGGAGCCCTGGTACGCGTACCTGTGCGGGGACAACCCGGACTATCCCGAGCGGATCCTCGCCGCCGCGCACGCCCAGGCCCGCCGCCGCATCGCGCTGCTGCTCGCCAACGCCGACCGCGACCTGCCCGAATCGGACATCCACCTCTGGCAGAACGTCAACCCCGTGGTGACCGAGGCCCTGGCGCAGCTGATGTGGGGCGGACCGCAGGTCGTCTACAACGGCGGCCTGCAGCAGGCCAGGGTGCGCTACTTCGACGCCGAGCGCCGCCGTCCCGGTGTGCCGGAGCAGGTGGCGGCGCTGGTCACCTCGATCGAGCCGGAGGCCACGGTGGTCACGCTCGTCAACCTGTCCGCCACCGCCGACCGCGTGCTGGTCGTGCAGGCGGGCTTCTTCGGCGAGCACGAGATCCTCGGCGTCACCGCCACCGGAGCCGCGCCCGGGTGGACCGGGCACGACACCGAGTACGTGCACCACGAGCCGGTGCGGTCGGTCACGGAGGCGGCTGTGAACGGGCCGCACCTCACGGTCGAGCTGCCCGCCGGCACCACGGTCACCCTCACCCTCCGGCTCCGCCTCCACGCCTACCCGCCGTCCTATCGGTGGCCGTGGGGGTGAAAGCCCCGGCCGGCGCGGAGACCCGCGCCGGCCTCACGAGCTCACCAGGCGACCCAGACGTCCTGGAGCCCGCCCGACAGCAGTCCGGTGCGCAGGCGCAGCTCGTCGGCGCTGTCGCGCAGGCGCAGGGTGGGCAGCCGGCGCGTGAGCGTGCCGAGCACGACCTGCAGCTCCAGGCGGGCCAGCGGCTGGCCGAGGCAGTAGTGCGCGCCCACGCCGAAGCTCAGGTGCTGGGCGGCGTTCTCGCGGCGCGGGTCGAACCGTTCGGGGTCGTCGAACTTGCGCGGGTCCCGGTTGGCCGCGGGCCGGCACGGGATCACGGTGCCGCCCGCGGGCACGACGGTGCCGCTGAGCTCGGTGTCCTCGGTGGCGACCCGGGGGAAGCCGATCACGCTGAGCGTGGTGTCGAGCCGCAGGACCTCCTCGACGGTGCCCGGGATGAGCTCGGGGTCGTCGATGACCGCCTGGTAGCGCTCCGGCTCCGCCAGGAGCATCGCCGTCATGATGGCGATCATGTTGGAGGTGGTCTCGTGCCCGGCCAGCAGGAGCGCCATCACGGTGGTGATCAGCTCTTCGTGGCTGAGCCTGCCGTCCTCGCTGTCGGAGATCTGGGTCAGCTCGCTGAGGAGGTCGTCGCCCGGGTTCGCCCGCTTCTCCTCGACCAGGGCCGAGACGTACGCGCCGAACTCCTCGTACGTCTGCCGCACCTCCTCCTGCGTGTAGCGCGTCAGCGTCAGCATGACCTGCGACCAGTGCGCGAACTTGTCCTGGTCCCGGCTGGGGGCGCCGACCAGGGCGCAGATGACCCGCACCGGCAGCGGCAGGCCCAGCCCGGCCGACAGGTTGGCCGGCGAGCCGGACTTCACCAGGTCGTCCACCAGCTCGTCGGCCATCCGCTGCACCCGGGGCCGCCACGTCTCCATCTTCCGGATGGTGAAGGACTTGTTGAGCAGCCGCCGCCACCGCAGGTGCCCCTCGCCCTCCCGCACCCTCGAGTCGCTGTTGCGGGCGAAGATCCCGCCGTCCTCCGTCGTGGAGATCCGCGCGGCGCCCTCGCCGCCCCGCCGGAAGCGACCGTCCGCGAGCACCGAACGGACGTCCTCGTAGCGGGTCAGGAGCTGGGCCGTGTCGCCGCTCGGCAGCCGTATGTGGGCCACGGGACAGCGGTCCTGTAACTCGGCCCACTCCTGCGGCGGCTCCAGGGCCTTGTCCCGGGAGAAGGGGTAATCGGGCATGGTCTCAGTCATGACGCCCTCTATGTAGTTGACAATTCACCGCCAACCATAAGGAGGCCGCCTTAGTAAGGCAAGGACCTTAAAACCGATAGTCGAACCAGTCGAAATCGGCGCTCCCCTCCGTGACGTACATGCCGATCACCCGTCCCGTGAATCCGGTGGCCACCTCCGTGGACAGGTACCGGCCGTCCAGCGAGGCCAGCAGGGCGCCGTCGGCGGAGAAGCCGATGGTGTCGGGCCCCCTGGCGCCGACGCCCGTCGGCCCAGTGGTCGACTCTGTGGTCGGCTCTATGACGGAGGGCGGCAGGACGTCGCGGGTGCGGATGTCGAGGGCGAGGGTGAGCGGCCCGGGTGGCACCGGTCGCTCGGCCACGCACTGGCGCAGCGGGCCGATGCGCGCGATCACCCGTGCCCGCCCCTCGCTCACCTCCAGGTCGTAGTGGTGCGCCTCGTCCATGCGTACGGACAGCCCGGCCGTGCCGGATCCGGGATCGAGGCGGGCGGAGATCCGGCAGTCGTGGTGCTGCTGGCGGCGCCCCACGAAGGTGTGGCCGGGCCGGTCGAGGGTCGGCCCGGTGGCATGCAGGGTCAGCCAGCCGGGGCGCTCGCCCAGCGACCAGGACCCGTCGGGGCGGCTGCGCGGCGAGATCCAGTACGGCGCGAGCGCGCCGGCGTCGAAGTCGTCGCGGTACGGCTCTTCGGGCAGCGGATGCCAGGCGGCGGGCGCGGGGTGGCGTTCCTCGACGGGACCCACGACGGGCCAGCCGTCCTCCCACCGCACGGGGGTGAGGAAGGTCTCCCGCCCGAGGACCTGGTACTCGGGCGAGTAGCCGCGCGGTCGGGCGCCGAGCAGGACCATCCACCAGGTGCCGTCGGCGGCCTGCACGAGATCGGCGTGGCCGGTGCTCTGGATGGGCCGGTTCGTGCCGCGGTGCGTCAGGATCGGGTTGACCGGCCCGGGCTCGAAGGGGCCGCGCGGCGAGCGGCCGCGGGCGATCGACACGGCGTGGCCGCGCTCGGTGCCGCCTTCGGACATGAGCAGGTACCACCAGCCGTCCACCTGGTAGAGGTGCGGCGCCTCCGGATACTTCCCACCGGTGCCCGACCAGATCGGGTACGGCCCCTCCAGGACCTTGCCCGTCGCCGGGTCGATGCGCGCCACCTGGTTGCCCGAGGTGGTGCACCAGCACGAGCCGTCCTCGTCCCAGGCCAGGTCGGGGTCGACGCCGGGCAGGTCGATCCAGACCGGGTCGGACCAGGGGCCTTCTGGGCGTTCGGCGGTGACGACGAAGTGGCCGCCCGCTCCCACGTTGGTGGTGATCATGTAGAAGCGGCCGTCGTGGTGGCGGATCGTCGGCGCGAAGACGCCGCCCGAGGCGGGCACGTCCGCCGGCAGGTCCAGCTGCGAGGGCCGGTCGAGCACGTTGCCGATCTGGCGCCAGTGCACGAGGTCCCGGCTGTGGAAGATCGGGACGCCGGGGACGTACTCGAAGCTGGAGCAGACGAGGTAGTAGTCCTCGCCGACCCGGCACACGCTCGGATCCGGGTGGAACCCGGGCAGGACCGGGTTGTCGTAGACGTTCACGTTGAGCCTTTTCGAAAGGTCAGCCCTTGAAGGCGCCGTCCATGATCCCGGCGACCATGCGGCGCCCGACGAAGATGAACAGCACCACCAGCGGCAGCGTGGCCAGGAACGAGCCCGACATGGCCAGGCCGAGGTCGATGTCCAAGCTGTTCTGCAGTGCCTTGATGGCGATCTGCGCGGTGTACATCTCGGGCGACTTCAGCACGATGAACGGCCACAGAAAGTCGTTCCACGAGTAGACGAAGCCGAGCAGCCCGAGCACGAAGGCGGCCGGCCGCACCAGCGGGAACGCGATGCGCCAGTAGATCTGCCAGCTGTTCGCCCCGTCGATGCGGGCGGCCTGCAGGATCTCGTCACTGATCGTCGAGGACAGGTGCTGGCGCATCCAGAAGATGCCGAACGCGCTGGCCAGACCCGGGACGATGAGCGCCTGCAGCGTGTCCACCCAGTTCAGCGAGGAAATGATCATGTACTGCGGGATGACCGCGAGCTGCGTCGGCACGGTCATGGTCAGCACCACGATCAGGAACAGCACGTTCCGCCCCGGGAAGCGCAGCTTGGCGAAGGCGAAGCCGGCCAGCGAGCAGAGCACCGCTTGCCCGACGCCGATCGTCCCGGCCACGATCAGGCTGTTGATGACCGAGCGCACGAACGGCACCGTCGAGAACACCAGCCCGGCCAGGTGGAAGAAGTTGCCGCCCGGCACGATCTTGGGCGGCAGCTGGGTGGCGGTCGCCGAGTCGGTGGTGGCCACCACGAACATCCAGTACAGCGGGAAGAGGCAGACGAGCGTGGCCAGGCCGATCAGCAGGTAGGTCCACCAGCGGATCCGATCGTTCATGACTTCCCCGGGCGGATGCGGGTGGACAGGACGTAGTTGAGCGTGGCGAACAGGATTATCAGGACGAACAGCGCCACGCCGATGGCGGCGCCGTAGCCGAACTGGAACTGACCGAAAGCCTGCTCGTAGAGGAACAACGTGAGCGTCTGGCACTGCCGGATCGCCCCGCAGGTCGTGGAGCGGGACATCAGCAGGGGCTCGGTGAAGATCTGCAGGCCGCCGATCGTCGAGGTCACGATCGTGAAGACGATGACCGGGCGCAGCGACGGGAGGGAGATGTGGCGGAACTGCTTCCACCCGCCCGCGCCGTCCACCGCCGCCGCCTCGTAGATCGCCCGCGGGATCGCCTGCAGCGAGGCCAGGTAGAGCAGCGTCGTGTAGCCGAACCAGCGCCACGTCACCATGACGGCGATCAGCAGGTGGCTGCCCCACACCGACTGCTTGAAGTCGATCGGCCCGATGCCTGCGAAGCCCAGCACCCAGTTGAGCAGGCCGTAGTCACGGTCGAACATCTGGGCGAAGACGATCGCGGTGGCCGCCACCGAGGTGATGTACGGCACCAGCATCGACATCCGGAAGAACACCGCCAGCCGCAGCCGGGCGTGGTTGAGCAGGTGCGCCACGCCCAGCCCGAGCAGCAGCTGCGGCACAGTGGACAGCAGCCAGATGCTGAGGGTGTTCCACAGGGCGTTCGAGAACCGGGGATCCCCGAACAGGCGGGTGAAGTTGTCAAAGCCGACGAAGACGTGCTCGCCGATGGGGTTCCAGTCGAACAGCGCCACGTAGAACGTGAACAGCAGGGGGACGAGCCCGAACACCGCGAAGATCAGGAAGAACGGCGCGATGTAGGCGTAGGGGGCGATGCGCTCGCCGAGGGTCTGCCGGACCCGTGTCGTGATCGCGGGCGCGTCCGCGACCCTGTCGAGAGTCGCGGTCACTTGCCGATCGCCGTCTTGATGTTGGCCAGCGCCGTGTCCCAGGCCTTGGCGGGGTCACCCTTGCCCTGCTCGACGCTGGTGATGGCGTTCAGGAACTCCTGGCCGATGGCCGCGCTGTCCGGGCCGATGTAGAACGGCTTGAGCCCGAGCAGCGAGTCGGTGTAGATCTTCCCGATCGGCGCGCCGGAGAAGAACTCGTCCTTCTTCCCGGTGAGCTTGGGGTCCTTGTACACCGACGGGGTCGTGGGCAGCGAGCCGGAGTCCACGAAGTGCGTGAGCTGGCCCTGCGGCGACTGCATCTTGGAGATGTAGTCCCAGGCGGCCTTGGCGTTCTTGGCGCCCTTGGGGATGGCCAGGTAGCTGCCGCCCCAGTTGCCGGCTCCGCCGGGGATCGTGGCGATGTCCCACTTGCCCTTGGTGTCGGGGGCGTTCCTGCGGATCTGGCCCAGCAGCCACGACGGCGCGGAGATCACCGCGAACTGCCCCTTGCCCATGCCCGCGCTCCAGCCCTCGGTGAACGAGGTCTGCTTGGCGCTGATCCCGGCCTGCACGGCCTTGAGCGACAGGTCGAAGGCCGTCTTGACCTGCGGGCTGGTGCTGTAGACGACGTTGCCCGAGGGGTCGTAGTACTTCTGCGGACCCTGGTTGACCGCCTGGTAGAACACGCTGGTCTCGGCGTTGTCGATGAATGCCTTGCCGGTCTTGGCGACGTACTTCTTGCCGGTCTCGATGAACGCGTCCCACGTGGGCCAGAGCTTGCCGACCTCCTCCCGGTCGGTCGGCAGCCCGGCCTCCTTGAACAGGTCCGTCCGGTACGCGACGGCCATGCCGCCCACGTCGGTCGGGATGCCGATGATCGTGCCGTCCTTGGCGGTGCTCTGGCTCATGACCCAGTCGAGGTAGTCGCCCTTGATCTTGTCCGCGCCGAGCTGCCGCAGATCGTAGAAGTTCTGCGGCTGCTGCACGAACTTCGGCAGGTCGTCGCCCTGGATGAGCACCAGGTCGGGCACCTTGCCACCGGCCAGCGCCGTCGTCAGCGCCTGCGCCGTCTCGGTCGAGCCGCCCACCTCGGTGAGCTTCACCTGCACGCCCGGGTTGACCTTGTGGTACTCGTCGACCGAGGCCTTCTGGTTGATCCCGGAGAACGACCAGAACTCGAATGACTTGCCGTCACCGGACGGCTGCGACGGGGTGCTGCCGGAGCCGCCTCCGCAGGCGGTGGCGGTCAGGGCGATGGCCGCGGCAATCACGGCTGGGGTTGCGATACGGAACTTCACGGTTGTCTCTTCCGGGTGGGGAGGTCAGGAGCGCGGTGGCCGGCAGGGTGCACGCTGCGCTCCTTGGGCAGGGTCCGCAGCTTGCCTGAAACTTTCGGTTCCAGGGCCGATCGTTAATCGGGGACTCTAAGCAGGCATGACGAAACCCGTCAAGAACACAGGCGTAAGATCCCCGAAATCAATCGGGCTAGACTGCGCCCCATGAACGCGACCGAGCAGCCGTTCGACGCCGACGCCACACCCGCCCGGCCGCTGACCATCACCGAGCTGGCCGAGCTGGCCGGCGTGTCCACCGCGACCGTCTCCAAAGTGGTCAACGGCCGCTCCGAGGTCGCCCCCGAGACGCGCTCCCTCGTCGAGGGGCTCATCCGCCGGCACGGCTACCGCAGGAAGCGGCGTCGTGTCAGCCCCGCCGCCCTGGTGGAGGTGGTCATCCACGCGCTGGGAGGCGACTACCCGGTCGAGATCATCAAGGGGGTCGGGCAGGTCGCGCGCCAGCACAACCTTGCCGTGGTGATCTCCGACGCGCCGGACCGCGAAACCCCGGGACGCGGCTGGATCGAGGGCGTGCTGAGCCGCCGCCCCAGCGGGGTGATCGGGGTGTTCTCCGGGCTGACCGAGGACCAGCGCGAGCAGCTCGTCACCCGTGACATCCCCATCGTCCTGGTCGACCCGTCCGGCGACCCAGGACCGGGCTTCCCCTCGGTCGGCGCGGGCAACTGGAGCGGCGGCCTGTCGGCCACCCGCCATCTGCTCGACCTCGGCCACCGCCGCATCGCCATCATCACCGGCCCCGACTGGGCGCTGCCCAGCAGAGCCCGCCTCGACGGCTACCGCACCGCGCTCGACCTGGCCGGGCTGGCCGCCGACCCCGAGCTGATCGGTTCGGGGAACTTCCTCATCGAGGGCGGCCGCGCCCAGGCCCACCGGCTGCTGCGCCTGCCTCAGCCGCCGACCGCGATCTTCGCCGCCAACGACGGGCAGGCCACCGGCGTCTACCGCGCCGCCCACGAGCTGGGCCTGCGCATCCCGCACGATCTCAGCGTCGTCGGCTTCGACGACCTGCCCTCGGTGGAGTGGATGAACCCGCCGCTCACCACCGTCCGCCAGCCGCTCTGCGAGATGGCCGTCGCGGCCACCGGCATGCTCATGAAGCTCGTGCAGGGCGAGCCGCTGCCGCAGAGCCGGGTCGAGCTGGGCACCGAGTTGATCATTCGGGGCAGCACCGCGCGCCCGGCCGGCTGACCGAAACTTTCTGGATTATTGCCGTACGTATCGAGGGTTGACAGCCCTCTCGCAGCTCCCTAACGTGGCGCAGATCGCGGCCGTCGTCAGCCTCGAAAATGGGAATGTTAGCGTTAACAGAGCAATGGGAGGAGGGCGCAGATGCCATCCCGCGGCTCCTTGCAGGCGTACGACCGCGTCGTCCTGCCGCCGGTCCTGGTCTCGGGCACGTCCATCGGGCCGGACGCGGTGCTGAGCACCGGCCACCCGGACCTCGAGGTGCGCGAGGGCGTGATCACGAGCCGGTCGGCCGGCGCCGTCCAGGCGACGATCTCCGTCGCGGGCGCCGAGGGCTTCGCCGTGACGGTGCTCCCCGAGGCGTCGACCTCCCATGTGGTGAGCTACACGCGCGAACCGGACCCCGATCCAGCGGTGTACAGCGCGCCGCTCGCGTTCAGCATGCACCTGGCCCTCTCGTCACCGGGCGACGAGGTGAGGCCGCTCAACGACGACCACGGCGTGCTCTTCCCGCGCGCCGTCATGACGGACGTCCTGGACGTGCGGCGCATCCGCACGCTGGCCGATCCCCACCTCTTCCACACACCGGCCGGGTACGGCGTCGTGGCCACCCCGTGCCTGCCGGACGGGACCCCGGAACCGTACGTTCTGATCTGCACGACGCCCGACCTCGTCCACTACGAGGAAGTGGGCGTGGTCGATCTCGGCACGGGCGGCCGCGTCTCCCGGCCCCGCGCGGTCTATGACGGCGCCCGCGACGAGTACGTGCTGTGGTGGACGGACGGCGCGGGCGAGCGGATGTTCACCACCATGAAGACGCTCGACGCCGAGCCGCTGCCCGCCCGTCCCGGGTCCCCGCTCGTGCCGGCCTCCGAGCCGCCCGCACTCGGCGAAGGCCGCCGGGCCGCCTCCTGTCTCCCGGTGGACGAAAGCACTGCCGACCGGCTCGCCCGCCGGTTCCAGCGCGTCAGGAACGTGGCGGTCGTCGTGCCCGAGCTGCGGGTGAACGCCGGCGAACGTACGGATCCGCCCGCGGCCCGCCTGTCGTACTCCGACGGCTCGACCGCCGACCGGCCCGTCGACTGGGACACCACCGGCGTGGACTGGGACACGCCCGGGGAGTATCCGATCACCGGCCGCGTCCGGCAGCGGGAGTACGCCTTCCCCTTCATCCCCGAACGCGCCGACCCGGCCGTGCTGCCCTACCGGGGGCGCTACTACTTCATCGCCACCGACGACGCCGGCGGCGACTGCGTCAACACCACGCGCCTGCTGATCCGGGTCGCGGACACCGTCCAGGACCTGGCCACCGCGGCCGACCACGCCATCCTCACCGTGGGACAGGCGGGGATCGGCGGCTGCTTCTGGGCGCCGGAGCTCCACGTGATCGACGGCCGCCTGCACTGCTTCTTCTCCCCCAGCGTCGGCGCGGCGAGCTGGGACCGCGTGCAGAGCCAGGTCATGCGGCTGCGGGCGGACGGCGACCCCGTGCTCGCCGCGGACTGGGAACCGCCCCGGCCGGTGCTCAAGGCCGACGGCAGCCCGCTCCAACTGGACCGGGACCACCCCGGCATCTCCCTCGACATGACCTACTTCGAGGACGCCGGCCGCGGCTACGTCGCCTGGTCCCAGCGCTACATCACGGATCGCGTGGGCGACGCCGAGATCTGGATCGCCACCGTCGATCCCGCCGACCCGTGGCGGCTGACGAGCGATCCCGTCCGGCTGATCAGCGCCGAGTACGGCTGGGACCTCAACGACGCGAACGTGGCCGAGGGACCGTTCGTCGTGCGGCACGGCGACCGGATCGTCATGACCTACTCCGGCTCCGCCGTCGGCCCGACTTATGTCATGGGCCTGGCCACCGCCGCGTCCGGCGGCGACCTGCTCGACCCGGCGAACTGGACCAAGCTCAACGCCCCCGTCCTCGCCACCGACCCCCGCACCGGGGAGTGGGGCCCGGGACACAACACGTTCAGCCACGACGAGGACGGCCTGCCGCTCGTCGTCTACCACGCCCTCACCGCCCCGGACGCGAAGGGGAGGAACACCGCCATCCGCCGGGTGCACTGGGCGGCCGACGGGCGTCCCGTTCTCGACATGCGGCCGGACGAGGAGGTCGCCCCGCATCTCAGAACCGTGTCCACCAGCGTCCGAGTCATCAGGCCAGTATCCCTGTAGGTAATGTAGGAACATGCCTGAGACAGAGCCCTCCACTCCGCCCCCATTACCCACGGCGTCGCCCACCCCTACCCCCACGGGCACACCCAGCCCGACTCCGACATCCCCCAGCCCCACGCCGTCGGCGCCCACCCCGAGTCCGACGCCCCCAAGCCCTTCACCCACCACGTCCGCACCCACTCCGACGCCCACCGGACCGTCCCAGCCGTCGCCGACTCCTTCCGCTCCCACGTATCCGGCCCCCACGTATCCGGCCCCCACGTATCCCGCTCCCACGTATCCGGCTCCCACGTATCCCGCCCCCACCCCGTCGCCGACCTCGCCCGGTCTCGCACGCCCGGGCATGCCGCCCACCGAGGTCCACGGGAGCACCTTCACGAGCGCGGCCGGCGGATTCACCACCGAGCACGAGGAACTGGCGAGGGATGCCCGCGGGATTCTCGACGCCATCTCCGCACTGGGCGATTTCGCCGGCACGGACGAGGCGGGGAACACGTTCAGGCAGGGCTATTCCACCGCGTTGAAGAAAGCGGAGACGTACGTCAACGCGCTGCGCGACGTCTATCCCAGCGTCGCCGAACGGCTGTCCGGCATGAAGACCAGCTTCGACGTCGCGAACTGGGCCACCATCGAATCCCTGCCGAAAGTGTCCGACCCACCCGAGTACTCGGAGTCGGACGGAAAGCTCACCCCCTGACCTCTTCTGGAGACCTGATGACCACACCGGACGACGGCGCGCCCTTCCTCGACGAGGAGATGCGCCGCTTTCTCGCCGAGTTCCAAGCCGACATCCGGCCGCTGGAGCAGTTGCAGGAGGGCCTCAATGCCGTCCGCGGCCGAGGTGAGGCGGCCCATGGCCAGGTGACGGCCGAGGTGCTGGCGAGCGGCGCGCTCGGCGGCCTGCGCATCGACCCGAGAGCGATGCGACTCGGCGCGGACGCGCTGGCGGAGGCGGTGCTCGCCGCCGCGAACGCCGCCGCCGCGGACCTGACCGCGCAGATGGAGAAGATGATGACGGACGGCCTGACCCCGTTCGCCGAGGAGGTCAGGCGTTTCAACCAGGGCTAGCCTCATGCTCACGGGATACCGCGCCAGCGCCTGAACTGGTCCTGGCCCGCGGCGACACCCAGCTTGGCGAGCATCTGCTCCCAGGTGGGCCGCAGGCTCAACGGATCGTCGATCACGTCGCCGGGCCGGTTGAGCGCGTTCGCCGTCATGCTGAAGATGGTGGATCCGGTCAGGAACACGATGGCATTGCGCGCCGCCTTGTTCTCCGGCAGCAGGTTGGCGGCCTTTCCGAAATTGGCTGGATCCACATGGTAGAAGACCATGGCCGCCGCGAAGTTCTTCACCATGTACTCGCCGCGGTCGCCCCACGACCCCATGTCCTCGCCCCTCGCCAGCTTGACCCCGTCGACGAGCAGCTGGTCGAGGGCCGTGTAGGCGAGGCTGCCGCCCACGGCGTAGACGAACCGCTTCCCCACTTCATGTTCGAGCATCTTGACGAGCAGCCGCGCCTGCGTCTTGCGCCTCGCCCAGTTGATCAGCGCCTGGACCTTCCTGTCGATCGCCGGCCAGCAGAAGAACATCAGCAGCTCCAGCCACTGGATCATGGCCATGGTCCGCAGCGCGTGCTGGGTCTGCTCCAGCATGTCCGCGTAGTCGTCGACCGCGTCGGCCAGCCCGCGGATGTAGGCGGACACCTCCGGCGGATAGGGCGCGACCTCGTCGTTGAAGTATTTCCTGAAGGCGTCGATGCCCGCGCCTGACATGGGCGGCCGCCACACCCTGCTCGCGGCCTCCTCCACGTCGTCCAGGCTGCCGTCCACCCGCCTGGCCAGCTGCCGCAGCAGCTGCGCGGCCTCGCGCGCCTTGGCCGGGTCGCCGTCGGGGTAGGCGACGGCCAGCATCTGCATGACCACGGCGCCGACACCGGCGGCGGAGAACATGAACCCCGCGATCGGCAGGGACTTGGGGGACGGACTCACGTAGCAGACCCTTTCTCTCTCACTATCGACTGCCACGTTAGCCCCAAAGCCGACGTAAATCTCCCTATTTCAGGTCGGTTATGACGCGAGGCGGCGCGGTGGAGCGGCGGGTGACCAGAGTGGGGGTGACGGAGAAGCGGACCGCGGACGTGCGCCCCTCGATGATGCGCTCGAGCAGCAGCCGCCCGGCCGTCTTGCCCATGATGGCCCCGTCCTGGTCCATGCTCGTCAGCGAGATGTGCGCGAGCGCGGTCACGCGGGCGTTGTCGTAGCCGGCCACCGATACGTCGCCGGGCACGGCGAGCCCGGCCTCGTGGATGGCCGCGAGCGCGCCGAAGGCGGCCTGGTCGGACCCGGCGAAGATCGCGGTAGGGCGGGGGGTGCGGGCCAGCAGCTCACGGGTGGCCTGGTAGCCGCCCTCCTCGGTGTAGGAGGTGGCGACGACGGCGATGTGCTCGGCCAGGCCGTGCTCGGCCATCACCCGCTCGTACGTCCTGGCCCTGATGGTGTGCAGCCACGCGACGGAGCGGGACGGGCCGCTGTCCTTCTGCGAGATGTGCGCGATGCGGCGGTGGCCGAGCGCGATGAGATGCTCGACGGCGAGCTCGGCGCCCACCTCGTCGTCGTCGAGCACGGAGTCGTAGACCGCCGAGCGGTCGTGGCGGCCGAGCACGACGGTGGGCGTGCTCCTGGCCGTCTCCTCGAGCCGGGACCTGGCGAGGACCGGGGCGACGATGAAGATGCCGTCCACCTGCCGGTCCACCAGGGCGTCGATCGCGCGGCCCTCGGAGTCGGGGTCCATGGTGCCGCCCTGGACGATGATCGCCTGGTAGCCGGCGCCGGCGATCTGCTCGTCGAGGCCGTCGAGGATGTCGGCGAAGAACGGGTTCCTGATGTGCGGCAGCACCACGCCGATGGTGAACGTGCGCCCCCGCATGGCCCGGGCCGCGGCGTGCGGGCGGTAGCCGAGCTCGTCGATGGCCGCCTGCACCTTGGCACGCATCGCCTCGCTGACGCCGTAGGCGTTGCGCAGCACCTTCGACACCGCTGTGGTGGAGACCTGGGCGTGGCTGGCCACATCGCTTATCGTCACCCGCCGCCGCCCGTCACGCGTGACCATCTGGCGCACCTCGTTCGACTAGACGCGACCCGATTGTACGAGCTCAGGTCAGCTGCCGCGATGGGTAACGATACCCATCTCAAAGGTCCGACGATCCCAGGCCGGGGGCCCCACGTGGATCACGATCGGGGACCGTTCCTCAAATCGAGCCTTGACGCCGTACCACGTAACGCTTACGTTAACTGGAATCGGGGGGCGTTAAAACGATTCAACGGACCCGGAGGGGCGTTGTGAAGACCTCTCATCGCACACTGGGAGCGGCACTGGCCGTTCTCACGATGACTGCCCTGACCTCCTGCGGCTCGGGCTCCGCGCCGGCTGCCGACGGCACGGTCACCCTGAAGTTCCTCATCGACAACGGACAGGGAGCCGTCGACTCGGCCAAGGCGATGACGACCGCGTTCATGCAGGCCAATCCCAAGATCAAGATCGAGACCGAGACGCGGCCGGCCGGCAGCGAGGGCGACAACATCGTCAAGACCAAGCTCTCGACCGGCGACATGGACGATGTGTTCCTGTACAACTCCGGGTCGCTGCTCCAAGCACTCAACCCGTCCCAGACCCTGGTCGACCTCACCGGCGACCCGGTGCTGCAGAACGTCCAGAAGGACTTCCTGCCGGTGGTGACCCAGGGCGGCCACGCGTTCGGCGTGCCCTTCGGCACCGCCATGGGCGGCGGCATCCTCTACAACCGCAAGGTCTACGAGAAGCTCGGTCTGCAGGTGCCCAAGACCTGGGACGAGTTCATGGCCAACAACGCGAAGATCAAGGCGGCGGGGATCAGCCCCGTGGTCTCGACGTTCAAGGACACCTGGACCTCGCAGCTCTTCGTGCTGGGCGACTTCTACAACGTCCAGGCCGCCGTGCCGAACTTCGCCGCCGACTACACCGCGGGCAAGGCCAAGTTCGCCACCACCCCGGCCGCCACGGCCGGGTTCCAGCATCTTGCCGACGTGCACGCCAAGGGCTACCTGAACGAGGGCTTCGGCTCGGCCACCGCCGACCAGGGCATGAAGATGCTGGTGGAGGGCAAGGGCGCGCACTATCCGATGCTCAGCGCCCAGTTGCCGCCGCTGGTGGCCTCGATGCCGCAGGCCGCCACTGACGTCGGCTTCTTCGGGATCCCGGGCACCGACCCCGCCAAGAGCGGCGCGACGCTCTGGGAGCCGGGCGCCGTCTACATCCCCAAGACCACCAAGAACCTCGATGCGGCCAAGAAGTTCCTGGCCTTCGTCGCCTCTCCGGCGGCGGCCGACGCGGTGAGCAAGGCCGTGCAGCCGGCCGGTCCGTACCGGATCACCGGCGCCAAGCTGCCCGACGACGCCATCCAGGCCGCCAAGGACCTGCAGGCGTACATCGACAGGGGCGCCACGGCGCCGGCGCTGGAGTTCGTCTCGCCGGTCAAGGGCCCGTCGCTCGAGCAGATCACCGTCGCGGTCGGCTCCGGGCTGACGCCGCCCGCCGAAGGCGCCGCCCAGTACGACAAGGACGTGGAGAAGCAGGCCAAGCAGTTGGGGCTCGCGGGGTGGTGACCGAGCAGGCGGCCCAGCCACGGCAGGGATCCCGCGTCACGCCAGAACCGGGGGCCGCCCGCCCGGTCAGGCGCAAGTCCGCCTACCCGTACGCGCTCTACCTGCCGGCCGCCGTCGTGTACCTCGTCATCTTCCTGGTGCCGACGGTCATGGCCTTCTATTTCGCGCTCACCCGCTGGACCCTGTTCGACAGCACCTTCGTCGGCCTGGACAACTTCCGCGACTTCCTGTCCGAGCAGAACCTGCGCATCGGCTTCGTCAACACCCTCTTCTACGCGGTCGTCACCAGCGGCCTGAAGGTCGTCCTCGGGCTGCTGCTCGGCGTGCTGCTCACCTCGAAACTGCGGCTGCGCGGCTTCCTGCGCTCGGTGGTGTTCTTCCCCGTCCTCGTCTCCACGGTCGCGGTCGGCATCACCTTCAGCGCGCTGCTGCGGCCCGACACCGGCCTGGTCAACAAGGCGCTGGCCCTGGTCGGGATCGACGGCCCCGACTGGCTCGGCGACGCGAGCACCGCCCTGCTCTCGGTCGCCCTCGTCGACGTGTGGAAGGGCGTCGGCATCGCCACCGTCATCTACATCGCCGGCATCCTGTCCATCCCCCGCGACTACTACCAGGCGGTGGCGGTGGACGGCGGCGGCGCCTGGCACCGCTTCCGCCACGTCACGCTGCCGCTGTCCTGGCCCGCCACCTACTCGGTGATCATCCTGTCGTTCATCGGCGGCCTGCGCTCCTTCGACCTCATCTGGACGATGACGCGCGGCGGGCCCGGCTTCACCAGCGACACCATCGCCTCGATCATCTACAAGCAGTACCAGGCCGGCTTCTTCGGCCTGTCCACCGCGGGCAACGTGCTGCTGTTCGTCGTCGTCACCGCCATCGTCGTCCCGCTCAACTACTTCCTCGGCAAAAGGCAGGTGGCCGCATGACAGTCCTGCGCAGGCTCGGCGCCGAGGCCGTCGCCCTGGCCCTGGCGGCCGTGATCTTCCTTGTCCCGTTCGCCCTCATGCTGCTCACCGCGGTCAAGGACCAGACCCAGGCCACCGACCTCGACTTCGCCTGGCCGGCGAACTGGCCCGTCGTCCAGAACCTCACCGAGGTGATCGAGGCCCGCGACTTCGTGCTGCTGCGCGCGTACGTCAACAGCACGGTCCTGACCGTGGCGTCGGTGGCGCTGATCGTCGTCTTCGCCGCGATGGCCGCGTTCGTGCTGCAGCGCCGCGCGGGCCGGCTCGGCTCGGTGGCCAACTTCCTGGTGCTGTCCGGGCTGATCATCCCACCCGCGATCGTGCCCACGATCTGGCTGCTGCAGGCGCTCGGCCTGTTCAAGACGCTCCCTGGGCTGATCCTGATCGAGGTGGCCTTCAACCTGGCGTACGCGGTGCTGCTGTTCCGCGCGTTCATCGCGGCCATCCCGCGCGAGCTGGACGAGGCCGCCATGATCGACGGCTGCACCGGGCTCACCCTGTTCTTCCGGGTGATCTTCCCCTTGCTCCGGCCGGTCACCATCACCGTGGTCCTGACCACGTCGGTGGCCATCTTCAACGACTTCGTCAACCCGCTCTACTTCACCCCGGGCGACGAGAACGCCACCGTGCAGGTGACCCTCTACAACTTCCAGAGCCAGTACAACACCCAGTGGAACCTGCTCTTCATGGACATCGTGCTCATCACGATCCCTCCGTTGCTGCTGTTCATCTTCTTCAATCGCAAGATCGTCGCCGGCATGACCGCCGGCGCCATCAAGGGCTAGGAGACCCGTGACCTTCGTGCATGTCGAAGCGCCCGCCTTCGAACACCACCGCGACCCCCTCGGCATCGGCGAAAGCGCTCCCCGCCTGTCCTGGACCGTCACCACCGACATCCCCGGCTGGCAGCAGGAGGCGTACGAGATCGAGCTCAGCGACGGCACGACCACCGGACGGGTCGAGTCGGCGGAGTCGGTGCTCGTCCCCTGGCCGGGCGGCGAGCTGAGCTCGCGCGAGCGCCGGGGCGCCCGGGTGCGCGTGCACGGCCGCGACGGCTCGGCCGGCGACTGGAGCCCCTGGTCGTGGGCGGAGGCCGGCTTGCTGGACCCGGCCGACTGGCAGGCGGGCACGGCCGCGCCGCCGCTGGAGCTGCTGGGCGTCCCCGACGGCCCCGCGCTGCTGCTGCGCCGCGACTTCACCGTGCGCGGCCCGATCCGGCAGGCCCGTCTGTACGTCACCGCGCACGGCATCCACGAGACGGAGATCAACGGCCGGGTCGTCGGCGACGACGTGCTGGCCCCCGGCTGGACCACCTACGGCCACCGCCTGCGCTACCGCACGCACGACGTCACCGAGCTCCTGGCCGAGGGCGCCAACGCGATCGGCGCCACGCTCTCCGACGGCTGGTTCCGGGGGCGCATCGGCTTCGCGGGTGGCAAGACCGCCGTCTACGGCGACCGTACCGCGCTCATCGCCCAGCTCGAGATCACCTACGCGGACGGCACGACCGACGTGGTCGTCACGGACGGGAGCTGGCGCTGCGCGAGCGGCCCCGTCACGGCGGCCAGTCTGTACGACGGCGAGAAGCACGACGCCCGGCTGCTACCGGCCGGCTGGTCGGAGCCCGGCTTCGACGACGCCTCCTGGCTGCCCGCCGACGCGCTGCCGCACGACCCGGCCCTGCTCGTCGCGCCGGTCGGCCCGCCGGTCCGCCGGGTGGAGACGCTGGCCCCGGTGGAGGTGCTGACCGGGCCGGACGGGGAGACGATCCTCGACTTCGGCCAGAACATCGCCGGCCGGCTGCGCATCCGCGTCCAGGGCCCGGCCGGGCACACCGTCACCCTCCGGCACGCCGAAGTCCTGGAGAACGGCGCGCTCGCTCTGCGGCCACTGCGTCACGCGGACGCGCTCGACGAGTACACGCTGCGCGGCGACGGCGCGCCCGAGGAGTGGGAGCCGCGCTTCACCGTGCACGGCTTCCGCTACGCGCAGGTGGACAACTGGCCGGGCGAGCTGGACCCGGCCGACGTCCAGGCCGTGGTCTGCCACACCGACATGCGGCCCACCGGCGATTTCCGCTGCTCCGAGCCGCTGCTGAACCGCCTGCACGACAACGTCCGGTGGAGCATGCGCGGCAACTACGTCGACCTGCCCACCGACTGCCCCCAGCGCGACGAGCGGCTCGGCTGGACCGGCGACATCCAGGTCTTCGCCCCGGCCGCCGCGTTCCTGTACGACTGCGCGGGCCCACTGTCGTCCTGGCTGGCCGACCTCTCCGCCGACCAGGCCGAGCACGGCACGGTGCCGCACTACGTGCCGTGGGTGGAGCTGGTGTTCGGCACCTCCCCCACCGCGGCCTGGGGCGATGCCGCGGTCCTCGTGCCGTGGACGCTCTACCAGCGTTTCGGCGACCTCGGGCTGCTGCGGCAGCAGTACCCGAGCATGAAGGCATGGGTGGACCAGATAGCCGGGCTGGCCGGCGACGACCACCTGTGGGACGAGGGCTTCCAGTTCGGCGACTGGCTCGACCCGGCCGCGCCGCCGGACGACCCCGGCAAGGCCCGTACCGACCACGCGCTCGTCGCCACCGCCTACCACGCCTGGACCGCCGGCATCCTGGCCGAGACGGCGGCCCTGCTGGGGCACTCCGCCGACGCCGAGCACTATGCCGCGCTCGCGGGGTCGGTGCGCGAGGGGTTCCGCCGCGAGTTCGTCACGCCGTCGGGGCGGCTGGCCTGCGACACCCAGACCGCCTACGCCCTGGCCCTGACGTGCGACCTGCTGGACGGGCCCGCGCAGCGGGAACGGGCCGGGCGGCGCCTGGTCGAGCTGGTCGCGGGCGACGACCACCGCATCGGCACCGGCTTCGTCGGCACCCCGCTCGTCTGCGACGCGCTCTGCTCGGTCGGCGCGTACGATACGGCGTACGCGCTGCTGCTCCAGCGCAACTGCCCGTCCTGGCTGTACCCGGTGACGATGGGCGCCACCACCATCTGGGAGCGGTGGGACAGCCTGCTGCCCGACGGCTCGGTGAACCCCGGCGAGATGACGTCCTTCAACCACTACGCGCTCGGGGCGGTGGCCGACTGGCTGCACCGCACCGTGGCCGGCCTCGCCCCGGCCGCCCCCGGCTACCGCCGCCTGCGCATCGCTCCCCGGCCGGGCGGGGACCTGACCCACGCCTCGGCCGACCTCGACACCCCGTACGGTCCGGCGTCGGTCTCCTGGACCAGGGACGGCGGGACGCTCACGGTCACCGCGTCCGTGCCGCCGGGGACGGTGGCCGAGATCGACCTTCCGGGGGCGGCCCCGCAGGAGGTGGGCTCCGGGACCCACACGTTCACCACGACGGTGTGATCGCTTCCCCGGCCCGTCGAGATCGTCCGGCGGGCCGGGGGTGATCAGGGCCGCCGGGCGGGCTTGCGATAGGTGATGACCTTGTCGCCGGGCGCCGGATAGGCCATGATCAGCAGCCGCTGGGTCCCGTCCTCCTCGCCCTTCCCCGGTAACCAGGCGTAGTGGACACGGATGCGGTAGTGCCCCTTGCGGCCGTGGAGCGACAGGTCGGGCAGCCGGCCGCCGCCCAGGCCGTCCGAGAGCACCAGCTGCCCGCTCGGGCTCTCGTACCCGACCTCGACCACGTGCTCCCAGCCCTTGGTCTCCACGGGAGGGCGGCGCGCGTAGGTCTCCAGAGCCACGCACACGTGGTAGTCGGGGTCCGTCATCACGACCAGGTGGCTGGGGCCGGCGGCGACCAGGCCGTTGTCCAGGCTCCTGTCGAAGACCCCGTCGTCGGCGGGGTCGGCGCCGTCCTCGGTCTCCTCGTACATCTCCCACCCGATCTCGGGCCACTCCGGCTCCTTGAGCACGGTCGACTTGGCGGGCTTGATGAGGGGGCGGTGGCGCGGGGCCGCGTCGCATTTGCGCCGCTCCTCCGCCTGCGACTCCGCGAACTCGCGATCCTGCGCGGCGCGCAGGGCCTTGGCCGCCGCGTCGGCGCTCGGGCAGATGCCTGCGAGCGTCCAGGTCAGGCTGCGGGTGTCCAGGCGGAGGTGGGCCAGCTCCTTGGGGTCGTTGCGGGTGTAGACGGCGCACAGGCGGCGTCCGTGGGCGAGCAGCACCTGGTCGGGGGTGGTGGCGGCGAGATCGAGCAGGCGGCTGTCGCGGACCGCGCACACGAACGCCCGCGGGCCCGCGAGCTCCCCGTCCTCGCCGTACCGATCGCACTCCTTCGCCGTGGTGACCGGGCCGCGGGCCAGGTCGGCCGCCGGGATGGCGCACAGCGCCACGGCCACGGCGAGCAGGTAGTGCGGGCGGCGGCGGGCGGGGACTGCGGCGTACAGGAGGAACAGGATGAGGGCGGACCCGGCGAGCGCGAAGCTGTACCAGAGCGGTGAGATGCCGAAGAAAAGCCGGCCGTCCTCGCCCTCGGTGAGCAGCCACTCCGGGTGGATGTGCTCGGCGAAGGTCACGAAGTCCGGGTCGTACACGCGGTCCGTGCCGGGCCGGTACGTGAGGGCGGAGACGGCACCGGCCACGGCGGCCAGGCTCAGGGCCGTCATGGTGACGCGCAGCAGGCGGCGGGTCCTGCGCACCACCGCGACCAGGACCAGCACGGCGGGGGCTCCCACTCCGACGAGCACGTCGAGGATCACCCAGGCCGTGCTCGCCAGTTCGCTCGTGTGCTCGCGGACGAAGCTCTCCACCGCGCCCCTGGGGCCGATCCACAGCGGCATCCGCTGCGCGAGGTTGACGGCCGCCGGGATCAGCGGGAGCGCGACGGCCACGGCCGCGAGCGGCCAGGAGCGCGACGGCGCCCGCTCGGGCGCCACCCTGGCCGAGGGACCCGACGGGACGGGGTTGGCGAGTTCGTGGGCGGAGCGGGCGTCCCACACGATCCCGAAGACGCTCACCGAGGTGATGACCGTGTCGAACAGCAGGCTGTAGTCCAAGTCGCCGTACACCTCGAGGGAGATGCCCGAGGGCGTCAGGAACCAGAGCACGGCCACCAGGGCGCCGATCCACACGGTGCCCCTGCTCCAGCGGGCGTCCCTGGCCTGGCCCACCAGGGTCAGCACGAACCAGAGCATCCAGAACGTGCCGTCCAGCCCGGCGGCATCGCTGATCTTCACCAGGTCGGTCAGCTCGAACCCGTAGCCGATGTTGCCGACGATCCCCGCCAGGGCGCTGAGCGTGCCCGCCGCCAGCGCGAGGAGCCGCCACCATCGAGTGAGGACCCCGGCGAGGACAGGGAAGTACAGCCAGACGACGGCCAGCTGGATCGCGCAGCCGACCAGACTCTGCCACCACGCGTACGGGATCGGCAGTCGGAAGAGCAGCGAGCTCGCGACGCTCGCGTACAGGGCCACCCGCAGCAGCGCGACCCACCTGCCCCTGCCTGTCAGCTCCCCGGTGGCGCGCCCGCGCAGCACCTGCCACAGGGCCCAGCCCTGCACCGCGCCGACCGCCACCATGACGAGATCCACCCACCACACGGCGGGGATCGGCATGAAGCCCCACTCCCCCGCCACGAGCCGCAGGAGCAGCCGGGGTTCACGGGTGACGAGCGCGACGACGCCGAACGCGATGACCACGGCCACGTAGGCGGCGGCGAGCCGTGCGGCGATCCTGCCGAAACGGTAGCGACGCACGGGACATCCTCGGGGACGACTCGGATCGGGCAAAGGCGCCCAACCCTAGCGAGCCGCCCTGAAGATGATCAAGACTCGTTCTCGTAACGGCCGGAGCGGCCGTCTCACGGCTCCTCGACGATGTCGATCGCCCGTTCCGGGCAGTTGGCGACGGCCAGGCGCGCCGCCTTCTCCTCCTCCGGCGGCACGACGCCCTCACCGATCACCTGCCCGTAGCCCTCGCCGTCCTCGGCGAACAGGCCGGGGGCCAGGTCGTAGCAGCGGCCGTGTCCCTGGCAGCGCTCAGGATCGATGCGTACTTTCACTGTGCGTGCTCCGCTTCCGTGTGCGGTGTTGCCGGTGGGGCGAATGCGGCCACGACGCGGGTGAGCACCGCCGACCACTCCTCGTCGTCCACCGCGTGCAGGTTCGGCGTGATGAGTGCGCTGCCCATGGAGAGCAGCAGGCAGAAGTGGGCCAGCGCGTCCGGGGGCAGGGCGGGGTCCAGCTCGCCGCCGGCCTGGCCCGCGCGTACCAGGTCGGCGAGCCAGTCGGCCCGCTCGCCCAGGTAGTCGCGCATCGGGTGGGCGACCTCCTGGTCGCGGCGGGCCGCGACCAGTGCCTCGACGATCAGGTGGCCGGGAGCCCCCTCACGGCGCGGCAGCCAGCGGCCGACGATGAGGAGCAGCTCCGCGACCGACCGGTCGGGGGCGGCGGCGAGCAGCTTGGCCAGCATCAGCGGCCCGTGCGCCTTCAGCGCGGACACGAGCAGGTCGGCCTTGGAGCTGAAGTGCGCGTACAGCGCGCCGTTGCTGACGCCGGCCGCCGCGGCGATGTCGGCGACGCGCGTGCCGTCATAGCCGCGCTCGGCGAACACCTCGGCGGCCGCCTGCAGCAACCGTTCACGCGTCTCAGCTGCGGTGACGCCCGCTATGCGGCCCATGGAGCTGAATTTAAAGTTCCTTCATTTCGTACGTCAAGACAAGCGCCGAGGTCGCGCCGGTCCAGGTTGCGCGGCGAGGCCGTCCGGTCCGGCTGGCCGCACCTGGAGGAGGCGTACCGGGTGGGCGAGTACGTGCTCCCCCGCCTGAGAGGTGTCCCCGTCTCCTGAACCTCTGCCTTCTACGGCTTCTCTAAGGTTCGCCGACGGCTCTGTGAAGGTCGGCCGGGTTGGCTTGGCAGCAGCCACCGGCCGGAGGTGCCGGCCGGGCGGTCGGGAGGAGAAGCGACATGGACCGACGAAAGGCCGGCCTGGCCGCCGGGATGGTCGCGGTACTGGTGCTCGGCGGGTCGGGGGCAAGGGCGGCCACACCGTCGCAGGGCGTCACCGACGATCCGTGCGCGAAGGCGGCGACGTGCTCGCCTTCCGACATCGCGAAGATGAAGGAAGAGGAGGCGGCGAAGGCCGAGGCGGCCCGGACCCGGGGTGCCGATCCCGGCAAGGACGGCTCGACCTGCTCGGCCGACGTGAAGCAACCCGCGTCCATCGATTCAGGGAAACTGGCCCAGGCACTGGCCGATACGCTGGGCGTCGGGCTCGACCGGGCTGCCGCCGCCGTGCAGGAGCTTGACCTGCTCTCCCAGAAGGGCGGGATGAAGCCGGACTCGCCGGAGTTCGCGGCGGTGGCTGAGCGGCTGGGTGTGCCGGCGGATCGGCTGAACCAGGCGCTGCGCGCGATCAAGCAGGCGTTCGCGCCTCCGAGGGACGGCACGCCGGACGGCATCGCCAGGCCGGACCTCAAGACACCGGACCCCAAGGCACCGGACCGCTTCGAGACACCGGACCCCAAGGCACCGGACCGCTTCGGCACGCCGGAGCCTGCCAAGACGCCGGGCTCCTGAGCCCGAAGGACAGCCGGACGGGCGACCGGCCGCCGAGAGCTTCACCCAGGAGCCGGACGGCGCCACGGGAGCTCGCGAGGGCTGGGCGATGGCCATCCTGCCCGGCTGTCCGAACCCACGTGCGGCGTCCCCCATGCCTCGAGCGGCCGGCCGGCCCCCGGCGCACGGCCTCAGCCGGAGGCGCGAAAGGCCGTGAAGCGGCGAGCAGCCGACGGGGACCCGCGTAAGGTCGTGAAGCGGCGAACAGCGGGCGGGCGCTCGCAAAGGGCTGGGCGGCGGCGGCCTGGGCGAGGAGAGTGTCATCATGCACGTCCTAGTGGCCGATGACGACGAGGCGGTGCGCCGCTCGCTGGCGCGTGCGCTCGCCCGCGAGGGCTACCACGTGAGCACCGCCGCCGACGGCCTGCGGGCGCTGGAGGCGGCCGGCGGCGGGCGGCAGGACGCGGTGGTGCTGGACATCATGATGCCCGGGCTGAACGGGCTGGAGGTGTGCCGCCGGCTCAGGGCCGGTGGAGACCGTACGCCGATCCTGATGCTCACCGCCCGCGACCTGGTCGCCGACCGGGTGGCCGGGCTGGATGCCGGGGCCGACGACTACCTGGTCAAGCCGTTCGCGCTGGAGGAGTTGCGGGCCCGCCTGCGCGCCCTGCTGCGGCGCAGCGGCGCGGCGGAGGAGGTCCTGCGCTTCGCAGACCTGGAGCTGGACACCGCGGCCTGCCGGGCCTCCCGCGGCGCGCGGGTGCTCGACCTGACCAGGACCGAGTACACGCTGCTGAAGGTGTTCCTGCGCAACCCCAACCGGGTGCTGAGCCGCGGCGTGATCTTCGACGCCGTCTGGGGGTACGACTTCGGCCCGTCCTCCAACGCGTTGTGGGTCTACATCAGCTATCTGCGGGCGAAGCTGGAGGCCGGAGGCGAGCCGCGATTGATCCAGACGGTGCGCGGGCTGGGGTACGTGCTGCGGGAGGAGCCGTGAAGCTGCGGACCAGGGTCGCGCTGGCGGGGGCGGCCGTGGTGGCGGCCGCGCTGCTGGCAGCCTCGCTCGTGCTGTATCCGTCGATGGCGTCCGGGCTGGCCGGGCAGCACGACGGCGAGCTGGTGCAGGCCGCCGGGCAGGCCCCCCGCCTGCTGGAATCGTTCAAGGCCACCGACGCGCCCCTGCCCACGCGTCCGGTCAACGTGGGGGACACGCTGCTGCAGTTCTTCCCGGATCCCGTGGGACCAGGTCCGACGGCCGGTTTCGTCCCGCTTACCGTCCAGGACGTCACGGTCGCGTGGGGCAAGAGCAGCCCGTACTTCCAGGACGTGACCTACGACGGGCTGCGCTACCGCGTCTACACGGCTCCGCTGACCCAGATGGGCCAGGGGCTGGTACGCACCGCGTTCGCGCTGGACCGGGACGACGCGACGCTGGGCAGGCTGAAACTCCTGCTGGCGGCGCTGACGCTGGGCGGCGCGCTGATCGCCGGGCTGGGCGCGCGGCTGCTCGCCGGGCGGGTGCTGCGTCCCATCGGCCGCCTGACCGAAGTGGTCGAGCACGTCACCGCCACCCGTACGCTCACCGCCGGCGGCCTGGACGGCAGCGGGCGCGACGAGGTGGCCCGGCTGGCCCGGTCCTTCGCCACGATGACGGGCGCGCTGCACGAGTCCCTGCTGGCCCAGCGGCGCCTGGTGGCCGACGCGTCGCACGAGCTGCGTACCCCGCTGACCAGCCTCATCACCAATCTGGAGCTGCTGGGGGAAGGACGCGGCACCGCCGATCCGCAGGCCCCCGCCCTGGTGCGGGAGGCCCGCGCGCAGGCCGGGGAGCTCCGGGTACTGGTCAACGACCTGGTGGAGCTCGCCCGGTACGGCGACACGCAGATCCACCTCGAGGACATCCGCCTCGACCTGGTGGCAGAGCGTGTGCTCGCCAGGGCGGAGACGCGCGCGCCCCATGTGCGGCTACGGGCCGAGCTCACCGAGTGCCTGGTGCGCGCGGACCCGGACGCCGTCGAACGCGCCGTCGCCAACCTCGTCGACAACGCCGTCAAGTGGAGCCCGGCGGGGGGCGAGGTGCTGGTGCGGGTGGACCCCTCGGGCACGCTGTCGGTCGCCGACCAGGGGCCCGGCATCGCGCCCAAGGACCTGCCGTTCGTCTTCGACCGGTTCTACCGCGCCGATGAGGCCCGCTCGCTGCCCGGCTCGGGGCTCGGCCTGGCTATCGTGCGGCAGATCGCCGAGGCACACGAGGGCACGGTACGGGCGGAGCCGCTCCCACAAGGGGTCCGGCTCGTCCTGTCACTCCCCCTGGCGACCTGACACAAAACCGGCGCAGGAGGTCGTCCGACGCCTGCCGGGTCTCTGCTCCACCGGTGGGCGATGTGGTCGCCTCCAGCCCCAGCACATCGAACGCGGACACGAGCCTTTCGCGGTCGAGCATGGGGGGAAGCAACTCCTCAGGATCGGGCCGTGACCAGGTCAGTACTGGAGTGCGCGTAGCGTGCCGTCCATGGCGACACTTCTGGACAACCTGGTGGACCTGTCCGACTTTGCCTGGCAGCGCCTGCGCGACCGGCTGGAGGGCCTGACCGAGGAGGAGTACCTCTGGGAGCCGGTGCCAGAGTGCTGGACGATCCGTCCCGGCGCGGACGGCTCGTACGAAGCCGACGGGGCACTGCTGCCGCCCGAGCCGCCGCCGTTCACCACGGTGGCCTGGCGCGTCACGCACCTGATCGACGTGCTGCAGGCCGAGCGGACGGCGACCTGGTTCGGGCACCGGCCATCACCACAGGACGGGCTGCCCGGGGTGCCGGGCACCGCCGCCGACGCATTGCGGGCGCTGGAGCATGCCTATGCCGTGTGGCGGCGGCGGTTGGCCGGCCTGAGCGGGGACGATCTCGCCCGGCCCATGGGGCCGATCGCGGGACCGTACGCCGAGCAGGACGGCACCGCCTTCGCCCTGCACATCCTCGACGAGCTCATCCACCACGGAGCCGAGATCGGCGTCGTGCGCGACTTCTACCGTCAGCTCGGGCCGCAGGACCCGTTCGTGCTCACCTGTTTGCGCGGCGAGCGAGCGGAGATCGACGCCATGCTCGAGAAGGACCCGGCGCTGCTCGCGCGCATGCGTGCCGAGCGTCCCGCCCTGCTGGTCGAGGCGGCCGCGCTGCAGCGCTGGCCCGCGGTGGACGTGCTCGTCGAGCTGGGCTTCGACGTCAATGCCCGCTCCGCGTCCGGCCGGGTCCCGGCCCACTACGCCGCCGCCACCGGCCAGGTCGAGACCCTGCGGCTGCTGGTCGGGCGCGGCGCCGATCTGACCGTCACCGATTCGATGTACCAGGTCACCCCGCTCGGCTGGGCCGAGTGGTTCGGCCAGGAGGAAGCCGCCGACTACCTCCAGCGGCAGCAGGCCGCCGGCACGGCCTGACACCCGGATGCACTCCGGCCCCCGCTGCCGACCGATCAGCTCGCGGGGGCCGTGAGGTCAGGCCAGTGGCTTCGACTCGTCCAGCTTGGCGATCTGGGTCAGTGCCGCCTTGTACTTCTCGGCCAGTTCCCGGATCTTCGCCCCGTACGTGGCGACGTCGGCGTTGACGATGTTGCGGGCGTTGGTCGCGTCCCACTTGGCCGGCAGGTCGTAGTCGGCCAGCTTGTGGTTGCCGCGGAACATCCCGTCCCGCATCCCCAGCACCATGATCCCCGCCGCGACCGCCGGCTTGGCGGCGTTCTCCGGGCCGGCCACCAGGTCCAGCTTCGCCAGCGAGGCCAGGTTGCTGAACTTGGCGTAGTTCGCCCGACCGGTGACCTGCACGTAACCCCGGCCGATGAAGACCATGAAGTCGCACTTCCTGGCCGCCTTCTTGACGGCGACCGGCTGCGCGTCCGGGTAGGCGGTGCCGTTCCACAGGGCGACGTCCTCGGCGGTGCTGATCTCGCCCGCGTCCTTCAGCGCCTTGCCGGCCTTGATGTTGCCGGCGAGCGTGTTGTAGCTGCTCTTCTGGCCGGGGATGGCGTTGAAGAAGTACGCGTCGCGGGTGAACACGGTGTCGGTGGAGATGCCGTTGGAAAGCTCGGTGGTGTACCTGCCCATCGCCGACTCGTGGTGCGCGGTGGCCAGGACATAGCTGACCGGGTTCAGGTCCGCCACGCCGTGGGCCGCGCAGGCGCCGAGTATCGCGTTCAGCGCCGTGCGCGCGGTGGCCGCGCCGTTGACGGTCTGGGCCACCGGCAGCGCCCTGTTGACCGCGACGCCGACGACCGAGTGGGGATCGGCCGCGGCCTCCACGACCCGCGCGGCATCACGGAACGCTCCAGAGAGGGCGAGATCGTAGACGGTACGGACCGGGATGGTGGCGAGCGTGGCCTCGGCTGCGTCGGAGACGCCGAGCAGCACGCCGGGACGGGACTGCAGGACCTCGCGGAGCTCCAGGTGAGCGAACTCCGTCTTCACATGGACGGTGTACGTCATCGCAGGTCGCATTCATGGAGTGACTGCCAACGCTCCCATATCGCGGCCGTTGAGCCGGTCGTTTCCCGTATCGCGTGTCCGGGACCGGACAATCCTGTGCGAACTCCGGTCAGTCGGCGCGCGGCCGCCTCCAGGTACGCCCGTGCCGGTTGAGTAGTCCCTTACTCAGGTGCGAACCGCGCCACCCCGGCGACTCTGAGGCAATCGAGTCATGTGACGGGGAGGTGCAAGTGTGAGAGCTTTACGCAGAATGCGGCTTTGCGCGAAGTCGCTGGCGGTGACGCTCCTGGTGCTGGCCGGAGTGGCGCTCGTGGGCGTCACTCCGGCCCAGGCGGACACCCACAAGGTCACCGTGAGCCTGTACAGGGTGGTCGAGCTGTCCTGCAACGAGGGCGACGGCGAGGCCTGCGGGAACGACTACTATCCGAAGTTCAACATCGACAACCAGGGCCTGTTCGACGGCCGGGACGATTTCTGCTGCGCCCACGGGAAGGACTTCACCACCAACTGGGTCCACCAGGCCACCGTGGACGAGTCGCACAACCGGATCGCCATCCATCTGGAGCTGTGGGACCAGGACGACCTGACCCAGGACGACGTCATCCACTGGGTCAAGGGCAGGGACTACCTCGATCTCGAGTTCGACCTGTTCACGTGCGTGTTCACCGGCAGCGGCCTGACCACACAGCAGGGGGCGAACCTGCCGACGCTGGCCGGGGAGAGCGAGGGCACCGGCGACGACTCGGCACGGGCGTACTTCACCATCAGCACCCCGCACTGCAAGGACGTGCTGAACGAGACCGACACCGACGGCGACGGCATCATGAACGGCTGGGAGACGCCCACGGGCGGCCTCGACGTCAACGGTGACACCCTGATCGACCTGCCGCTGGGCAAGGCGCCGTACAACGCTCTGCCGTACCGCAAGGACCTGTTCGTCGAGGCGGACTACATGACGGGATTCGATCCGCAGAACGGGGCGCTCGACGACGTCGTCCAGGCGTTCGCCGCCGCGCCGGTCGATCCTGATCCCGATTCGCCGGGCGGGTTCCGCGGGGTCACCCTGCACGCGATGAAGGGCGAACAGGTGCCGCTGGTGCACGACATCCTGTTCAAGACCGACGGCGGGGGCACGCAGGACGACTTCAACGACCTCAAGGGACGCCACCAGGTGCCCGGTGAGTGCCCGGGCTTCTTCGGCACCCCCGACGACCGCAGGAGCCCGAACTGCGCGAACATCCTGAACGCCAAGCGGCAGGTGTTCCGCTACATGATCTTCGGTGACACCTTCAGCGAGGACACCAAGTCGTCCGGCTCCTCCGAGTGGGACCCCGCGGGCCCCACGGGCGGCAACGACTTCATCGTCACGATGGGCGCGCTCAGCTCCACGACCATCAACAGAGCAGGCGGCCGGCGCAACGCCGAGGCGGCGACCTTCATGCACGAGCTCGGCCACACGCTGAGCCTGGGCCACGGCGGCGGCGACGCCATCAACTGCAAGCCCAACTACCTCAGCGTGATGAACTACACCCTGCAGTTCGCGAACATGGACTCCTCGCGCCCGCTGGACTACTCCAGCGCGGTCAGGGGCACCGCGCTCACCACGCCGCTCAAAGAGGCCGGCCTCGACGAGAACAAGGGCGTGTACGGGACACCCCATCCCACCCGCAACATCGTGTACGGCCTCAAGGGCAAGCCCAAGGTCTGGCCCGCCAACGACGGCCGCATCGACTGGAACGGCGAGAAAGGCGACAAGGAGGTCAACATCCCGGCTGACATCAACGTCATCGACTCGATCAAGCGGTGCGACACCGCCAGTGCCGGGGAGACCCTGAACGGGTTCGACGACTGGGCCAACATCCAGTACAACCCGCGGCTCGACGTCGGCTTCTTCGCGGACGGCGTGCGGCGCAGCGTGCCGGAGGAGCTGACCCAGCAGACGATCCTGGCCATGACCCAGAAGGCCGACCTGAAGGTCACGAAGTCGGCCGACCAGAATGAGGCCGGCGGCGGCGACACCGTGAGCTACACGGTGGACGTGACCGACCTCGGGCCCGGCACCGCGACCGGCGTCTCGGTCACCGACACGCTGCCCGACGGCACCACACAGCAGCGCTCGCTGCCCGACCTGGCGGGCGGGGCCGTCCACACCGTCGCGCCGAAGTTCACCTACCAGGTGCCGTGCGACACGGCCGACGGCACGGTGCTCACCAACCGCGTCACCGTCGCGGGCAAGGACACCGACGGCGTGCCCGACCCGTACACCAGGGACAACGCCGCGCAGGCCACGACCACGGTCCGCGCGCCGGTGCTGACGGCGGGCATGACGGCGACGGCCGCGGTGAACGCCGGGGAGGCGATCACCTACACCGTCACGTACGCCAACACCGGCGGCGGCGCCGCCTCGAACGTCGCTGTCACCGGCACGCTGCCGGCCGGCGTCTACTACAGCCAGGCGCTCGACCAGGGCGCCGGGCCGAAGCCGGACTCGGTGACGCTCAACGCCGACGGCACCAGGACGCTGGTCTGGAAGGTGGGCACCCTGCCCGCCGCCTCCGGCGACAAGAAGATCGTCTTCACGGCGCGGCCGACGCTGCTGGCCACCGCGGGCACCGCGTACACCGGCCAGGTGTCCGTGGCGTACCGGAACGCCGGCGGGGCCTGCGGGTTCGCACCGGTCACGGCCTCGGCGGCGACCTCGGTGACCGAGGTCGCGCCCAGCAGGACGCCGCTGCTCTCCACGGTATGGGCGCTCCGGAACGACCTGCGCACCGCGGAGGTGCTGGCCCGCGTCCAGGCCACCGACACCCGCTTCGACGGCGCCGACGGCTCCACGCCCGACGGCGCGCTGTCCCAGCAGGAGGCGTCGGCGGTGCTGACGCTGCCGGTGACGCAGCCGCGCACACTCCAGGCGGAGCTGCTGGCCACGGCGTTCAACCTGGCCACGCGCCGGATCAACGCGGGCACCGCGGTCGACACGATCACCATCCGCCGCCTGGGCCTGAGCGCGGTCGGCGACGCCGTCCGGTACGCCCAGGCCACTCTGGCCCAGCCACCGGGCCTGGGCAACCTCGTCCGCTACACCGACAGCACGCTGGCCCTCACCGAGATCAACTCGGGCGTGGCCGAGCGCTACTAGCGGACCCCTGAGCGCCGCCCGGCCTCCGGGCGGCGCTCTTCCCTGTCAGGCCCACTTTCCGGAGTCCGCGAACGGCATGTGCTCGCCTTCCACGTACACCGGGAACGGCTGGTACACGTTGACGCCCGGCTGCCCGCGCAGCAGCAGGGCGGAGACGAACGGCTGCTGCTCGCTCGTGATCCGGGTCGAGGTCGGGATGTAGCGGATGGTCAGGCCGCAGCGGCGGCGCGGCGAGGTGTTGGCGTTGGAGGCGTGCAGGATGTTGGGGTGGTGGACCTCCACGTCGCCGGGCGCGAGGACGAGGTCCACGGCCTGCGACTCGTCCACGGTCACCGCGCTCTCCGAGCCGAGCACGTTGTCGATGTCGTCGCGCTGCCGCAGCTCGTGCAGGTCCTGCCGGTGCGAGCCGGGGATCACGCGCATGCAGCCGTTCTCGGGCGTGGCCTCGTCCACGGCCAGCCAGAGCGTGACGACGCGCATCGGCTCCAGCGGCCAGTACGCGCCGTCCTGGTGCCACAGGACCGGTTTGCCGGAGAAGGGCGGCTTGCTGATGTAGTGCGAGGCGAACAGCGCGATGTCCGGGCCGACGAAGAGCTCGGCGAGGTCGAGCAGCCGGCCGTCGCTGACCAGCCGCACCCAGAAGGGGTCGCCGGCGACCAGCTCGGTGCCCAGGTCCTCGCCGAGCCGGTCCGGGTGCCTGGCCTGGAGCCAGGCGACGTGCTCGCTCGCCTCGGCGATCAGGCCGGGGTCGAGGACGTCGCGGAAGATCGTGTAGCCGTCGCGGTCGTAGTCCTGGAGGGTCCGGTCGACTTCCGTGATCACCATGTGCTCCTTGTGCGAGGTGGGCGTCGATCCGGATTCTTCGGTCTTCGGGCCGGGAGTTACTAGTACTCGCCGCTCCATAAGTATTAATTTCCTGACATGCCGACCGTCCTGCGCTGGGCCGAGTTCGCGGCCGGCCTGCCGTACCACGCGGCCCTGGTGCCGGTGAGGGGCAGCCGCAGGGACCGGCCCGAGCCGCACAGTCACGCGGACTTCCACGAGCTCGTCTTCGTGACCGCGGGGACGGGCGCGCAGAGAGTCGGCGAGGCGGAGCTGCCGCTGCGCGCGGGCGACGTGGTGCTGGTACGCCCGCACGACCGCCACGAGTTCTCCTCGACCGACGGCATGCGCTTCGTCAACATCGCCTTCCCGAGCGAGCGCTGGCGCGCCTTCGCCGACCTGGCGGGGCTCGCGGGGCCGGCGGACTGGGATCGCCGTGAGCTCCCGCTGTCGGCGCGCACCGAGCTCGACGGGCCGGTGGCGGCGGAGTTCGGCCGCGTACTGGGCGCCTATCCGGGCGTGCCCCGCGTCCTCGACCTGGTCGGGCTCTGGACGGCGGTTGTCCCCCTGCTGGAGCGCGCCGACGGCACGGCCGTGGACCCGCGGCCCGGCTGGCTGGTGTCGGCCTGCGCCGCGATGAGCCGCGAGGAGAACCTGCGGGAGGGCCTGCCCAGGCTGCTGGCGATGGCCGCGGTCAGCTCGGGTCACCTGGCCCGCTCGATGCGCAGGCACTACGGGTGCACACCGGTCGCGTTCGTGGCCGGACGCCGGCTGGAGCACGCCGCCCTGCTGCTGGCCACGACGACGGAGGGCATCGGCCGGATCGCCCAGCGCTGCGGCTTCTCCGGCCAGTCGTACTTCGGCCGGCTCTTCCAGGAGAGGTACGGCATGGCGCCCCGACGTTACCGGGAGGTTACGCGGCGGGCGGTCGTCCCTATGGACACCCAAGATATCAAGTGATTAGATGACTCAACCCCCCAAAGATCGAAGAGGAGGCCGGGCATGATCCGGTCACTTGGTATCGCCGCCGCCGTCTGCCTCGCCCTCGCCGCCTGCTCCTCCGGCGGGTCCACCCCGAAGCAGGCCGCCGGCAAGACGGAGCTGAAGCTCTACAACGACAAGGGCGCCTGGAGCAAGTACTTCGACGAGATGGGCAGCCTGTCCAAGCAGCAGATCGGCCTGTCGATGAAGCCCGTCGGCTACACCGACGAGCCGACGTACCAGGCGTTCATCAAGGCGTCCTTCCGCACGGACGTGAAGCCCGACCTGTTCACCTGGACGACGGGCGGCCGGCTGGCGGAGATCGTCGCCCAGAAGCAGGTGTCGGAGACGACGCCGATCTGGCAGGAGGCGATCAAGAACGGCGACCTCTCGGCGGATCTGGCCAAGTACTACACGGTGGGTGGCAAGCAGTACTGCGTGCCGCTGAACGCGGCGTACTGGGGCATGTTCTACAACAAGTCGATCTTCGACAAGTATCAGCTCAAGCCCCCGACCACGTGGGACGAGCTGGTCAAGGTCGCCGACACGCTGAAGAAGAACGGGGTGACCGCGTTCTACCACACGTCGGTGCTGTTCTCCTTCGTGTGGTTCGAGCAGCTCCTCGCCGGCACCGACCCCGACCTCTACGACCGTCTCGCGACCGGGCAGGCGAAGTACACCGATCCCGGCGTGGTGGACGTGATGAAGCGGTGGAAGTCGATGATCGACGCCGGTTACTTCACCAACCCGGGCGACAAGACCGACCCGGGCGACGTGCTCAAGACCGGCAAGGCGGCGATGGTGTCGTTCGGCACGTGGTTCAACACGAGCATGACGCAGCGCGACCTCAAGGCGGGCACCGACTACGGCTTCTTCGTCATCCCGAACGTCAACCCGGCCCTGCCCAAGACCTCGATGATCTTCGAGAGCGGTCCGCTCTGCTCGCTGGCCAAGGCGCCCGACCCCGACGCCAGCATGAAGTACCTCAAGTGGTGGGTCGGCTCGGCCGCGCAGGAGAAGTGGTCCACCGCCAGGGGCGACGTGTCGGCCAACCCGAAGGTGGCCATCGCCGACCAGGCCATCGCCGAGGTCAGCAAGGCGGCGGGGAGCGGGGAGTATCGCCTGGTCAACCGCTATTTCGAGGCCACGCCGCCGCCCGTGCTCACCGCCGCGCTGGACGGCTTCGGCGCCTTCGTCGTCAAGCCGGACACCTATCAGAAGGTCCTCACGGACATCCAGGCCGCCGCCGACGAGTACTGGAGCACCCACCAGCAGGGGAACTGACCGGCGCCGCGCCGTGCGGAGGCCGGGGTCAGGGCAGCAAGCCGCGGCGGCGGGCGGCGACGACGGTCTCCATGCGGGTGTGGGTGCCCAGCTTGCGCATGGCGTTGCGCAGGTAGCTCTTGACCGTCTCCGGCCGGATCCCGAGCCGGACGCCGGTCTCCGCGTTGCCGCAGCCCACCGCGACCAGGGCGAGGACGTCGAGCTCGCGCGGCGACAGCAGGCTCGCCCGATCCGGGGCGGCCCGGCCGTTCGAGCCGGCCAGCCGGTCGCAGACGTCCTGGAGGCGGGCCCGGATCCCGTCGTCGGCGACGTCCTGCGTGATGGCCCTGAGCTCGGCGTGCGCCTGGCGGACCGCCTCCCACTCACCGGCGGTCGGCGACTCGCGGGCGGCGCGGGTGATCGCCGCCGTCTCCATCTCGGCCAGCCGGCGCTCCACCTCACGCCGTACGGACAGCTCGAAGCCCAGCCGCAGGGCGACCTGCGTCATGGCGTCCACCACGCGGTCGCTGATCGACAGCGGCTCGCGGATCCCGCCGTACAGGACGCCTGACACCGCGCCGTCCACGGTGACCGGCACGGCCGCGATGGCCCGCAGGCCCTCGACGTTGACCGGTGTGTCGTACTCGTGGCTGATGCGCGGGTCGGCGGTGTAGTCGTCGACGGCGCCGGGCCGGGCGGTGGTGATCACCCGGCCGCCGAGCCCGTTGCCCGAGCTGACGACGAGGCCGCGCAGCACGCCGGTCAGGGTGCCGCTGAACTCCGTCAGCGTGACGCCGTGAGAGCGGCTCCCCACCAGGCCGCCGAACGCGACGGGCAGCCCGGTGGCGCGCCGCAGCCTGCCCACGGCAGTCTGGAACGTCTCACGTTCACGGGCGGCGGGCGCGTGCGGTGCGGCCATGGCACCAGCATGGACCAGGCCTGGCGGCGAGAGCCACCCCCGAACGGGGGTGGCGGGGAGCCGGATACGGGGGAATCCTCCGGGCATGGCTGACGCACTGCTCTCGTACGCCTCGGGCGTGTCCGAGGTCCCCCTGCTGGGCGAGACGATCGGGGAGAACTTCGAGCGCACCGTGGCGCGCTTCGGCGGGCGGGAGGCGCTGGTGGACGTGGCGGCCGGGCGCCGCTGGACCTACGCGGAGCTGGACGCCGCCGTGAACGAGGTGGCGCTCGGCCTGCTGGCCCGCGGCATCGCCAAGGGCGACCGGGTGGGCATCTGGGCGCCCAACTGCGCGGAGTGGGTGCTCGTCCAGTACGCCACCGCCAAGATCGGCGCGATCCTGGTCAACGTCAACCCCGCGTACCGGGCCCACGAACTGGCCTACGTCGTGAAGCAGTCCGGCATGCGGCTGCTGATCAGCGCGGTCGCGCACAAGACCAGCGACTACCGGGCGATGATCGGGGAGATCGGGTTCGAGGACGCCGTGTTCATCGGCGAGCCGGGATGGGACGAACTGGTCGAGAACGGCAGGCGCGGCGACCCGGCGGCGCTGCGGGAACGGGCGGCGCGGCTGGCGTTCGACGACCCGATCAACATCCAGTACACGTCGGGGACCACCGGCTTCCCCAAGGGCGCCACGCTCTCCCACCACAACATCCTCAACAACGGCTACTTCGTCGGCGAGCTGCTCGGCTACACGGAGGCGGACCGGGTGTGCCTGCCGGTGCCGCTCTACCACTGCTTCGGGATGGTGATGGGCAACCTCGGCGCGACCTCGCACGGCTCGTGCGTCGTGCTGCCGTCGCCGGGGTTCGACCCGGAGGCGACGCTGCGCGCCGTGCAGGAGGAGCGGTGCACGTCCCTGTACGGGGTGCCGACGATGTTCATCGCCGAGCTCGCCGCCCTGCCCGGGTCCGGAAATTTCGACCTTTCGACCCTCAGAACGGGCATCATGGCGGGCTCCCCGTGCCCCGTCGAGGTCATGAAACGCGTCGTCAGCGAGATGAACATGACCGAGGTCGCCATCTGCTACGGCATGACCGAGACCTCACCGGTGTCCACGATGACCCGCAGGGACGACGGCCTGGCCCGCCGCACCGAGACCGTCGGCCGCGTCATGCCGCACATCGAGGTCAAGGTCGTCGACCCGGAGACCCGCCTGGCCGTCCCCCGGGGCGAGCCGGGCGAGCTCTGCACCCGCGGCTACTCGGTCATGCTCGGCTACTGGGGTCAGCCGGAGGCCACGGCCGAGGCCGTGGACGCCGCCCGCTGGATGCACACCGGCGACCTGGCCACCATGGACGACGACGGCTACGTCAGCATCGTGGGCCGCATCAAGGACATGGTCATCCGCGGCGGCGAGAACATCTACCCGCGCGAGATCGAGGAGTTCCTGTACGGCCACCCGGACATCGGCGACGTCCAGGTGATCGGCGTGCCCGACGAGAAGTACGGGGAGGAGCTCATGGCCTGGATCGTCATGCGGCCGGGCGCCGAGCCGCTGACGGCCGAGCGGATCAGGGAGTTCTGCGCGGGCCGGCTCGCCCACTACAAGATCCCCCGGTACGTCCACGTGGTGGACGCGTTCCCCATGACTGTCACGGGCAAGATCCGCAAGGTGGAGATGCGCGAACGGGCCGCCGCCATCCTCGGCCGCTCATGACCGTCATGAGGGCTCGCGGGCGCTCCAGCCCGCGGTGCCCTCGACGATCCTGACGGCGGCGCGGGCCAGCGGCTCCAGCCCCGCCACGTCCACCTTGTCCAGGGTGTCGGCGGAGTCGAACAGGTACATCGGCGCGGACAGGAAGTGCACCAGCGGCACGCCCTCCGGGTGGAAGTAGGCGCCGTCGGTCGGCGGCATCGGGGAGAACACGTCGGGCGGGAGCACGAACGAGCGCCGCAGGTCCTCGGCGACCAGCGCCTCGTGGACGAGCCTCTCCAGCTGGGGCCGCCTGGAGGTGAACCACCAGCGCGGCTCCGGATCGCCGGTCGGCACCAGTTCGCCGTCCACGCCGACACATCGGAGTGCGGCGTGCTCCAGGTGGAGCTGGAGCACGACGTCCGGGAGCATGGCCCGGTTCTCCTCGATGAACGCCCTCGTACCGGCGGCCAGCGCCATGTGACCGGCGGTGAGCAGGAAGACCAGGTTGTGTGGGCGCTCGCGGGCGGGCACGGAGGCCCAGTGGCGGGCGGCGGCCAGCACGAGCGCGACGCCGGTGGCGTCCTCGACGGCCGACGCCCAGGGCGCGTCGTGGTGCGAGCCGACGATCACCCACTGGTCCGACGCGCCCGGCAGGGTCCCGATGACGTTGTGCGAGACGGCGGGGCCGGTCTCCGCCTCGACGGTGAGCACGCCGGTGCGCGGCCCCTCGTCCATCAGCGCGAGCACCTGCCGGGCGTCGCGACCGGACAGCCACACGGCCGGGATGTCCCTGGGCTGGGCGTCGTAGGGGGCGTAGTAGTCGCGGGTCTCCCACGGCACGCCGGTCAGCCCGCCCGCGAACCCCGCCGCGCCGTCCCGCATCGCGCCGTGCAGCACGTCCAGGTAGTCGAGTTGGAACGGCAGCACCTGCGTGAGCGAGTCGAACACGCCTTCAGGGTCGTGCCAGGCGGTCGCCAGGTCCCTGACGTACGACTGCGGCAGCTCCGTGAACGCCGTCTCGGCCACCACGATCGCCCCCGGCGCGACCTCCCTGCTCAGCGGCGCCCGCACCTGGGCCTTCGCCCGCGTGTACGGCAGCGCGAACGCCTCGAACCCGGGCCCGCCCTCCACCGCGAGGGTGGCCCTGACCGGCTTCCAGTACGGCAGCTCGACGGGCGCCAGCCGCACACCCTCCAGCCCGAACTCCTCGAAACGCTCGGCGGCCCACGCGGCGGCCCAGTCGTCGGCCGGATAACCGGGGCGCCTGATGCCCCGCTCGGTGATGGCCTGAATCCACGCGACCATCTCAGCTGCACTCGGAATCATCGCCCCACCTTCCCTGGCGACACGCCCCCCGCGGTGGACGGCCCTTAGCTGAGGTTCTTGAGTGCCTGGTTCTGCCAGGCGGTGTTGGTGGGCAGCTCGGGTGCGGAGCCCGCGAAGGCGCCGCGGGCGAGCGCGTCGTCGCGTAACCGGTACATGAGCCAGGCGGTCAGGTAGCCGAGGAAGCCGCCGCCGCCGTTCTGGATGTCGTTGTGGCCCGCGCCCTTGAGCAGCGCCTTGCCCGCCGCGCCTGGCACCTGGTCGTAGTAGCCCTGGACGGCGGCGGCCGAGGAGATGAGCCAGTCGTTCGCGCCGCTGAGGAAGAGCACGGGGCAGGTCAGCGCCGCGACGGAGAACTCGTCCCCCGCGCCGACCCAGACCTGGGCGGGCAGCGCGATCGGCACGACCGTCGTGATCAGCCCGGCGGAGTGGTTGGTGGCGTTGACCGAGCCGCCCGCGCCCTGGGAGTGGCCCACCGCCGCGACCCTGGTCACGTCGAGCTTACCGGCGAAGACGCTGCCGGAGTCCGAGTTGAGCCCGACGAGGTGCTGTGCGGCTGCCAGGATCTCGGCTCCGGTGCCCGTGGTGGTGTCGGTCGAGGCGACGACGGCGAAGCCCCAGGAGGCGAGCTGGTTGAGCACGCCGGGGTAGTTGTCGGGGGTGGCGTTGGTGCCGTTGCCCCAGGTGACGATCGGGTGCGCGAATCCGCCCGCGCCCAGGTCGGCGGGGTAGTAGAGCCGGTGGCCGCCGGAGGTGCCGGTCGCGACCGCGTGCGGGCCGCGGGCCGCGAAGTGCGACTCGACGGCGCTCGCCGCCTCCGCGGACGTCGTACGGGACAGGACGCCCGCCGCCAGGAGGCCCGCGATGCCCGTTCGGAGCGCGCGCCGCCGAGTGATGTGTTCCATGGTCACCTCGCGGGGAAGGGTTTGGAGACATGAACGTCTCCTAACCGAAGCGAAGTACGATCGGTGAGCGATGTCAAGGGATCAACAGAACGAAGTTCCGATCGCTGAGCCGCTCCCCCGGGGGCGTCACGGGCTCTCGCCGGAGACCGTGCGGAGCTCGCAGCGGGAGCGGCTGATCGAGGCGATGCTGCAGCTGGTGGCGCGGCGCGGCTACGCCGCCACGACCGTGCCCGACGTGATCGCGGCGGCCCGGGTCTCACGCAACGCCTTCTACCAGCAGTTCGCCGACAAGGAGGGCTGCTTCCTTGCCCTGTGCGAACGCGACCTGCCGGAGCTGATCGAGGAGATCCGCACGGCCGCCGCCTCGCCGGACGACTGGCGGGTCGCGAACCTGCGCGGGCTGCGGGCGTATCTACGCTGGTGGCAGGAGCGCCCGGCCTACGCGCAGGCTTACTTCGTGGAGCTGCCGCGCGCGGGCGAGCGGGCGGTGGCCCAGCGCGACCGCGCCTACCACCCGTTCATCGACATGGTCACCGCCATGGCCGCCAGGGCCAGGAAGGCGGACCCCGCGCTGCCACCGCTGTCCGCCACGACCGCGCGGCTCATCGTGTACGGGGTCACGGCGTTCGTCGAGGCCGAGGTACGCGAGGGCAGGGTCGCCGGCCTGCTGTCCTGGGCCGAGGACCTGCATGACTACATGGTCACGCTGCTCACCGCCCGGCCCACCGTGCGCAGCCGTACAAAATGGGTGTTGTGAAGGGCGTGCGGCCCACCCTGGGAGAAGCGGCGGGCCGCACGAGACAAGCCGGTCAGTTCTGGTCGAGGAAGCGCTGGGCCAGCGTGCGGCCCAGGGTCACCGCCTGGGAGTGGTTCTCGATGGTCTGGACCTTGGTGTCGGAGCCGGTGAAGACGATGTAGGTGACGCCGGTGTCGGTGCCGCCGTTGCTGGGGTCGGGGTTGATGCCCAGGTCCGCGGCCGTCCGGTAGGAGGCCTCGCCGATGATGCCGCTCGGCCCCGTGTCACCCATCACCGCGTACTCCACCTGCCCGTTGTAGACGATCGCCACCACGGTGCCGCAGCCGATGCCCTTGGTCCGGTAGTCCCAGATGGAGCTGGAGCTGGGCACCACCATGTACGCGAGCTGCGCCGCGTTGAGCGGCGAGTCGCCGCTGGTGTGGCAGAACGTGTCGGCCTGGAAGCAGCAGTCGGTGTCCTCGTTGCACTGCGACGTGCGGACTCCGTCGCAGTCGATGTCCATGTCGCCCTTCCAGAACACCGCGCCGGTCTTCTGGCAGACCGCGACCGTCGCCGAGCTCACGTCGGAGTCCGTCTTGTACTTGCCGTTGGAGATCTGGCTGCACGACGTCACCTTCGCCAGGAGCTGGTCGGCCGTCGGGCCGGTGCCGCCGCCACCGCCGGTCGTGCCGCTGACCGCGGTGCTGTGCCCCGACTCGTTGCCGGCCGCGTCGAACGCGGTGACCGTGTACGTGTGCGTGGACCCGGCGGTGAGCCCGCCGATCGTGGCGCCGGCGGTCGGCGTCGTGGTGACCACGGTCGTCCCCTCGTAGACGCGGTAGCCGGTGACGGCCACGTTGTCGGAGGAGTCGGTCCAGGCCAGCGAGATGCTGGAGGCCGAGGTGCCGGTGACGCGGACGCTCACGGGCACGGTCGGCGCCTGCCCGTCGGGGCCGCCGGGGCCGCTGACCGAGAGCCGGTCCACGTTGGGGCCGCCGTTGGCGGTGGTGGCGGTCGCGCGGACGGTGTTGACGCCGGCGTTCAGCGTGGCGGTGATCTGGGCGTCCGCCCAGGTGTCCCAGTTGGCGGTGGCGGGGAAGTCGCGCGTGGTGACCGTGCCGTTGACGTCGATGCTCATCGGGCGGTTGGTCGACGTCCCGTTGGCGTAACGCAGGGTGAGCGTGTGCGAACCGGAGTCGGCCACGTTGACCGTCCACTCGATGTAGCCGCCGGTCGTGTTGACGTAGTCGACGAAGCCGGAGCCGGTGTATCCGGTGTGGTTGGTCGCCACCGCGGCCTGTGACAGCGTGGCGGCCTCCGCCTGGTACTCGGTCGCGGGCGCGTCGGCCACGGTGACCTCGAGGTAGTCGAGGTTGGGGTTACCGCCCGAGTTCGCGGCCGTGAGGCGGATGGTGTTGTCGCCCGCGTTGAGCGTCGCGGTGAGGGTCGAGGTGGCCCACGTGGTCCAGGCCCCGGTGGTGGCGAACGAGCGGCCGGCCGAGACGACCGTGCCGTTCACCGAGACGTCCGCGGTGCGGGCGCTGGTCGTGCCGTTGGCGAAGCGGATGGCCAGCGTGGCGGTGCCCGCCGCAGGCGCGTTGACCGTCCACTCCGTGTACGGGCCGGAGGCGTTGTCGCTGTTGACGAAGCCGGTGCCGGAGAACCCGGCGTGGTTGGACTCGACGACGCCCTGCGAGATCGTCGCGTTCTCGGCCTCGTAGCGGACGGTCGCGGCCCGGGCGGGCAGTGCGACCAGCGCTGTGACGGCGAGGCAGGCGGCGGCCAGGACGATCAGGGGGCGTAAGCGCGCGAAAGCGGGTAAGCGCAGACGTGGGGGGTGCATGGGCGCTCCTTCCGGTCAGGAGAGGTCGAGGTAGTCGACGTTGGGGCCGCCGTTGGCGGTGGTGGCGGTGGCTCGGACGGTGTTGGCGCCGGCCTGCAGGGACACGGTGAACGTGGCGTCCGCCCAGGTGTCCCAGTCGCCGGTGCCGGGGAAGTCCCGCGTGGTGGTGGTGCCGTTGACGTCGATGGTCATCGGGCGGTTGGTCGACGTTCCGTTGGCGTAACGCAGGGTGAGTGTGGCGGTTCCGGCCGAGGCGGCGTTCACCGTGAACTCCACGTACGAGCCCACCACGTTGTCGCCGTTGACGAAGCCCGTCCCGGAGTAGCCCGCGTGGTTGGACTCGGCGGCGCCCTGCGAGATCGTCGCGTCCTCGGCCTCGTACCGTTGCCCCGCGTTGGGCCGTACCCGGATGAGGCGGGTCTCGCCGGGCCGCAACGTGGCGCTGTAGGAGGAGCTGACGGTGCCCTCCGACGCGCCCGACCACAGGTTCGTGACCGCGGCCGGTCCGCTGAAGCCCACCTGTGACCAGGTGACGCTCACCGTGGAGTTGCCCGACGTGCCGGTGTTGTAGAGCGCGACGATGTAGTCGCCGTTCGACTCCCGCTTGCGCCACACCTGGTTGACGCCGCTGTTGACGACGCGCTGCGCGGCGACGCCGTCCTGGTTGACCGCGATGAGCCGGTCGTTCTTCAGCATCGCCAGGTCGACCGAGGTGAGCGCGGTCAGGTCGGTGCCGAGCAGCAGCGGGCTCGCGGCCATCGCCCAGTGCGTCATGTGCGAGCGGCGCTGGTCGGCGGTGAGCCCGACCTGGTCGCCGTTGCCGATCTGCAGCGAGTCGTAGTCGTTCCACCCCCCGGGGCCGGCGTACTGCTGCCAGGAGGCGGCCGAGTTGAACCGGCTCACGACGTGCGACCAGTCGGTCAGCGGGTAGCCGCTGCCGTTCGGCCCCGAGCCGCAGTAGCACTCGACGTCGCCCTGGGTGCGCCAGCTGTTGGCCAGCCGCTTCCAGGTGGTGGCCTGGGCGATCGGCAGGTTGTTGGAGAGCGCGAAGTTGATCGGCCGGCCGGTCTGGCGCAGCGCCTTGTCCCACGCCTCCACGTCGGCGACCGTGGTCGCGTCCACGCCGTCGATCTTGAGGTAGTCCACGCCCCACGAGGCCATCTGGTTGGCCCACGAGTTGATGAACGCCTGCGCGCCCGGGTGGGAGTACTTGAGCCGGTACATGTTCTTGCAGTTGTAGTTCTTGTGCGTCTGCGTCGTGTCCGCAATGTCCTGCGCGTGGTACGACGTGCCCTCGATGGGCTTGTTGGCGGTGACGGCGTTCTTCGCGATGCCGGGGGTGACGTAGAAGCCGAACTTCAGCCCCTTGGCGTGCACGTAGTCGGCCAGCGCCTTGATCCCGGACGGGAACTTGGCGGTGTCGACCGCCCAGCGGCCGTAGTTGTCGACGACGAAGCCGTTGGAGTCGCACTTCTGGTAGAAGTCGTCGAGGTTGACGTAGACGTAGCCCTTGTCGGCCAGGCCGCTGCTGACCAGCGCGTCCGCCTGCGCCTTCATCTTGGTCTCGTCGGGCCAGCGGCGGACGAAGCTCCAGCTGCTCCAGCCCATCGCGGGCCTGATCGACAGCCCGTTGTCCGAGGCGGCGGCCGGAGCGGCGCCGGCGGGGACGGCCAGGCACGCGGCGACGAGCGCCACGGCCGCGAGCGCGCCTTTCGCACGTCCCGAGCGTGCGCCCTTCATGAGACACCTCCCGTGGTGACGTCGATGTAGTCGAGGTTCGGGTTGCCGCCGTCCGTCGTCGCGGTCACCCGCAGTGTGTTGGCCCCGGCATTGAGCGGGACGGTGAACGTGTCGGTCGTCCAGGTGGTCCAGTCACCGGTGCCGGCATAGTCGCGGGTCTGGGCGGCGCCGCCGTTCACGGCGATGGCCGACGGCCGGTTGGTCGACGTCCCGTTGGCGTAACGCAACGCGATCGTGGCGGTTCCGGCCGCGGGCGCGTTCACGGAGAACTCCACGTACGAGCCGGCCACGTTGTCGCCGTTGACGAATCCCGTCCCCGAGTACCCCGCGTGGTTGGACTCGGCGACGCCCTGCGAGATCGTCGCGTTCTCGGCCTCGTAGCGGGTGCCGGACGGGGCACTGCCGCCCGCGTACTGGCCGCCGACCCACGCCTCGTCCACCCGCCAGCGGGCGACGCCGTGGTGCCCGGTCTTGCTGAGCCGGACATAACGGGCGGTGACGGCGCTCAGGTCGATGAACTGCACGCCGCGCGCGTTCGGGACGGTCCCGGTCTTGACCGCGCTCCCCCAGTTCGAGCCGTCGTCGCTGACGTGCACCTGGTAGTCGGAGATCCGCGCGGAGCCGGACGACGGGTAGACGGTGGAGTCCTCCCGCTGGTTGACGGCGAGGTACTGGATGCGCTTGGCCGAGCCCAGGTCGAAGGTGAGCCGCGCGGGCTCGGCGGCGTTGCTGTCCCAGTAGGTCAGATAGTCGCCGTCGCCCGCCGCCGACGCGCCGTGGCCGCTGGTGGACGAGCTCGCCGAGAGCGTGACGCCGGTGTAGATCCCCTGGCGGCCGCTCGAGATCACCTTGAAGACCGTGTCGTACGTGTCCCAGCTGCCGATCCCGCTCAGCGTCAGCGTGCCGCCCGACTGGGTGAACGTGACGGGCGCGCCGGTGCGCAGGTTCGTCACCGAGGTGATCCGGTAGCCGTTGTCCCGCAGCGACAGCGTGCTGCCGGACGGCGGCGTGAGCACGTGGACGTAGTGCCGGTCGGGGTCGTTCTTGGCGACCGTGGTCACGCCGTGCGCGCCGTTGTTCCAGAAGCCCGGCTTGAGCCCGCCGAACATGTAGCCGCCGCCCTCGGTGCCGCCGAGCGACTCCCAGATGGCCGAGAGGTAGGTGTTCGCGAAGTTGTTGAAGTCGGCCTGCTGGGCGGGGAAGCGGCCGTTGACCATGGCGGTCTCGGCCATGAGCGCCTTGACCGACGAGCCGGCGTTCGTGATGAGCCGGCCGAGCGTGAGCTTGCGGTCCACGGCCTGGTCGGAGCCGCCGTACCACCAGGGCCCGCCGGTGGGCAGCTTGAAGTCGGCCTCGATCAGCCGCGGCAGCGCCGTGTAGATCGCCTGCGGGTAGTCGTACGACGGCGTCATGCCGGTCTTCTGCTCGTTGCTGATCATGTCCATGATCGGCGTGTCTTCGTTGTTGTTCGAGATCGTCATGTCGGGGCGCTGCTGGTAGATCTTGGCGTAGAGGTCGTTGCGCTCCCAGTAGGCGTTGTCGTTGTCGATCCAGAACCCGGCCAGCTTCGGGTAGCGCTTCATCTGCTCGAAGAACTGCAGGTAGCTGAACTCGCCGAACCCGTCGCGGGTGGTCAGGTCCACGCTGTGGCCGACGTAGCTGGAGAAGGCCGAGGAGTTGAGCCAGTCGCCGGAGCTGAGCCCCTCGTTGTGCCACTGCGGGTCGTCGGTCATGTAGTTGATGACCTTCAGTCCCTGCGCGTCCGCGGCGTCGATCAGCTCCCCGAGGAAGTCCCGCGTGGTGCGGCAGGAGCCGGGGATCTCGCTCGGGTACGGCCGGGCGTACCCGAGCCTGCTGTGGAAGGTGGCCAGCACGATGTACTGGGCGTGCAGCTTCTTGGCCTCGTTCACCCAGTAGGAGGCGCTCCAGCCGCCGTTGGTGACGTCGGCCTCCCACGCGCTGCAACTGGTGTGCTGCGGCGAGGTCCGCTCGCCCCAGTGGAGGAAGAGCCCGGCGATCGAGTTGCGCAGGAACGCCTGGCGCGGGTGCTGCAGGTCGGCCCGGGCCGGAACGGCGGTGAGGAGGCCGAGCAGGAGCGCTAAGACGGCGAGCGTCGCCGTGCGTTTCATGGTGCGTCTCCTAGGATCCAGGGGTGAACGCGGGGTCGCTGGAGATGGCCACCCGATCCAGCCGGGCGCCGTCCTCTCGGTAGGCGAAGGTGATCGTGCGTGCTCCGGCCGCCAGGTCGTACGTGATGGGCAGCTTGGCCCAGTGCCAGGAGGTGCCGATCGGGATGTTGTTCCAGTTGCTCCACGTTCCTGTGCCGGAGCGCACCCAGAACGAGTCGTCTCCGTCGTTGGCGGCGATCACCCGGGCCCAGACGGCGAAGGTGCCGCCGCGCGGGAGGTCGAACGCGAGCGTGGCCCAGCCGGTGGCGGGCGCGCTGGACTTGCTGTTGTTGCCCGCGGCCACGCTCACGTACGAGCCGCCGGACGCGGTGGTGTCGGCCGCCGTCTGCATCGGCGCGGTGATCGTGCCGGACTCCGCCTCGGCGTACAGGCTGACCGGGTCCTCCCCGATGGGCGTGGAGTTGGTGGCCCGCACCCGCAGCGCGCCGCCCGAGGTGTCGGCGCTGTCGCGCACGGCGTAGCCGTTGACGCCGCTGAACCCGGCGTCGTACGCGCTGCCACTGCCGCGTTGCGCGACGACGCCGTTCAGCTGAACGTCGGAGGCGTCGTCGGCGATGACGTACGGCCGGTTGTCGTTCTCGTCGAACCTGGTCTCGCCGTTGAGCGTGATGCCGGTGGCGTGCCGGATCCAGTAGCCGTACGAGGGGCGCGCACCGTAGTCGCGCGGCGGGTACGTGGTGAGGTACTCGCCCGGCACCCTGCTCGCCTCCGAGGCGGGGTGGCCGCCGGGGACCGTGAGGTCCACGTTCTGGAACGTGATGCCGGGGCCGAGGTCCACGGACGGCGTGCCGGTCAGCGTGCTGGTGTAGTCGGACGCGCCGACCGTGCTGGTGACCACGGGCGCGGTCAGGTCGGTCCCGGTGACGTTCGAGATCGTGATGTTCCGGATCCGTCCGGCGGGCGGCGAGCCGGGGCAGCGCTTCCGCTCACCGATCTTGAAGAAGAAGGGCGACGTGGTCTTGGTGAGCGTCACGTTGTCGTAGTGGACGTCCTCGATGACCGCGCCGTCCATGGAGACGATGCCGATGCCGGCCTTGCCGGCGCCCAGCACGGTGATGTTCTCGAACCGGAAGTCGCGGAAGCTCCCGCAGGTCTCCGAGCCGAACTGCAGCGCGTTGTTCTCGTGCGAGTAGACGGTGGTGTCGCGAACGCGGACGTTCTGGCTGGTGTAGGTGTGGCCGAGGGCGTAGTCGCTCTTGAACACCAGGGCGTCGTCGCTCGCCTCGATGCGGCTGTTGGTGACGGTGACGTTCCAGCTGTTGATCAGGTTGATGCCGTCGCGCACGCCGCTGCTGGCGTAGACCGTCTTCAGGTTGTCGATCGTGATGTCGTGGCAGCCGTTGATCAGCGCGCCGAAGTGGCCGCCGCGCCGGAACGTGACCCCGGTCAGGCTGATGTCGGAGCACTCGGTGAGCGTGAGCGCCTTGTCGGCCTCGCCGGAGTCCGGGTTGCCGGTGATCAGGTTGCCGTCGCCGTCGATCGTGCCGGTGCCGGTGATGTGGAAGTCGCTGATGCCGCTGCCCCACATGAGCGAGTTGTGGAAGTGGCTGTGGCCGTAGTCCTGGTAGTCGTCGTTCGCGTTGGACTCGGGCGCGTCCATGCCGCTGCTCGCCGCCAGGAGGGTGGAGCCGGCGTCGAGCCTGAGCGTGACGTGCGACTTCAGGTGGATCGTACGGGCCCGGTAGCGGCCGGAGGGGAAGACCACGGTGCCGCCGGGGGCGGCGCTCGCGGCGTTGATGGCGCGGTCGATGGCGTCGTCGTCGTTGGTGGAACCGTTGCCGGTGGCGCCGTAGTCGCGCACGTTGAACTCCGCGAGCACGCCCGCGGTCCGAGACGCCGATCCGGGTCCGGAGGCCGCGCTCGCGGGCTGGGATGACAGGCCGAGCAGGGCCGCGGCGCACGCCGCCAGGGCTCGGCGAAGGGCGATCATGGCTGGATCTCCACGTAGTCGAGGTTGGGCAGGCCGCCGGACGTGGTGGCGGTGAGCCGGACGGTGTTGGTGCCGGAGACGAGGGGCACGGTGACGGAGGCGGACGTCCAGGTCGTCCAGGCGCCGGTGCCGGGCGCGTTGACGGCGGAGCCGACGGCGGTCCCGTTGACGGTGACCGCGAAGGGCCGGTTGGTGCTCGTGCCGTTGGCGTACCTGATGGTGAGGGGCCTGCTGCCGGCCGCCGCCGCGCTCACCGCGAACTCGACGTACGCGCCGGCCACGTTGTCGGAGTTGACGAACCCGGTGCCGGAGTAGCCGGCGTGGTTGGACTCGACGGCGCCCTGCGAGATCACGGCGTCCTCGGCCTCGTAGCGCGTCCCGGCCGGCGGCTGGGTGGTGGAGATGTCCTTTCCGTTGACGAAGACGCCGGACAGCACCAGGTTGTCGACGTTCGACGCGGTGGGCGTGGCCGTCGTGATGCCGGTGAACGTGCTGTTGGAGATCGTGACGTTCTTGATGTGGTCCGTCGAGCGGCCGTCCAGGTCGTACGCCTGCGCCGCGCCGTCGATGGTGAGCCCGTCGGCGGTGAAGTTCTGGACGACCGGCGGCAGGGAGCCCGACGTCTCGTAGTTGAGCGTGACGTAGAGTGCGCTGCGCTCCAGGTCGTGGCCGGTGATGCGGCGCAGGTGGACGCCGTCCACGTAGCCGCCGCGGTTGAAGCTGGTCTTGACGTAGAGGGCGTACTTGACCGGGTAGCGGCCGGGGAAGTCGGGCGCGTTGCACTCGCAGTCCTCGGCGAACACGTCCCGGACCCCGCCCGACATCTCGCTGCCGATGGTCACGCCGCCCCATCGGCCGCTGAACTTGCAGTTCTGGACCACGATGTTCTGCGAGGGCCGGCCGACGCGGCGGCCGTCGCGGTCGCGGCCCGACTTGACGGGGACGCAGTCGTCGTTGGTGTTGAACCTGCAGCCGGTGATCAGCACGTCGGTGCACGAGTCGGGGTCGCAGCCGTCGCCCTGGGAGTTGGTCGAGTAGAAGGTGACGTTCCTGACGGTGACGTTCGTGCAGTAGACCGGGTGGAGGGTCCACATCGCCGGGTTGCGCAGGTTGACGCCTTCGACGAGCACCGCGGTGCAGTTGTAGAGGCCGATCAGGTTGGGCCGCAGCTTGTGGCCGTCACCGAACTGGCGCTGCGCCACCGGATGGTCGTTCGCGCCCCACTCGCGGAGCTGGTCGCGGTCCGCGCCGCCGCTTCCCCACGACGACCAGTCACCGGCGGGCGCGTTGCCGTCGATGGTGCCGGTCCCCGTGATCGCGATGTTGGTCTGGCCGTTGGCGTAGATGAAGGGCGAGTAGTTGTAGCACTCGATCCCCTCCCAGCGGGTGAGCACGGTCGGCAGGTACGAGCCCGGGTCCGTGCGGAACCTGATGGTGCCGTTCACCTGGAGGTTGACGTTCGACAGCAGGTGGATCTTGCCGGTGCGGAACGTCCCGGACGGCACCACCACCCGGCCGCCGCCCGCCGCGGCGCACGCGGCGATGGCGTCGCGGAACGCGGCCGTGCAGTCGGTGCTGCCGTCGCCGACGGCGCCGTAGGAGGTGATGGGGAAGGCGCGGTCGGGGAAGGACGGCGGGACGATCCTCGACAGGATCTCGGGCACGCGATCCCAGGGCGAGGCGGCCGAGCCCGCCGCGCCCGCGGCGACGGGCTCGGCGTTCGCGGGCCCGCCGGCGGCGACCGGCCCGGTGTTCGCGGGTCCGCCCACGGCGACCGGCCCGGCGTGCGTGGACCCGCTCGCCGCGCGGGCCATGGCGGAGGACGCGAGCAGGGCGCCGCCCGCCACGCCTCCGGCCTTGAGGAGGTCGCGACGGGAGATCGTCATTGGAGCACCTCCAGGTAGTCGAGATTGGGGCAGCCGCCCGCCGTGGTGGCGGTGAGGCGGATGGTGTTGGCGCCGGCGGCGAGGTCGGCGACCACGCTCCGGGAGGTCCACGAGGTCCAGGCGCCGGTGCCGGGGAAGGACAGGCCGGAGGCCACCACCCGGCCGTTGACGGCCAGGTCAGCGGGGCGGTCCGTGCTCGTGCCGTTGGCGTAGCGGACGGCGAGCGTGACGGGGCCGGCCGCGGCGGCGTCGTGCCGCCACTCCACGTAGGCGCCGGCCACGTTGTCGGAGTTGACGAACCCGGTGCCGGAGAACCCGGCGTGGTTGGACTCGACGACGCCCTGCGAGATCGTGGCGTTCTCCGCCTCCAGCCGGGTGGCGACGGCCTGCACC
>NZ_JBFANV010000031.1:0-113648 GCF_040674955.1 Nonomuraea sp. NPDC049695 | reverse complement strand
CAACTTGCCCGACGCCACCGCAGGCGTCTGCAGATAACACCTACTGGTCGTATAACAACCACTGGACGACAACGAACCAGAACCCGACCAGATCAACCCCGTACCCTGCGCCCCGACCGACGGATCGTGCTCAACCTGCGCCTCCAGACGCAACGCCCGCGAATCCGGGTCCCCGCCATAGGCGTAGAAGGTCGGCTGCACGGACGACAACGTCCACAACCCCGCCACCTGCTGCCCCGGGGAAGCCAGCATCTCCGACACCACCGGCTTGGAGGTATCCACCCGTCCGCCCTGCCACTCCGACCACTGACTGGCAATCCCGTCGGCGGTGGACACGCGGACCCGCCAGCGAACCAGCCAACCGTCCTTCAACTTGCCCGCCGTCACAGCGGGAGACTGCAACCAGCATCTGCTGGTCGTGTAACAACCGCCGCTCGACACCGCGCCGGTACCGGACCAGATCAACCCTGTGCCCTGCGCTGCGACCGCGGGATCGTGCTCGACCTGCGCCTCCAGACGCAACGCCCGCGAGTCGGGGTCGCCGCCATAGGCGTAGAAGGTCGGCTGCGTGGACGGCAACGTCCACAGCCCCGCCACCTGCTGGCCCGGCGAGGCCAGCATCTCCGACACCACCGGCTTGGAGGCGTCCACTCGCGCGGACTGCCACTCCGACCACGGGCCCGCCTCCCCTTCAGCGGTGGACGCCCGCACCCGCCAGCGAACCAGCCAGCCGTCCTTGAGTTCGCCCGACGCCACCGTGGGGGTCTGCAACCAGCATCTGCTGGTCGTGTAACAACCGCCGCTCGACATCGCGCCGGCGGCCGCCCAGATCAGGCCCGAGCCCTGGCTCGCCGCCGACGGATCGTGCTCGATCTCCGCCTCCAGGCGCAACGGCCGCGAATCCGGGTCGCCGCCGTACGCGTAGAAGGTCGGCTGCGTGGACGGCAACCTCCATAGTCCTGACGCCTGCTGTCCCGGGGAGGCCAGCATCTCCGACACCACCGGCTTGGAGGTGTCCACCCGTCCGGCCTGCCATTCCGACCACGGGCCGGCCACCTGGTCGCCGGTGGACACGCGCACGCGCCAGCGGACCAGCCAGCCGTCCCTTAGCTTGCCCGCCGTCACCGCGGGAGACTGCAGCCAACATTTGCTCGACGCGTAACAACCGCTGCTCGACAGCGTGCCGGTATCGGACCAGATAAGCCCGGAGCCCTGGCCGGCGGCCGACGGGTCGTGCTCGATCTGCGCCTCAAGGCGCAACTTGCGTGAATCGGGATCGCCGCCGTAGGCGTAGAAGGTCGGCTGCGTGGACGGCAACGTCCACAAGCCCGCTACCTGCTGTCCCGGGGAGGCCGTCGCCTCCGACACCACCGGCTTGGAGGTGTCCACGCGCGCGTACTGCCACTCCGACCACGGGCCCGACACCAGCGCGCCTGCGGTGGCGGTGGACTGCACCACCGCGCGCACCCGCCACCGGACGTGCCAGCCGTTCTGCAGCCCCGTCACCGCGGGCGACTCGTGCGAAGCCCAGCACGTCTGCCCCGTGAAACATGTTTCATCGAACGTCGTGCTCTGCCCGGACCAGATCAGCCCCGTACCCTGGCCGGTCGCCGCCGGGTCGTGCTCGACCTCCGCCTCCAGCACGCCAGGCCGCCGGTCCACGTCCGAGATCGCGGCGGTGAAGGACGGGCTGGTGGTCGGCAGTATCCACTTGCCCGTCACCAACTGGCCGACAGGCGCCGACACCATGCTCACTGCGGGCCCGGGCGGGATCGTCTTGAACACCGTCGTGTCCACGCGCGCCGACACCCACTCCGACCACGGCCCCGACGACCCGGACGTGGTGGTGGCGCGGGCCCGCCAGCGGATCTGCCAGCCGTCGGTCAGCTTCCCTGACGGCACGACCGCCCAGGCATTGGTGCCTGACACGTACGCCTTGTCCGAGGAACCGGACCAGATCAGCCCCGCCCCCTGAGCGGGAACGGCCGGGTCGTGCTCGACCTCCACGTTGAGCTTGCTCGACCGGTTCTCCGGATCGGTCACCTTCGCGAACAGCCACGGCGTCAACGTCCCCGCCGTCCACGACGCGGAACCGGGAAGGGCGGGATCCATGCCCAGTGACTGGATCGCCGGTTTGTTGAGGTCGATGGCGGCAGCGGTCCAGTCGGTCCATGGGCCGAGGGCGCCGGTGGCGGTCTCACCGCGTACGCGCCAGCGGACCTTCATCCCGTCGGTCAGCTTCGCGGCCGGGAGCTGCACCCAGGCGTTGCCACCCGAAGCGTACGCGGTGGCGCCCTTGCCCTCCCAGATCAGGCCCGTACCCTGCGCCGGTACGGCCGGATCGTGCTCGACCTGCGCCCACAGTTTCGAAGCACGCGAATCAGGGTCGCTGACCTTGGCGTACACCCACGGCGTCACCGACGACGCCGTCCACGACGTCGCACCCTTGGTCGCCGGAGTCAAACCGGCGTCGGAGGCAGCGGGCTTCGTCACGTCCACCACGGCGCTCTGCCAGGGCGACCACTCGCCCTCCACGCCCGCCGTCGTCACACCGCGCGCTCGCCAGCGAACCTTCATGCCGTCCGTCAGCTTCGCTGCAGGCACCTGCACCCAGGCATTGCCGCCCGAAGCGTAGGAGGTGGTGGCCTTGCCGGACCAGATCAGTCCCGTGCCCTGCGCCGGTACGGCCGGATCGTGCTCGACCTCCGCGCCCAGCACCAGCTTCGAACCGCCGGCATCGGTCACCTTCGCGTACAACCACGGCGTGACGGACGCCAGCGTCCACGAGTCCGTCCCACGCGTCGCAGGCACCGCACCCAGACCGTTACCCGCCGTGCCGCTCACCGCGACCGTCGACTCCTGCCACTCCGACCACGGACCGGCCACCCCATCGGAAGCCGACACCCGCACCCGCCAACGAACCAGCCAACCATCCTTCAACTTGCCCGACGCCACCGCAGGCGTCTGCAGATAACACCTACTGGTCGTATAACAACCACTGGACGACAACGAACCAGAACCCGACCAGATCAGACCCGTACCCTGCGCCCCGACCGACGGATCGTGCTCAACCTGCGCCTCCAGACGCAACGCCCGCGAATCCGGATCCCCGCCGTACGCGTAGAAAGTCGGCTGCACGGACGACAACGTCCACAACCCCGCCACCTGCTGACCCGGGGAAGCCAGCATCTCCGACACCACCGGCTTGGAGGTATCCACCCGTCCGGCCTGCCATTCCGACCACGGGCCGGCCACCTGGTCGCCGGTGGACACGCGCACGCGCCAGCGGACCAGCCAGCCGTCCCTTAGCTTGCCCGCCGTCACCGCCGCAGTCTGCAACCAGCACTTACTCGTCGTGTAACAACCACTGGACGACAACGAACCAGAACCCGACCAGATCAGACCCGTACCCTGCGCCCCGACCGACGGATCGTGCTCAACCTGCGCCTCCAAGCGCAACGTCCGCGAATCCGGGTCGCCGCCATAGGCGTAGAAGGTCGGCTGCGTGGACGGCAGGCTCCAGATCCCGGACGTCAACTGTCCGGGGGAGGCTATCGCCTCCGAAACCACCGGCTTGGAGGTGTCCACCCGCGCGGACTGCCACGCCGACCAGGCACTCACCACGCCGCCGGACGTGAGCACCCGCACCCGCCAGCGAACCAGCCAGCCGTCCTCCAACTTGCCCGACGTCACCGCCGGAGTCTGCAACCAGCACTTACTCGTCGTGTAACAACCGCTGGACGAAAGGTCGCCGCTAGCGGACCAGATCAGACCCGTACCCTGGGCGGCGACCGAAGGGTCGTGCTCGACCTGAGCCTCCAGGCGCAACGGCCGCGAGTCCGCGTCCCCGCCGTACGCGTAGAAGGTCGGCTGCGTGGATGGGAACGTCCACAATCCCGTCACCTGCTGGGCCGGAGAGGCTGACATCCCCGACACCGCCGGAAGCGCGGCGGCCTGCGTCCGGGTGGCCTTCGCCTCGTTCTGCGTCGCGCTCCCCAAGGACACCCTGTGCATGGCAGCGCTCTCGGCGTGAACACGGGTCTGTCGTCTGTCGTTCTTCGTTGGTGCAGATGCGGCGGGATCGGAGGACGAGTCCCAGGTCAGCGGCGGCGGGCTGTTCAGCCCGTCCGTGGCCGGCTCGTCGAGCACCTCGTGCGCCTTCTCCAGCGGGAGCGAGTCCTTGGGCCGCCTCCCGCCGACGCCCTTCGTCTTGTCCTCGGTCTTCTGCTTCGGCTGCGTGGCGGCCGGGCCGACGAGGTGCGGCAGGTTCGCCGCGGTTCCGGACTGCTGGACGGGGACCGCTCGGGCGGAGCCTGAAGCTGGGGAGCCGGGGATCGCCAGCCGGTTCGGCGCCGGGTCCACGACGACCGCCTGCGCCTGCAGCGCGAGAATCCCCGGCATGAGGATCACGGTCACGACCACGACGAGGCGGCTCAGCCACCGCGATAGTCCATTTCGTCCGATGCCGAACCGAGTCCGGCCCAACACACCCGCACCTGTCCGAGCACGCCGCATGGCCACGCCCACGCTCCCCGCAGACCAGGCGCATCCCCGTAAGCGCCGCATAAAGAACGCCACAGATATACACAGAAAAGTCGAATCAGGAATAGGCCTTGACAAGGTGATCACTGTTGGTGCAGCGGGCCGGAAATAGTCCCAGCGAAGGGGATTCGGCCAGCTCATGCACAGGAGGCCCAAAACAGCAGTGTGACGTAGATCACACAGGAAGTCTTGATTTCCTAAAGGATGTAGACGAATTGTAGACGAATTCTGTAGCGTCACCGTCACCATGCGTCTCACATGGCCAGCACTCGCGCCTGCGCAAGGGACTCCGGGGCAGGCGACCAGGCAAGAAAGCGCGGCGCGTCATTCTGGCGAGAAGCGGCTGAGGCGTTCGTGTAGAGATCGAAGCATTCGGTCCCCGCCCTTACCGGCTACTCACGGCAAGGGCGGGGACCGATTTTCTCTACGGCATCGAGGATCATGCGAGCAGGTCAAAGCCGTTTCGAATTCCTTTGTCGTCGCTCCCGTTTATTGCCCAGCGAGAAGAACTACACAGGCAATTAACTACTTGGGTCGACGACTACAGCTTCCGGCTCGCTCGCCCACCTTCCCGTTACTCCGGCCGCGCGGGGCGAGACCCGAGACAAGGGCACCTTCTCCCTCAGGATGCTCGGCTCGTACGTGGCACCGCGCGGCCGCGTACTCCAACTGTGGTGCAACGACGCCCCTACTCGCACCAAGACCGTACTCAACCGGGCCCTGGCCTACACCATGGCGACCCGCCGGACCGTGCCAGACGTGACGTGAGCGCCCCATCGGACCAGCAGCGACTGCCCGGTCATTCCAGGCCGGCGCCCTGGAAACGGCTTCTCATCTCGCTCGCACGCATTGGCGCGTTCCTGCGGCGAAAGCCGTCCTTGCTCTGTGGCGACTCGAAGCGAAGATCGCTGAGCCGACGGCGCCGTGCGGAGACCGCCGGCGCCGCCGGCCCGGCGTTGACCGTCGGATTCGGCCTTGACCATCGCCATCCAGGTGGGCGTCGATACGCCCTGTCCGGCACGGCCATCGATGCGGCGGGATGACGACCACAGGCGTGCTCGCCCGATCACGCCACCGCATCGGCCGCGCCGGACGCGAACACGGCGACCCGGCGCTCCACGCCGTACGGACGGCGGCACGGGCGACAGGACCGCCGAGCACTCGTAGCCAGCCACCACCGGGGCCATGGCTGAACGGGAAAGCGCGGGATGCGTGTCTGGAACAGGACTACCGAAGGCGCGCCCTTCGAACAGGGCGATCAGTCCTTTCACCGGCCGCTTCCAGGCTGAGCACCACCCCGCCCCTGCTCACCACCCCACCGGCCCCGCCCGACAGCACCAAAGAGAACAGGACAGGCACCACCATGGCCGAGGGACGCACCTTCAAACGCTGCTCCTGCCGCGACAGCGACGGCAAGGAACTCGAGCAGAAATGCCCCAGGCTCCGCCGTTCCGACGGCGGATGGAGCTACCGGCACGGCATCTGGAACTACCAGATCGAACTCCCGCCCAGCCCCGACGGCAAGCGGCGCGGACCGCTGCGCCGCGGCGGCTTCGCCACCCAGGACGCAGCCAAGGACGAACTCGGCCACGTGCGCGACCTGCTCGCACTGGCCGACTTGCGCGAGCCCGCCACCCGCACCCAGATCGCCGACCTGATCAAACGCACGCTGGCCGAGACCAACACCCTCCCGAACGCGGAAACCATCCACCGAAAGATCAAGACCGGGCAGCATCTGACCCAGGAGATCACCGTCGAGCAGTGGCTGACGGAGTTCCTCAACCGCAAGCGGAAGATCGAGGAGACCACCCGACGCTCCTACGAAGGCCACATCCGGCTCTACCTGACGCCGTATCTGGGACAGCTGCGGCTGGATCAGCTCAAGGTCAGCGACATCGCGTTGATGTTCGAGCAGATCGAGGAGTTCAACGACACCATCACCGAACGCCGCGCCGACCCCAATCCGCAGGTGCGCGAGAGCGTCAAGTACCAGCGGCCGATCAGCATCGCCACCATGCACCGCATCCGCGCCACCCTCCGGCACGCCCTCAACATGGCCATGCGCCAAGACCGGCTCATCGACTTCAACCCCGCCGCCGTCCTGGAGATGCCCGCCCACACCCGGCCAAAGCCGCTGGTATGGACCGACGACCGCGTCGGCGCCTGGCAGGCCGACTACCGCAGCTACCGGGAGAGGGAAAAGCAACGCCGGGGTGGACGGCGGGTCGATCCGATCGACGCTTACACCAGCGTGCCGCGCCCCTCCCCGGTCATGGTGTGGACGCCAGCGCACACCCGCTTGTTCCTCGAAGAGGCCCAGCGTCACCGCCTGTTCGCCCTCTACCAGCTGATCGCACTGCGCGGCCTGCGCCGGGGCGAGGCATGCGGACTCCGCTGGAAGGAGGTCGATCTCAACGGCAACACTCTGACCGTGAACTGGCAGCTCGTACAGCTGGCCTGGGAAGTTCACGAGGGCACCCCAAAGACCGACGCCTCGGTCCGGACGATCGCCCTGGACACCGACACGTCCCGAGTGCTGCGTGCCCATCGGCAGCAGCAACTGCAGGAACGGCTGGCCATGGGCAAGGCCTGGGCCGACACCGAGTTCGTGTTCACCCAGCCCGACGGTAACCGATTGCATCCCCAGCACGTCTCCGACCAGTTCCTGTGGCTGGCCTACCTCGCCGGCCTGCCACCCATCCGGCTCCACGACCTCCGCCATGGCGCGGCCTCGCTGATGCTGGCCGCCGGGGTGGAGATGAAGGTGGTACAGGAAACGCTGGGCCACACCTCCAGTGCGTTCACCGCCGACACCTACACTTCCGTCTACCCGCAGGTGGCCACGGCTGCGGCCGAGAAGACCGCCGCCATGCTGTTCGGCAAGAAAGACCAGGCCCAGCCCGGGCAAGTCATCTCGCTGAGGAGCTGACAGTCGGATTAAGCATCCGGCCCCGCGTTCGCCGCCTGCTCGCGGCGAGTCGGGGCCGCTGCTCTTGTACCGAGTGGGAGGACGGCAAATGGATCATGGTGTGTGCGTGTGTGGGGTTGGTGCGCGCGAGCACGTACGGAGCACGCAACCGCTAGACCAAAATTCTAGAACACATCCGATTCCGCATAACCGCAGGTCAGACCATGATCAAAGCGCGCCCTGCAGCATTCGAACCTGCGACCGTCGGATTAGAAGCAAGATCCCTAAGTGCCGCGCCGTGCCGCTGGGTGACGTTTCGTGCCACCTCAATGCGTTTTGCGTGGCGGGCAATGCCGGGCTCTGACGGCGTGTGACGGGGCGTACGAGCACGCACCGAGCACGGCGGACAGCCTATTCGATCATTGCATCGTGGCGTCCGTACGCAAGAGCACGGGACAACACATAGAGACGATAAGCGCTGTGCTCGATACGTGCTCCAACCTCCTGAACGGCTCGCCAGGTGGGCCCTTGGGCAGGAGACTAGTTTGCGACCTGCCTGGAGACGGACTCCGGCTTTACCGACAGTGAGCGTGCCAGCATCATGATTGCCACCGCACCGCCCAACGCAGTCACCTGCGGACAGCCTAGGCTTGTCGGGGATTGAGGTACGGAGGCCCGGCTTTCAATGCGCCCCCGCGGACAGCGCGCTCGACCCGGCCGGCCTCCTTCCCATCGCGGCAGATCAGATACCGGTAGCCGAGATGCTCATGAACGTAGGTTTTGGTCAGCTGGTCCAGGCTGAGGCGGCCAAGGCCAATGTCGGCCTGCTGCTCGGGTGTGAGAGCGGGGATGACGAAGCGGTCGCAGACGTAAGAGCCTGCTGACAAAGGGATTTGGTGTCGCGATTCCAGCCAGGAGACCGCCGGAGCCCGGTGGGAAGCCATCCGGCCCGGGGTGTGCGGGTGGGTTGAGAATGTCAACCGCGCAGCGTTATCGAACCTACCATCGAATAATTTCGATCCAGCTAGCGCTAGCATGGCGTGCCATGTCGATCACCGAGGAGACGATCACAAGACTGCGGGTCGCGGCTGCCGCCGGGGACCCAGATGCCGCTCGCGAGTTGGGCCGCCTGTTGTGCATGCTCAGGACCGACTCCCTGGAAGAGGCCATGGACGCTGATTTCCTGGCTACGTGGCCGGAGGAACCCTGGCTACGCGCCGCCCTGCGCGCCCGCCCTGATGATCAGCTCGCCGCCGTCCTTCTGGCTGGGCGGCTCGTTCAGCAAATCGCTTTCTGGCAGATCGATGACGACCACGCGATGGCGCATGGCGAGGACGACGACACGCTCGCCCGCAGACACGACGAAGCACACGCCCTGTACGCGATAGTGCTGAAGACCGATCCCGGCAATGCCGCCGCGCGCGCCGGGGTCGCCACCCTGAACGCCTGGACCGACGACACTGGCGCCTTCGAGAAGGAACCGCCCTTCTCGTATTACGAGCTAATCATGGAGGCGGGATCGGGCTCGTTCACCCATTCCGAGCATGTGGTCGCCACCGATCCAGACGAGGTGCGCTGGGCTTGCTCCTGGCTCGTGGCTCCGATGGTGGCACAGGTAGAGGGGCCTCCCTTCGGGGTGGACCTCGACCTGTTCACCTACTCGGATGGGCGATTCGACAGCGTCGTCCATCTTGGCCGGCATCTGCACGCCGATGGGACGCTGGACTGGGACGCGATCGAGATCCCGCCGCTCACGGGCGATCCACTCCCCGTCGGCCACCCAGTCGGCATCGGCCACTACGGCTACTTCTGCGACTGGGGGTAACTTGTCATACAAGGTCTGATCTCGCGTTCCACGTTCCCGCTCGAGCTCCGGCACCAAACTCTTTGTCGGCAGGCTCTAAATGTTGAACTGGTCCCCCGAGCGCCTCCCCGACGCGTGCGCCTTCAGCCGTGTCCGCAACCCCAGCGGCTTCTGAATCTGGCCGGGCTCGGCCACCAGGTGCCCTGCTTTCGCCCTCGCCCGCTCATCCCGGCATACAAGAACACATCTCCCCGCCACACGGTGTACGCCCCGGCAGCCAGGCGAGGAATCTGGTCGTTCGGCCACTCGGAGAACTTGAAGAGTGGCCCCTCCTGCAACTCGTTCACCTGCCTGAAGGTACAACTCCGTCACACGATACACATACACCTATTCCGCCCTAATGGTGATCGGCGGCATCATCGCAGCTCACTCTAGGGGCCGCGGTGGTTGCGACGTCATCATCGCCGTACCAGCAGGCTCGATTGCCATCTGAGGGCGCTCTGGGCTCTTCAGTCCCTACGTCATCGCAGGCTTTTATACTTCTCACAAGCACCAGCTATTTCAGGGCCAGCCAAAACGGCCAAGCAGGGACATCCAGGACAAAGATGCGACTTGTATGCGCCAAAGTCACGAACTTCCGCGCCCTCGAATCGGTGATGATTCGCATCGATGACGCGACCACACTCATCGTCGGAAGGAACAACAGCGGCAAGACTTCCTTCGTCGAGCTCTTCGAGAGGTTCTTTGGCGGCGAGCGGCCACGTTTCACGCTGGACGACCTACCGACCTCCCAGATCGACGCCCTCAAGCGCGCTGTCCGCACCTACCGGCAGGCAGAGCGTTTCAGGGATTCAGACCCGGTACAGGCCAGTGCGCTGACCGACCGAGCGATCAAGCTACTGCCGAAGATTCTTTTCCGGCTCACCATCGCCTACCGGGAAGATGAGGACCTTTCAGCAATCAGCGCGATCATCATCGACCTGTCCGAAGACTGCCACGAAGCCGAAATCGAGGCGCGGTTCGAGGCGCGGAGTGCTCTGGACTTTCTCAGGACCGCCATTAAGGCGAAGGCCGACGACAAGCAACTCGCGAAGTATTTCCAGCGCCACTTTCACGCGACATTTTATGCAGTTGGCACAGGCTCGGCAACGGGGACCGAACTTCCCATCGAACGGGCGCTGGCAAGGCAGATCATCTCAACGATGTTTGTCTTTGCCCAGGTCAAGTTCGACGACGTCTCCGCCGACCGGACCAGAAAGCTGTCACGCACCTTCGAGAAGTTCATGGAGACCTACCACCAGGACGAGCAAACAACCGTCGCCAAGTTCGAAAACGCTCTCCTGGGGATGGCTAGAAGACTCGACAGCAACTACGACGAGATCTTCGCTCCGGTCCTTTCCTGGATGGACGCCTTCGGCAAAGGCATCTTCGGCCCGGGACAGCGGCCCCGCATCGTCTCAGAGCTTGACCCCGTGTCCATCGTCAAGAACACCACGCGCATCACCTATGCCAGCAGCGACGGCAGCCGGCAATTGCCGGAAGCGCACAACGGGCTCGGCTACAGCAAGCTGGCTTTCACCGTGCTCCAAGTCATCAGCTTCCTGGAGTCCCATCGGCGCGCGTCACCCAAACCCGCTGTGAGCCTGCTCTTCGTCGAAGAGCCAGAAGCCCATCTCCATCCTCAAATGCAGGAGGTCTTCGTCCGAGGCATCAGAGACCTTCTGGAAGATCAGGACGCAGAAGGCGTTCAAGTCATCGTGACCACACACTCGTCCCACATCGTCGCCAGCGGCCATTTCGAGGCAGTGCGCTATTTCGACTGCACCGGCCCCACACTCGTTGTGAAGGACCTAGCGGAGTTCCGCCATACTACAAAACCCGTACCGGCGGAGGAGACCATGCGTTTTCTCGCCAAGTACATGGTGCTGCACCGATGCGACATGTTCTTCGCTGACAGCGTCATCCTCATCGAGGGGGCGACGGAACGACTCCTCATGCCGGCCATGATCCGGATCTGCGCCGAGCAACTTCGCCGCGACTACGTGTCCGTGGTCGAGGTGGGCGACGCCTATGCCCACCGTTTTCGCGAGCTCCTCACTTTCCTCGGCGTGCGCACCCTGATCATCACGGATATCGACTCTGTCCAGCCGCTTGAGAGCGTCGACAAGAACGGCAGAAAGCGGACGACGTATCTGACCTGCCGGACGGAGACCGGTGGCGCGGTCACATCAAACGCCACGATCAAGGACCGGCTGCCCAACTTGTCGACTATCGACGCGTTGCTCGCCACCACGGCCGAGCAACGCACCTTCGATCGCGTGCGGCTGGCTTACCAGGTGCCCGAAGCACCTGGTATGCGTTGTGGGAGGAGCTTCGAAGAGGCCTTCATCCTCGCCAACGCCGAAATCTTGGCCAAGAACCTCGACCAGCTCGCGCTCAAAAGCACGTTCGAAAGACACCTGGAAGATCCCATCACCGCTGAGGACATCCTTCAGAACGCTTTCGAGATCGCTGCCTCCCTAAATGAGAAGAAGACCGACTTCGCGTTCGACATTCTCATGCTGGATGGCTGGAACGTTCCCCGATACATTATCGAAGGGCTGCAGTGGCTGATCGCGACGTCACCGAACGGGTAATCCTCGCCCTGGACGAGCGGCGTAGCTTTCTCGTCGACGCGGGTGCGGGTTCGGGGAAAACCTACACGCTTGTCCAGGCGCTGCGACACCTCCTCACCGAGCGCCGCGCCGACCTGGAGCGAACCAGCGGCAGGATCGCGTGCATCACCTACACAAACGTGGCGAAGGACGAGATCCGCGACCGGATCGGCGCCGACCCCCTCGTGATCGTCGCAACGATTCACGAGTTTCTCTGGGCTGAGATCGAGCGGTTCCAGACACCGTTACGCGCGGCGCTCATCGCCAGGAACGAGGAGTTCGACGACCCTCAGGATCTGCAGACTCTTACGGAGAGCACCAAGATCCGATACGTCCAGCTGGGCCGGAACCTCGCCCAGGGCCTGATCTCACACGACGATGTCCTGGCTCTGTCCCACCGACTCGTGTCCAGCTCGCCGAAACTGGCACGAATCATCGCCGACCGGTTCCCCTACATCCTCGTGGACGAGTATCAAGACACCTCTCCCTTGACTGTGGAAGTCCTACTCGACCACCTGGCTGGCGCCGTCAGCCGGAGATGCACCATCGGACTGTTCGGCGACTCGATGCAGAGGATCTACCGGACAGGCGTGGGCGAAGTGACGGGCTACCCTGAACTTGAACGCATCACCAAAGACGAAAACCGCCGCTCCGCTCAATCGATCATTAACGTCCTCAACGCCATGCGTCCTGAGCTGCCGCAAAAGCCAGTCGGCCCGCCCCGTAATGGAGAGACTCAGCTCTTCCTGCAACGGGACGTCCCGAAGGAGAAGCGCCTCGAGTCGGCGCTCACCCGACTCAACGACCTTGGTTGGACGTCGGCGACTGCCAAGCGGCTCTACCTGACTCACCGGGCCATCGCCCGGGATCTGGACTACTCCGACCTCAACGAGGCTTATCGAAAGGCCGGCCGGCAGGACGCCCTGCACGACGCGACTGACCTTCTGATTCGCCATGCCCTCGACATTGAGGCCTTTTGCACCGCCTTCGAGTCCGAGGATCACGCGTTGCTGGCCACCCTGCTCGCCAGCAGGAATGTGAAGATCACCAAGCATGCGGACAAGGGCAGAATCTCCGACGCCCTTCAAAGGGTGGTCACCTCACGCGCGACCATGACTATCGGCGCGGTCTTCGATCACGTCCACGAGTCTGGATTGCTGCTGAAGCCCGCGGAGGTCAGCGCGCGCGAGCGGAGCATCATGGCCAAGGACCTCGACAAGCGCGCTCAGCGGAGGGCAGACCTCGCCCGCGCCGTGCTTGCTTGCCCCTATAAGCAGGCCATGGCCTATGGCCTATACAAAAACGAGGAAACACCGCTTGCCACGCAACATGGCGTCAAGGGCGCTGAGTTCGACGACGTCGTGGCCGTGATCGACGACAAAGCCTGGACCATGTACAGCATGAACGAGATGCTGACTGACCCTTCCGGCGTTAAGGACCGCATCGTCCGTACGAAGAACCTCTTCTATGTCTCATGTTCCCGTGCCAGGAACCGCCTTGCCGTTGTCCTCCTGAGTGACCTGTCTCCGGCAGCAGAGCACACAGCACGCACCTGGTTTGCTGGGGGCATGATCCATCCCTGACAGAAGGCCACTTTCGGCTAAGTGCAAACAACATCTCGATACATGGACTGGAACCGAGCTTGCTGGAGGCCGGGGCACCAAAATCTCCACGAAACCGGACTGGTTCAATCGGCGGTCGCGGCAGAGCGTGCAGGGCACGCATGGTCAGGCCGAAGCCTTCCGGCGTGGGCGTTGTGCCTTCAGCGTGAGGGACATAATGCCGGGCGGTGGCATACCAGCCATCCACACTGACCGGCTGGCGTACGGGCAGGGCATGATCGTGGGAAAGCCGTGCGTGGCGAGCCAGCGAGTGACGGTCACAGCGGCGTGCAAATGCCGGGCGATCGCGTTGTTGCCGGGGCGTGACGCAGCCGCAGCACCGCGTCAAGGTCAGGCACATGATAGCCCGTCTAGGCCGAGGATCGTGCACGAGGGCCTGGACGGGAGGTGTGCTGGTCGAAACCGGGACAGTCGTCACGTCCGTGCTGCCGGTCAGTTCTCCAGGTCGGCGCGCAACATATCGGTGAAGTCCCGTACGGCCGTCAGCCGCGCGTGGGGTTTGAGCCGGTCGGCGAAGTCGCGGACGTGCGCGACTGAGCGGGCGGAGGTGTGCTTGGAAGCTCAGCGGGAGATCGCGGAGCCGATGACGGACACGGCCATGAACACCGCCCAACCGGACGCCATCAGCCACAGGCCTCTGTTGAGGTGTCCGTACTTGACCTGGCACAGTCGGCTGACGTGCCAGATCTGGTCCGCGAGCCCATCCAGCCAGTCATCCTGGCGCCGCCGCAACACCGTCGAGAGCTCGCCGGGACCGGACAGGCTGCGGACATCGGCGAAATAGGCGATCCGGGCGCCGAACGGCCCGCGCCGGCGGGAGGCTCGGGGTTTGATCGCCGCGATCAGGAAGCCTGAGCTGACCACGACCGTAAGAACTGCACCCCACCAGAGGATCGCGAGGAACGTGTTCGCGGCGGCGGGGTCGCCGCCGGCGGTGAGCTTGTTCAGCACCGCGCCGACGCCGACGCCATTCACCGTCAGGAGGATTCCGGCCTTGACGTCGGCACGGCTGAGTTCTTCCCTGGCATGTTTCAGGATCGTGGCCGCGTGCGCGGGCGGGTCGCCGGTCATGATGCCCCGTTGAGTCGGGCGGTGGACAGCAGGCGCTCGGCCAATTCCGGCCGCTCGTAGTTGGTGAAAACCTGGGCGAGTTGCGAGATGAGGTACTTTCTCGCCTCCGGGGTCAACCCGCGAACGAAGGCTTCGATGATCGCGGCGGCCTCGTTGCGGGCCGAACCCGCATCGGCGGCCTCTTCGAGGAGTCTTACTGCGGTCTCGAAGGGGTCGGCCTTGCCGCTGGTGGACATGGCAGCAAGGTCAGCCAGGCGGCTGGGGTCTTCGCCCACCCACCACATGCGAGCCATGGCGGGGCTCGCCAGGAAGTGATCTCGTAAGAAGCCGAGCCGCCGGGCCTGCTCCCGGTACTCCATCCGGGCGAGCGTCGTCTTCTGGACGGCCTCCTGGAGCGATCGTGCCGTCTCCATAGCGCTTGCGCCGGCGCTGACCCGCGCCCGGACCCGATCGAGCCGGACGTGCAGGTCGGGCATGGCGACGACCGATTCGCGGTTCAGCTCGATGGTGATCTCAGCAGCGGCCCTGTCCAGATCGAGGACGGACAGCTTGCTGCTGACGACGCGGGCATGGCTCTCCAACTTTCGGTAGACCTGGGCCTCCTGAGCGGGCTGTTGGTGATCGAGCTGACCGTGGACCTCGATGGTCGCGTCGAAGCAGGCACCATCGAGCTCGCTGGGGAGCCGCGTGCGGTATATGTACTCGTTCGAATGGCTCGCCCTGGCTCCCAGCAGTTGTTGCAGGAAGTCCCTAATCACCGACCTGCGCCTCCTGCTCCATCTGGAGCGCGAGGTCGATCGACTCCCTGGTCGAGGTTCCGCTCCTCGCAAGGACGGCGTCGATGACCTGGTGGAAAACGTGCTGGCGTGGGGGCTCCGCCTCGTCCGAAGTTTCGCGTGCCCACTTGAAGACGGCGATGACCAGGAGGCTCTCCTCGACCGCGCTACTGGGAACCGCCCCGAGCACGGTTACCACCGTGGAAAGAGGCGCCTTTGCCTGGGCGGCCGCTTCCAGCCAGTGGGAGACACCCGATCGTATCTCCGCCTCGGGAAGGGGGCTTCGCAGCAGTGACCTCCAGGCCACCGCCAGCGCCAGCTCCCACCCCAGGTCGACGTGCTCGAGTAGCAGGAGCCGGCCGTCGGGATCCTGCAGCAGCAGGACCTTGAGCAGGGCTTCGGCTGCGACGCTTCGTCGCGGTTCCGGCTCGGATCGGTCGAGCCAGCGTACGAGTTCGTCAATGAGCTCTCGGCGGAGTCGCAGGTTCGTCGCCAGGCCTGCCAGGCCGTCCACCAGGTTCTTCCTGATGTCGATGACGTCGGTGAGCGAGACGTGCTTGAGCCGGGTCAGCGCCACGCGAGGGAACGCTTCGGCCAGCGGGCCGGTGCAGGTGGCTACTACTGCGGCGGGACGCCGTGGCGGGGACTGCCGGGACCACTGATAGAGCGTACGGCGAGCGGCGCGGCCGAGTTCGTCGCTCAACGCCGCCCGTGTGAGAAGGGCGACCCCGAGGCCGAAGGTCGCCGTCCCGTCCAGGAATCCGGTCGCCAGCGTGTTCAGCATGGCGAAATGACGCTGACGGATGGCGAGGTCCGCCACCCGCTCGGCGATCAGCGCTCCGTCGTCCGGCAGCTGCTGCGCGAGCTTGCCGAACCAGTCCTGAAGATCCTTGTGCAGCTGCGGCCAGTGGCTCCAGACGAAATCGAGGGTCGAGGCGCCGAACGCCGTTCGTGAGAACACGACACGGCCATGGTCGTAGCCGGCGGAGATGGATTCCAGGCGTTTTTTCGTGCTGGGCCCAACCAGTCCGTGTCCGGCCTCCGGGCGGAGCTCGAGGATTTCAGAGAGCATCCTGGCCGCGGTGAAGACCGACGACGACGTGCTTCCCTCCAGCACCGCGGCGGCCAGCCGGAGTGCTCGCGTCCTGCCTTCCTCGTCCTCCTTTTCGCCTGGCACGGTGGAGAAGATGTGCTCCAGTTCGGCTTCCCAGTTGGTGTAGGCGCCGAGCGCCTCGTCCACCAGGTGCTCGCTGAAGTGGCCTGCCTTGGACATGGCCTCCGCGGCCAGCCTGGCGAGTCGTACGGCGTCACGAGGACCGGCCGGCGACAGGCACTCCTTGATTTTCGGGTGGGTGCTCCAGCCGCCGGCTTCGGTTTCACCCAGGGAGACCGTTAGATGCTTGCCGAAGATGTCGATGGCAGGGGCGGAGACGATGGGGAGCTCAGGAACCCCGTCAAGGGCGACGCGCCGCCAGACGTCGGCGGTCACCCGGATGACGATCGGCAGCCTTCGCTCGCGTGCCGATCCGATGCACGCCTGCAGCGGCTTGGAACTGCCGGCCAGGTCGTCGGCATGGACGATGTAGCCCATATCCGGCGGTCCGAGGAGTTCCCCCGCGTCGTCCTCGTCGAGAGGGACTTCGCGCGGCTGGAGGCCGAGCCCGGCCAGCAGGTTGATCGCGGTGATCCGCCTGCCGCTCCCCTTGGGTCCCACCAGCGCGACGACTCCATACGTCTTGAGACGCTCGGTGAGAGCCTCCATGCCGGCTGTCGGCACGAACATCGCCCGCTGCCGTTTGATCTCTTCCTGGTCGAGCGCGATGGACCGGATCATCGAGCTGCTCGTGTAGATGCGATCCGCGACGTACGCGGTCGTGACGGGAGCCTGAAACACTGCTGCTGCCGTCGTCTCACTCACTGCGGTCTCCCTTGGACTCGCGGCCGAAGAAGTCGGTGGGAAGCGTCTGGCTCACCTGCATGTAATGCGCGGTGTTGCTCTGGCCGACGGGGGCTTGGAAGACCGCCAGCGGCGAGCCACCGGCCTTCTCCGCCTCCGCGGCGGGAACGGCGGGCCGGTCCTGGGTCCGGGCTTGCCAGGAGGGGCGCGGAACGTACAGCCAAGCGGGCTCGGCGAAGTCTTTGCCGGGCACCTCGGCCGTCGCGGAGGTGAGCTCGCTGGGATGCAACGTCGTGTACCCGGGCCGGATGATGTCGTCGAACACCCGCTGGGAAAGCACGGCCGCGGTCTGGGTGACGTCCGGATGAGAGCGCTTCAGCACGTCGTTGATCGGGGTCGAGTTCAGGAGCCGGAACGTGGTGACGGTCGGCTCGCTGATGCGGTCGCGTACCAGGTCGCCGGAGTCCGGGACCGGGCCGACGTGGAGCGCGGCCCGCAGGCGCAGACGGAGGTCGCGGTCGCGCGCGGCCAGTCGGTGATCCACCTCTTCGAGCACGGTCTGCAGGTTCGCCAACAGCGGGCTTACGAGCAGCGGCAACCACGCCGGATCGGTGCCGAAGATGTAGTCGTCTCCCGCGCTGTCGGGGAAGCGGCGCGCGTCCCATACCTCCTGCAGACCGGACAGGTTCATGGCACGTTCCAGGACCTCAGGCACCAGCTCGTGCAGGTCTCCCAAGAACACCCCCTTGGCGGCGCTGAACTTGACGATGTCCACAGCCAGCAGCGCCCGGTAGGGCGGCAACAGCTGGGTCGGGATGGCTCCTTGCATGTCTCTCTCCTCGCTCTCCCCACGTGCTGCTCCTGCTGCTCATGGTCGTGGAGGTCGGGCGAGCGAACTGTCCAGAACTGGACACAGAGCGCAGATTTTCCGTCAACCCTCCAGAAGGATCCGCCGGAGGCCGGCGAGGTCCAGGAGTTCGAGGCGACGGCGGCCAGTGACGACCAGTCCCGCCCTGCGCAGCGCCGACAGCTCGGCCGCGACCGCCGCGCGGGACATCCCAGCAGCGCCTGCCAACTCGCTCTGGCTGATCTCGATCACCTGTCTCGATGAAGAGTCGCACGCCGCGAAGCGGAGCAGCATCGCCGCGACGCGGCGCTGGGCGGAGAGCTGCGCCAGCTCGCTGCGGAGGTCCTCGCCTTCCCTGAGGCGTTCGACGACGTGGCGGACGAGCTGGTCGGTGAGCCGGTGGCCCTCCAGGATCGCGCGAAATCGGGCGGCGGGAAGTGCGTAGGCGACGCAAGGTTGCAGGGCTGTCACCGTGGCCGAGCGCCTGCCGCCGTCGATGGCTGCGATCACGCCGACCACCTCCCCGGGCCCGCGTACGGCCAGAAGCACCTCGGATCCATCCGGCTCGCTGCGGGTGACCTTGATCTTGCCTGCGGTGAGGCACAGTACGAACGCGCCCGTCTCACCCTGCCGTACCAGGACGTCTCCGACGGCGTAGGACCGAGCCGCGCCAGCCCTGATCAGCCCCTCCCACGCCGGCATGGGTAATGCGCCGCCGAGCCCTCGGACGGGTGACTCAACGTTGGCCATCTTCTCCGTATACCTGGGCTCGTGAACTCCATCAAGCCTCAGGCGGAGCATCAGCCGGCTATGAGACGACGTCAGCTACGGGGATTACGGAGTCGACCATCCGGGCACTCCCCCGGCAGACGACAAGTGGTCGCCCCCGAACCTGCGTTACACGGTCGGACGGCAACGATTTCTGTACTACTACAAGTCGCGGCAACATGGGCTTCTTCGAGCTCTACAAGAGGCTGGTTGGTTCCTCGGATTGGCCGACCTATGGTACGGGCTTCTCCTGGGGTGACGAGCAGATCGCGAGGGAGGCGGTCCCGCAACCGGGAGGCGTGTGCTCGCACCGCCTCGACGATGAACTCGGCGACCTGCCGGGAGGGGTGGGCGGCGTCAGCGACTTCGAAGTACAGGGCGTACTGCTCCTCGTCGCCGGCTGTGACGGCCCAGACGCCGTATTCATCCTTATCCAGGTTTGATGGGCCGGGAACGACGGCTTAGGACGCCAGGTCGACAGTACCGATCTGATCAGGAGTAGGAATCGGTGGCTGCATCGCAATCTTTCTTCTGCTCGGACTGGGAAGAGGACGCGTTGAGGGCGGCCTCCCATGGTGGCGGAGGCGGCACGTGATCGCCAGTCTTATCGCTAGAGCGGAGGTCAGGATTCCATCTGACGGCTCGGGACGACCAGGGGTGAGGGCCAGCGCCCGGCTCAACCTGAGTTCCCCGCACCCTGGGCACTTGCCCTGAGGTCATCCCCTGATCGAGTGCGGGCCCTGGCTGGCGCGTCTGTCGTCGCCCACCGTGAGAGGTGGAGGTGGGACAGATGCCGAAGACTCGTGTGCAGGTCAGCAGGCGATGCGGCTGCGTGGATGCGGAAACAGGACGCCAGCGAGGGGTGACGTGTCCGCGTCTGCCAATAGATGACGACCATGGCAGCTGGTACTTCGCGGTGCAGGTGCGCGGCCTGGACGGGCAGCGGCAGCGCGTCCGCCAGGGCGGTTACGCCGACCCCGAGGAAGCCCAAGCGGCAGGCCGCGCCCTGGCCGCTGCCGACCATGACGGCGCAGGGGCCGGATGCACCCTTGGACAGTGGCTGGCACGCTGGCTGGCCACCAAGGACGCCCTGCGTCCGTCGACTCGGCAGGGCTATGCCACCCATATCCGCCTCTACCTCATCCCGCAGCTGGGACGGGTCCTGCTCCGCCAGCTCACCTCTCGCGATGTCAACGGACTGCTCGCGACGCTGGCGTCCCACCCCTCGCCGACCGGCCGTCGGTTGTCGCCCGCCACCGTGGTGCGGATTCACGCCACCTTGCGGACCGCGCTGAACGCGGCGGTGCGCGCCCGGCTGCTCCCCATCAACCCGGCCAACGGCGCCGAACTCCCTCATCCCCGACGACCACATCCGGTCGTCTGGACCGCCGGACGGACCGCCCGGTGGCAGCAAACAGCAGAACGTCCGGCGGTGGCGGTCTGGACCGAACAGCAGCTCGCGGCCTTCCTGACCGGCGTCGCGCAGGACCGCCTGTACGCCGCCTGGTGGCTGGCCGCGCTACGCGGCTTGCGCCGCGGTGAGCTGGCCGGGCTGCGCTGGACGGATGTCGACCTGCAGGCGGCGGAGCTGACAGTGGCGCAGCAGCGGGTGCACGCCGATGGTCACGTCGTGGTCGGCCCGCCGAAGAGCGCCGCCAGCTGCCGGGTGGTGGCCCTGGACGCGGAGACCGTGCGGGTGCTGAGACGGCACCGCGAGCGCCAAAAGGAGCTGAGCGCGACGGCGGGCACACGCTGGCAGGACTCCGGGTACGTGTTCACCACCGCGGACGGCGAGCCGCTGCGACCGGACTACCTCACCGGCCGGTTCCGCCGACTGGTGACGACCTCCGGACAACCGCCCATCCGGCTGCACGACCTGCGACACGGCGCCGCCACCCTCGCGCTGGCCGCGCGCACCGATCTGAAGGTGGTGCAGGCCATGCTCGGGCACGCCAGCATTGTGCTCACCGCCGACACCTACGTCTCGGTGCTACCGGAGGTGGCCCACCAAGCCGCCAGGGAAACGGCCAGGCTGGTGCTGAACGCCGCGTCCGCGCTGGGGCGGCCGCTGGGCGGCTGACTCAGCTTTGCCCCACATTTGCCCCATGCTGCCCCAGCGCACGGGCGTGGCCTGAGTTTGCCCAGGTGGAGAAGCGCGCCCTGCAGGATTCGAACCTGCGACCGTCGGATTAGAAGTCCGGTGCTCTATCCAGCTGAGCTAAGGGCGCTCCCGCCTTATTGTGCATGATCCGGCGACTTGTCACGCACACGTTTTCCACGTGTCAGCCTGTCAGCCCGATCACACCCCACATCACCAGCGTCCCCACGACCGTCGCCGTAAGGGTCCAGCCGGTGGCGCGTCTTGGTGTGTGGGCCTCTGGGAGGATATCGGAGGTTGCCAGGTACAGGAGGAAACCGGAGAAAAAGCCCAGGTAGGCGCCCAGGAGGCCGTCCGGGATCGTGACGAGGGTGGTCAGGGTGGCGCCTGTCACCGGGGCCAGGGCGTCCAGGAGCAGGAGGGTGAGGGCGCGGTGGCGGGCGTTGCCGTACAGGGAGGTGATCGTGTACGTGTTGAAGCCGTCCGTGAAGTCGTGGGCGATCACTCCTATCGCCACGGCCACCGCCAGGGAGGTGTCCGTCTGGTACGCGGCGCCGATGGCGGCACCGTCCAGGAGGCTGTGGACGATCAGGGCCGCGCCGGCGGTGAGGCCGACTCCCGAGCGGGCGTGGCGGTGGGTGGCGTAGTCGGCCTCGTGGGCGTCGTGCATGCCCATCGAGCGTTCGACGACGTGGAGGGCCAGGAACGCCAGGGCGAAGGTCAGCATCGGCAGGGGGACGCCGTACGCCTGCAGCGCGTCGTGGGTCAGGGCCTCGGGGAGGAGGTCGAAGGCCACCACGCCGAGCATCATGCCGGCGGCGGTGCCGAGGAGGAGGTGGCGGCGGTTGCCGACGCGGTCGGCGGCCAGGCCGCCCAGGAGGGTCATGAGGAACGCCGCCAGAGCGAGCAGGATCGGCATGGGAGTCAACGTTAGAGGTGCTGGGGTGCGACGGCCGAGCCGTGAAAAGGCCGGGCGGGGACGGGGCAAAAGGGTCTAAGCTCTCGTGGCATGGTCGCGACGCTCCTGCATGAGATTCCTTTGCAGGGCGGCGACGTGACTGACGGGGTGGTGCGGGTCGGTGACACCGTACGGAGACCGGCCAGTACGTCGACGCCCGCCGTGCATGCCCTGCTCAGGCACCTCGAGGCCGCGGGGTTCGAGGGGGCGCCGCGGGTGTTGGGGATGGACGCGCTGGGACGCGAGATCCTCACCTACGTGCCGGGTACGACGGGGCTGCGGGCCGAGAGCGTGACCGATGAGGCGCTGGCCGCGATCGCCGCGCTGGTGCGGGAGTTCCACGACGCGACCGCCGGGTTCCCGCTGGCGGCCGAAGGGTGGGCGTACGGGTCGAATGATGACAAAGCGCCGGAAGTCATTGGGCATTGTGATTTAACGCCAGATAACGTGATATTTCGCCAAGGCAAGCCCCGCGCGCTGATCGACTTCGACCTGGCCCGCCCGACCACCAGGCTCTTCGACGTCGTCACCGCCCTCCGCCACTGGGCCCCCATCGCCGACCCCGTCGACCGCCACCCTCTCCTCCGCGACCTCGACGTGGGCGCCCGGCTGCGGCTGTTCTGCGACGCGTACGGCGTGCCGCCCCGTGACCGCCGCCGCCTCCTCGACCTGGCCAGGCTGCGCTTCCACCGCTCCTACGCCGTCATGCGCACTCGCGCCTCGTCGGGCGGCAACTGGGCGAAGATGTGGGCCGGCGGCGCCGGCGAGCGCATCCGCCGCGCCTCCGCCTGGCTGGACACGCACGAAGACGCACTCCATGCGCACCTGGTGTGATCCACTGGGGCTCGCCCTCGGGGTGGCCCTCGACCAGGTGTTCGCCGACCCGCAGAGCCCCGCCCACCCGGTCGCGGTCTTCGGGCGTACCGCCGCGAAGATTGAAAAATCCCTGTACGCGGATAAGAAGGCGTACGGAGTCGTACATGTCGTGATGTGCGTGGGAGGCGTGACCGCGCTCGGGGTCATCGCGCAGCGGATACCCAAGGCGCGTACGGCCGTCACAGCCGTCGCCACGTGGGCCGTGCTCGGCGGCACCACGCTCGCCCGCGAGGGCGAGTACCTGGCCGACGCCCTCGAGCGCGACGATCTGGCGCGGGCCAGAGCCCGGCTCCCCCACCTGTGCGGCCGCGACCCCTCGCACCTCGAGGCCGAGGAACTGGCCAGGGCCACGGTCGAGTCGCTGGCCGAGAATACCTCCGACGCCGTCGTGGCCCCGCTCTTCTGGGGAGCGGTGGCGGGGGTGCCGGGGCTGCTGGCGTACCGGGCGATCAACACACTGGACGCCATGATCGGCCACCGTTCGCCCCGGTACGAGCGGTTCGGCTGGGCGGCGGCGAGGCTGGATGACGTCGCCAACTACGTGCCCGCCCGGCTGACGGCCCTGCTGACGGTGCTGACCGGCCCGAGCCCCGGCCGCGCGCTGGCCGTGCTCAGGAGGGACGGCCACCGGCACCCCAGCCCGAACGCCGGCCGGTGCGAGGCGGCCTTCGCCGGCGCGCTCGGCGTCACCCTCGGCGGCACCAACGTCTATCAGGGCAGGACCGAGCACCGCCCCACCATGGGCGACGGACCGGAGCCCGGCGTCAAGGACATCCGCCGGGCCGTACGCCTGACACGCGCGGTGAGCCTGGCCGCCGCCGGGGTGGCCGTGCTGACAGCCTGGGCCCTAAAAAACCGCCGCAAACAGGTCGCCTGAAAGATTGCGGGCCGCAGCGCAATTGCGCGGCAATCAGGTATTACATGACGCGGTTGAGGTTGAGCACCAGCCAGACGACGAATACCGCCACCAAGGTGATCCCGATCATCGACTTCGCGGCGCTGGTCGCCACCTCCTTCCTGGCGACCACCTGCTTGGCGCTCTGCTTCCAGACCTGACGCATAATGATCATGTTCTGGAACCGGCGGCCGAGAGCGAACACGGCGAATGCGATGATGATGAATAAGATGATGCGACCGTCTGCAGGTTCCACGGAGATCCCCCTGTGGCCTTGAAGATTACTCACGCCCCCGAAACTTTGAGAACTCACGATACTCGGCCGACAGCGGTTTGTAATCGCGATTAAGGCTCGAGATCAACCACGATCGGCGCGTGATCGGACGGGCCCGTCCCCTTGCGGGCCTCCCGGTCGACGTACGCCGAGCGCACCCGTCCGGCGACGTCCGCGCTCGCGTAGACCAGGTCGATGCGCATCCCCATGTTCTTGTGGAACATCCCGGCCCGATAGTCCCAGTACGTGAACGGGTGCGGGCCCTTCATCGGCGTCGGCACCACGTCGTGCAGCCCCAGGGCGCGCAGCTCGGCCAGGGCCTGGCGCTCGGCCGGGGTGACGTGGGTGGAGCCGGCGAACAGCGCGGGGTCCCACACGTCGGCGTCCGTGGGCGCCACGTTGTAGTCGCCGCACGCCACCAGAGGCATGGTCATCTCCTCCGCCAGCGCGTCCCGCAGGGCGGCGAACCAGTCGAGCTTGTACGCGTAGTGCGGCGAGTCCACGGTGCGGCCGTTCGGCGCGTACAGGGACCACACGCGCATGCCGGCGCAGGTCGCGCCGATCGCACGGGCCTCGGGCGTGGCCGCCCCCACCCCGTCGAGCTCCCCGAACCCCGGCTCGCCCGGGAAGCTGAGCGTGACGTCGTCGAGCCCGACCTTGGACAGCAGGGCGACGCCGTTCCACCGCCCGTCGCCGTGGGCCGCGGCGGCGTAGCCCAGCTCGGCCACCTCCGCCATGGGGAACGCCTCCGCCGGGCACTTGGTCTCCTGGAGGCAGAGAATGTCCGGCTTCGTCTCGGCCAGCCACTCGAGGAGACGGGGCAGGCGGGCTTTCACGGAGTTGACGTTCCACGTTGCGAGCCGCATGTCTCCACCCTGCCACCCCGTCGCGTCCCGAGCATAATGGTCACGGAGAGGAGGCAGCATGCCACGCCGCGTCAAGGTCGAGGGTGACCGGTTCCATGGCCGCGTGCCCGAGGGAGCCGTGTACGTGGGACGCGAGTTCCCCGGTCACAAGCGCAGCCCGTTCGCCAACCCGCACAGCCTGTCCCCCAAGGGCTGCCGGGTCTGCGGGCAGGTCCACGTACGGTCTCAGGTGATCCCGCTCTACCGGGCCTATCTGCGGGAGCACCCCGAGCTGGTCGAGCGGGCCCGTCACGAGCTCGGCGGCAAGGACCTCGCCTGCTGGTGCCGCCCCGACCAGGAGTGCCACGCCGACGCGCTGCTGGACGTCGTGGCAGGAGAAGCACCGTAGGTCAGGGCCGGCTGCGCTCCACGCCCACCATGATCTCGTTGCTCAGCCTGTGGCCCATGAGCAGCTCGAGATCGTCGCCGCTCCAGAACTTGCCCGGGTCGTACCAGTTGGGGCGCCGGCCGGCGGGCAGCAGGCCCATCGTCTCGTACGTGACGGCCACCACCTCGGCGCAGTACGCGCTCTCGAGCGTCTCCTCCTTGAGGCGGCGGCGCAGCCGCGGGAGGCGGCCCTTGGCCCAGCGGCCGGCCAGGCGGGCGGTGGAGGGGAACGGGGTGCCGTCGAGCCGGGCCACCGTGCGCAGGGCCGCGTCCTCCATCTCCCGCGTCGCCTCCGGCTCGAGCTGGCGCAGCCAGGCCCGCTGGCCGTAGCGGTCGCCCCAGGTGGTCACCGCGTCGCGCAGATCGTGCAGCTGCACCCCGCGGTGGTGGGTGCCCGACCACAGGTCGAGCAGCGACTTGCCGAGCTCGGCGTGCCACATCATCGGCGGCATGTCCTCGATCACGACGGCCATGCCCACGTGGTTGACCGGGCTGTTGGTCATCGTCTGGATCGCGCGGTCGGGCACCGAACGCCCGCGGAAGATCCACAGATCACCGGTCCTCGTCACCCTGACGGCCTCATCGAGAGTCAGCACACCGCTAGCCTAGGCAACATGCGCATGCGCTGGTGGAAGATGCTCGGTCTGGCGGGGATCATGGGGGTCGCGGCCACGGGAGTGGTGATCGCGCGCGCCGAGCGCCGCCGCCGCGCCTACACCCCTGAGGAGATCCGGGCGCGCCTGAAGGAACGCGTCGAGGGAGCGCCGTCGCCTGGAGGAGCGGCGGGAGCGTAGCGACCAGAGCGGGGGAAGGCGACGGCATCAAGGGCGACCGAGACCGCCTCACGAAGTGAGGCCATGAGCACAGTTCAGCCCGACGGGCGCAGGTCGTAGACGAAGACCACGTCCGGATAGGCCGGGTTGTCGTCGTAGCCCTGCACGGCGCCCTGGAAGGCCCGCTGGTAGTTGACCACCCACGGCATCGCGGCGGCCGCCCGCAGGTCGAGCACCCGCTTCGTGGCCTGCTCGTACGCCCGCTGCGCCGCCGCCTTGTCGGTCACGGTCAGCTCGGGCACGGTGTCGAGCAGCGCGTCCAGGGTGTGGTCCCGCAGATAGGTCAGATTGAAGACGGGCGGGTTTGCGCTGTGGAAGACGTTCCCGAACCACGAGTAGCCGTCGGCGTAGTCGGGCCACCAGTACATGACGAAGATGTCCTGGCCACGCTTCTTGCCGAGGTCCCACTGGGCGTTCCAGGGCATGGCCTGGGCGTCGATGGTGACGTTGAGCGGTTTGAGCGCGTACGCGAGCCTGGTGGCGAGCAGGTGCCAGTCCGTGTCGCCCTCCCCGTACGTCAGCTTCAGCCGCAACGGCCGGCCGGCCGGGCCGTATCCCGCCCTGGCCAGCAGCTGGGCCGCGCCCGCCAGGTCCTGCCGGGGCATGCGGCCGGGCACGTGACCCATCAGCCCCTCGGGCACGATGCCGCCGGCCGGGGCGACAGCGCCCTTCAGGTCCTTGATCAGGCCCTGGTAGTCGACGGCCTTCTGGACCGCGCGGCGCACGCGCACGTCACGCATCGGCCCGCTCGCGGTGTTGAACAGCATCATCGCCGTCTGGAACGACGGCCGCTCCGACGTGCGCACCCCCGGCTCGGCGGCGGCCTCGGCGAACAGGCGCGAGTTGAGCCGCGGCACGAAGTTCACCTCACCCCGCTGCAGCAGCCGCCACGCCCGGTCGGGGTCGGGCACGACGCGGAACTTCACCGTGTTGTAGTGCGGCCCCTCCCACCCTCTCCAGTACTTGTCGTACGCGCTGAGCGTGAGCTCGTCCTCCTTGCCCTTCTGCCACTTCGTCACCGTGTACGGCCCCGAGCCGGCGTCCCTGCCGGCCGCGAAGAACTTCCCGAGGTCGGGCGCCGCCTGCGTGTCGTAGATGTAGCCCGCGTACGTGGACGAGGCCACCAGATCCAGGGGAACGGGGTACTTCAGGGCGAACGTCACCGTGGCCGGGCCGTCGACCCTGATGGAGGAGACGGCGTCCCAGATGTAGGAGGCGCCCGTCCTGGCCTGCATGGTGCGCTCGATCGACGCCTTGACGGCTACCGCGTCCAGCTGCCTGCCGGTGTGGAAGGTCACCCCGGGACGGAGGTTGAAGGTCCACGTCCGGCCGTCGGGTGAGGAGCGCCACGACGTGGCCAGGCGGGGGCTGGACTTCTTGGTGACGGGGTTCCAGAAGGTGAGCGTCTCGTAGACGTTCTGGAAGGCGACGATCTCGTTGGAGTAGGACTTGCTCGGGTCCCATTCGGTAATGATGTCCAGGTTCTCGACGTAGACGAACGAGGACACCCCCGCCGGGGCCTGGGGCGGCTCCGGAGGCGTCGAACAGGCCGCGAGGAGCATCAGCGCGGCGGCCGCTGCGAGACGACGGCGCAACGCAACTCCCTCTGTCAGCGATGTACTCGGGAAACCTACTCCAAGATCGATAGGATCGGTGCCCAGGTGTCCAAAAGTCCCGAAAAATTGGGCATTCTGGTGATCGAATTGCTATCCTCGGGGCTTGTCCCGTCCGGGGTTGCCAGCAGGGGACCGACCGGAGTGAGGTGCCATGGGTCGTAGCCGAACGATCCGCATGAAGATCATCGGACTACTACTGGTGCCGCTGACCTCCATGGTGGTCTTGTGGGGGGTCATCACCGCCGTCACCGCCACTGAGAGCTTGGAGCTGCGCGAATATAAGACACTCTGGACGAACCTCCGCCTTCCCGCGTACAAACTGATCAGCGAGATCCAGCGTGAACGTCTTGTCTCGGCCAAGCTCCTGCGTCACGCCGAGAACAAGTCGACCGTGACAGCGCAGCGCTCCCGGACCGACGCCGCCAGGGACGCCTTCAAGCAGCTCTCCAGCACATCCAAGGACCGATCGGAAGAGATCCGCACACAAGTGGACGCGGTGAACACGCAGCTCGACAGGCTCGAGGCGATCCGAGGAGAGATCGACACGAGCCTGTCTGACCGTCTGCACACCGTGGAGGCGTACAGCGCGATCATCGACACCCTGTTCGGCCTGCACAAGCGGGTCGCGCTGATCGACGACATCCCGATCTACGAGCAGTCTCGCGTGGTCATCGACATGGGGTACGCCAAGGAGCTGCTCACCAGGGAGCAGGCCGTCGCGTTCGGGCCGACGACGGCCGGGGAGCGCAGGCTGTTCACGCAGCTCGCCGGCAACCGGCGCTTCCTTGTCGACCAGTCGCTCGGCGAGCTCGACCCCGTCCTGCGCGACACCCAGGTGGCGCTGATCACCTCCCCCGCCTACCAGCGGATGCGGTTGATGGAGGACCAGATCATCGCCGGGCGGGCGCCGCAGGGCTGGCTCGCCACCACGGAGGGCTTGGCGAAGTCGTTCCAGGACGCGCAGATGCAGGCCAGCACGGTGCTGAACGGGCGGGCGGACCCGATCGCCGACCAGGTGCTGTCCAGGGCGCTCCTGCTGGCAGGCACGGCGCTGGGGCTGGTGATCGTGTCGATCGCGTTCTCGCTGCGCATGGGCAACCGGCTCTCCAAGGAGCTGGGCGCGCTGCGCATGGCCGCGCTGGAGGTGGCCCAGGAACGGCTCCCCCGCGTGGTGGCCAAGCTCCGCAAGGGAGAGACGGTCGAGGTGCCGGAGCTCTCCGTGGCGAGCACCACGGTCGAGATCGACGACGTGGGCCAGGCGTTCTCCACCGTCCAGCAGACCGCCGTCGAGGCCGCGGTCGGCCAGGCGCAGCTCAGCGAGGGCGTCGGGCACGTGTTCCGCAACCTGGCCAGGCGCAGCCAGACGCTGCTGCACCGCCAGCGCATCCAGCTGCAGGACATGCAGCACCGGGCCACCGACCCCGACGCGCTGGACGACCTGTTCAAGCTCGACCACCTGACCACCCGCATGCGCCGCCACGCCGAGGGCCTGATCATCCTCTCGGGCGCCACCCCCGGTCGCGGCTGGAGCCGGCCGGTGCCGATGCTCGACGTGGCCCGCGGCGCGTCGGCCGAGGTGGAGGACTACCAGCGGGTCACCGTCGAGCCGATGTCCGGCCAGCGCCTGGCCGGGCCCGTGGTGGGCGACGTGATCCACCTGATCGCCGAGCTCATCGAGAACGCCACCGTCTATTCGCCCGCGCACACCACGGTCATCGTGCGCGGCGAGGTGGCGGCCCGCGGCTTCGCCTTCGAGGTCGAGGACCGCGGATTCGGGATGAGCGCAGCGGAGCTGGCCGAGTTCAACGAGCGGCTGGCCAGCCCACCGGAGTTCGACCTGGCCGACAGCGACCGGCTCGGCCTTTTCGTCGTCTCCCGCCTGGCCGCCAGGCACGACATCCGCGTGACGTTGCGCGGTTCACCATATGGAGGGACCACCGCGATCGTGTTGATCCCGGAAGAACACGTGGCCGAGCCGGAACCGGAGGTCCACGTGAACGAGCCCGCTCGACCCATGCGGGTGGTGCGAAGTGAATGACGAGCGCTGGCTGGACGAGGACGCCGGTCCTATCGTCCCGGCCTACCTGCTGACCCGGGGCCGTACGGTGCCCGCGAGCGAGGCCATCGACCTCATCGCAGTGATCATCACCGCCGGCGGCCTGTCACTGCCGATGGGCCTCGGCCCCGAACATCTGATCATCCTCCAGAAATGCACCAAGCCGACCAGGCTCGTGGACGTCGCGGCCGAGCTGAACCTGCCCATCGGCGTGGTCAGGGTGCTGGTCGGCGACCTGCACGCGCAGCAGCTCGTGCAGGTCGAGCACCCGCCACCTGCCCCCGACGCGAAGGTGCTGCTCGAGGTGATCAGCGGGTTGAAGGCGCTGTGACCGCCCTGCGGTTGAGGCGCCCGTACACGGCCGCGAAGATCGCGGCCACGACGCCTGCCAGGGCGGCTGCCCCGAAGACCCGCTGGTAGCCGCCCACCCCCGGTTGGGCCGCCAGGATGGCGGCGATGGCCGCGCCCGCCGTGCTGCCGCCCACGATGCGCACAAGCGCGTTGACGCCCGCCGCCAGGGCGGTCTTGGCGGGGTCCACGTGCTCGACGGCCATGGTGCCCAGCGCCGCGTAGCCGACGCCCAGCCCGATGCCCATCAGCGAGGTCGCGACGTACAGGTGGGCCGGGCTGCTGTGCTCGACCACCAGCCAGATCGCGGCCAGCGCGGTGACCGCCGAGCCCGCCGCCACCATGGACGAGGCCTGGAAACGACGCATGAAGCGCCCGGCGAACAGCGAGATCACCAGCATGAAGAGCGTGCTCGGCAGCAGGAAGAAACCGACCTCCAGGGTGGACGCGCCGAAGCCGTAGCCGGTCTTCTCGGGAATCTGGGCGAAGCTCGAGATGCCGGTCATGAGGGTGAAGAACGAGAACCCGAGCAGCATCGAGGCCACCGTCGCGCCGATCGTCCCCCTCTGCGCCAGCATCGCCATCTCCACCAGCGGCTCGGCCACCCTCCGCTCGACCAGCACCCAGACGGCCGCCAGCGCCACCGCGGCGGCGAACAGCCCGAGCACGCCCGGCGAGGTCCAGCCCCACGAGCCGCCCTCGCTGATGGCCAGCAGGAGAGCGACCAGCCAGGCGGTCAGCAGCGCGGCACCGACCAGGTCGGGCCGGCCCTTGCCCGCCGGGGCGCCGTCGCGTACGAGGAAGGCCACGATCACGGCGGCCACCAGCGAGATGCCGCCCGTGATCCAGAACACCAGGTGGAAGTCGCCGGACGCGAGCCCGGCCAGGATCATCCCGCCGCCGCTCCCGAACCCCATCGTCGCGCTGATCACCCCGATGCCGGTCGCGAGCTGCTCCCTGGGCAGCACGTCGCGCGCCACCCCGATGGAGAGCGGCACCAGCGCGGCCACCGAGCCCTGCAACACCCTCGCCACGATCAACCAGGTCAGCGAGGTCGCCAGTGCCGCCATGACCGAGCCGACCACCAGCAGGGTCAGGGCGCCGAGGATCATGGGGCGCCTGCCGTACATGTCGCCGAAGCGCGACAGCAACGGCGTGGCGACCGCTCCGACCAGGAGGCTCAGTGTGAGCGTCCAGCTCACGGCGGAGAGCGAGACATGCAGCTCCCGCTGCAGCACGGGAAGCAACGGGACCACCGCGGTGTTCTGCAGCGCGGCGATGGAGGCTGCGAAGGACAGCGCGACCACCGCGGGCCACGGGTTCCTGGTGGGCGTCTCGCGTTCCGCGGGCACGACCACTGTCGCCATGTCGGCTCCTTTAGGTAACTTAGGTAAGTAACAAGCGACGATACTACATACGTAAGTTAGGTAAGTAAATCAGGATGGACGAAGATCTCAACAGGACGGTTGTGGCGTTCCGCACACTCGTGAACTCACTCAACCGCGCCAAGACGCACGAGCGGCTGACCGAGGCCGCCGGCGTCCGGCTCGACCGGCCGGACGTGCAGATCCTCGCCCACCTGCTGGACGCGCCCGAGCCGTGCAGGATCGGGGCGATCGCCCAAGGTCTGCAGGTGGAGAGCCCTCACGTGACCAGGCACGTCGCCTCGCTCGAGCAGCGCAAGCTGGTCGAGCGGGTACGCGACCCCGACGACGGCAGGGCGTGGCGCATCGCTCTCACCGAGGAGGGGACCGAGGCCGCGAACAAGTGCCGCAACGTGACGACCGGCTGGTTCGAGGGCGCGCTCGCCGACTGGCCGACGGCGGATCGAGCGGAGCTGTCCAGGTTGATGGGGAAACTGGCGGACGACCTCCGCTCACATCTGAAAGGCGTTATCTAGGAAGTACGTCCTCCGCGCGGTGGCAGGCGACCTGACGGCCTCCTCCGATGTCCCTGAGCGCGGGCGGCTGCTCGCATTCCGGCACGGCCAGCGGGCAGCGCAGCCTGAAGGCGCATCCGGTCAGGGCGGGTACGGCCTCCGTCCTGCCCTTGGCCTCGGGCGGGGCGCCGCCCAGCTTCGGCACGGCGTCGCGCAGGGCACGCGTGTAGGGATGGGCCGGCTTCGCCAGGAGATCGCCGGTGGGGCCCGACTCCACCACGCGGCCCGCGAAGAGCACGTGCGAGGTGCGGCAGAGCCGGTCCACGACGGCGAGGTTGTGGGTGATGAGGAGGCGCTCGGTCTCCAGGGAGGCCAGCAGGTCGAGGATCCTGGCCTGGACGGTGACGTCGAGCGCGCTGGTGGGCTCGTCCAGGATGAGCAGGCGGGGGCCGACGGCCAGGGCTCTGGCGATGACCACGCGCTGGCGCTGGCCGCCGGAGAGCTGGTGCGGTCTGCGGGCGGCCACGTCGGGGTCCAGGCCGACCTGTTCGAGCAGCTCCTTCACCCTGGAGCGGGCGCTTCTCGGAAGTGCCTCCGCGACGGAGGTGCCGATGCGCATCCTGGGGTCGAGGGCCTCGGCCTGGAAGACGGGCTGGACGTCCTTGCGGAACTTCCGCATGTCCGCTTTTTTCAGGGTTTGGTCGCCGTACCAAATATTTCCGGACATGGGGGTGAGGAGGCCCAGGAACGCGCGCGCCAGCGTCGTCTTGCCCGAGCCGCTCTCCCCGATCAGACCGACACCGCCCTCGGTGATGTCCAGGGTCACGTCGTGCACGACCGGGTGGCGGCCGTACCCGAGCGTCACCCGCTCGGCCCTGAGCATGGTCACGGCAGCGCCTCCAGCAGCTCGCGCGTGTACGGATGGGACGGCTCGGCCAGCACCTTCGCGGCGGGCCCCGACTCCACCACGGCGCCGTCCTTCATGACCAGCACCCGGTCGGCGACCGTCGAGACCAGGGCCAGGTCGTGCGAGACGAGCAGCAGCGCCAGGCCGCGCTCCGCCCGCAGCCTGCGCAGCACGCCGACCACCTCGGCCTGCACGGTCACGTCGAGAGCGCTCGTGGGCTCGTCGGCCAGGATCACCTCGGCGCCGAGGGCGATGGCCAGCGCGATGGCGAAGCGCTGCGCCTGGCCGCCGGAGATCTCGTGGGGGTAGCGGCGCAGGATCTCGCGGTCGAGCATGACCGCCTCCACGGCCTGCCCCATGATCTCTTCCAACCGTGGTGGAGGGATGCTGTCCTTCTGGGGGGAAGAGGGCTTGCCGACGCCGTGGAGCTTGAGTGCGCGGCGCATCAGGACGCCGAGGCGGGTGGCCGGGCTGAGGGCGGCCTGGGGTGACTGCATGACGAGCGCCACCCTGGCACCCCGGATCTCGCGGAGCCGGCGCGGCGGGGCTGTCAGGACGTCTACGCCGCACACCCGTACATGTCCTGAAATTTCGGCATCAGGGGTGAGGCCGAGCAGCGACATCAGCGTGGTCGACTTGCCGGAGCCGCTCTCCCCCACGATCGCGACGCACTCTCCCTGACCCACGTCCAGCTCCGGCACGTCGGCCACGAGCCGCCCGCCGTACCGCACCTGGAGGTCGCGCACCTCGATCATCTGACCGCCCTTCGGGGGTCCAGCGCGTTGCGCAGTCCCTCCCCCAGCACGTTGAACGCGAACGCCGTCACCAGGATCGCGAGCCCGGGGAACGTGACCACCCACCAGTTCGTGGTGAAGAGCGTCTGCCCCTGCTGCACCATCAGCCCCCACTCCGCCGTCGGCTCCTGCGCGCCCAGTCCCAGGTACGACAGCGCCGCCGAGGTCAGGATCACGCCGCCCGCGTCCAGGGAGAGCTGGACCAGGACGGGGGTGAGTGAGTTCGGCAGCACGTGCCTGAGCACGATCAGCGGCGCCGGCACGCCAAGGCAGCGGGCGGCGTCCACGTAGCTGCGGGTGGCGATCGAGGCGGCCACGGAGGCGGCCAGCCGGGTGTACCAGGGCCACCACGTCACCGCGATGGCCAGGATCACCGTGTTCACGCTGGGCTGGAGCACCACGGCCAGGGCCAGGGAGAGCAGCAGCGCGGGGAAGGCCAGGAAGACGTCCGTGACCCGCATGATGACGTCCCTGATCCAGCCGCCCGCGTACCCGGCGACCACGCCGAGCGTGACCCCGACCGCCGACGACACGGCCAGCACTGCGACGGCGATGAACAGCGAGGTGCGGCCGCCGTACAGGATCCTCGTGAGCACGTCCCTGCCGACCTGGTCGGTCCCGAACCAGTGCGCGCCGCTCGGCGGCTGCAGCATTTCCAGCGGCTTGGGCTCGTCCGCGTACGGGGCGAGCCACGGCGCGAAGATCGCGGCCAGCAGGACCAGCACGATGAGCACCGCGCCGAGCGCGGCGAACCGGTCGGGGATCCTGGGCAGCGTGCGGCGCAAAGGAGCTTCGGTCATCGGGCCCTCGTTCGCGGGTCGACGAAGCCCTGGACGATGTCCACGACCAGGTTGGCCAGCACGTACACCAGGGCCACGAGCAGCGTGACGCCCGCGATGGCCGGGGTGTCCAGCGAGCGGATCGAGTCGGCGGCGTAGCGGCCCAGACCGGGCCAGTTGAACACGGCCTCGACGAGGAAGCCGTTGACGATCGAGTAGGCGAAGACCAGGGCGATCAGCGACAGGACCGGGTTCAGCGCGGGTCTCAGGGCGAATCTGGTCAGGATGGACGTCTCGCCGAAGCCGAGGGCGCGTTCCAGCCTGGTGTGGTCCTGTCCGGACTCCTCGATGAGCGCCGCCCTCGTCATCTGGGCGATCACGCCCGTCGGGTACGCGGCCACGACCAGCGCGGGCAGCACCAGGTGCTGGAGCGTGCTGGTGAAGATGGGCCAGTTGCCGGTGATGAGGGCGTCGACGACGGTGATGTTCGTCCAGAGGGTGAGGGGGCTGGTGGTGTCGAGCTTGGCGTCGTACTCGCCCGCGATCGGGAACCAGCCGAGGTTGCTGGCGAAGACCGTCTGCAGGGCCAGGGCCAGCCAGAAGACCGGGACGGAGACGGCCAGCATGCTGCCGAACCGCACCCCTATATCCGGAAATTTCGTCTTGTAGCGGGCGGCGAGCACTCCGACCGGGATGCCCATGATGACCGCGATGAGCAGAGCCGTACCGACCAGCTCAAGAGAAGCGGGAAACGCCAGGTAGAGATCATCACGCACCGGTTGCCTGGTGTGCAGGCTGATGCCCCAGTCGCCCGAGAGCAGGTCGCGTACGTAGTTCAGGAGCTGCACGGGGATCGAGTCGTCGAGCCCGAACTGCCTGCGTGCCGCGGCGAGCTCCTCGGGCGTGGCCTTCGGCCCGGCGAACGCGACCGCCGGATCCCCCGGCACCAGCCGCATGACGGCGAACGTGAGCACGACCACGCCGGCCACGACCAGGAGGGCCTGGCCGAGCCGGCGGGTCAGATAACGCAGCATGGGTCAGCTTGCGCGCTTGAGGTCGTAGAAGAAGACGACGTTGGGATAAGCGGGATTGTCCACATATCCAGCGACGTCGGCCGTCAGTGCACGCTGGTACGTCTGCACGTACGGCACCGCCACCGCCGCCTGCTCCTGGATGATCTTCTTCTGCAGGTTCTGGTACACCATGTCGGCCTGGAGCTGGTCGGTCGCCGTGAGCTGCGGCAGCGAGTCGATCTCCTTGTCGACGGCCGGGTCCTTCAGGTACGAGAGGTTGAACTGCGGCTTGTCCGCGCTCTTGAACACGTTGAGGAACCAGGAGTAGGCGTCCGGATAGTCCGGATACCAGTACATGACGAAGATGTCCTGCCCCTGCTTCTTGCCCAGGTCCCACTGCGCGGCCCAGGACATGGGCTTGGCCTGCAGCGTCACGTTCATGCCCTTGAGCGCCGAGCTGAGCAGCGTGACCAGCAGCTTCTGGTCGTCGTCGCCCTGGGCGTAGGTCATCGTGAGCTTGAGCTCGGGGTTGTCGGGGCCGTACCCGGCCTCGGCGAGCAGCGCCTGCGCCTTGGCCAGGTCCTGCTTGGGCTCCATGTTGTTGGGGTGGCCGAGCAGCCCCTGCGGCACCAGGCCGCCGGCCTTCTGGCCCGAGCCCTTCAGCGCCGCCGTCAGGCCGTCGTAGTCGATCGCGTACTGGAGCGCCTGCCGGATCTTGACGTCCTTCGTCGGCCCCGTGGCCGTGTTGAACAGCACCAGCAGGTTCTGGAACGACGGCGACGAGGACGTCTTCACGTTCTGGGTCATGCCGGCCTGCTCGAACAGCTGCGGGTTCAGGCGCTGGACGAAGTTCACCTCGCCCTTCTGCAGGAGCTGCCAGGCCGTGGTGATCTCGGGCGTGACGCGGAAGGCGACCTTCCTGTACTGCTCCGGCTTCCAGCCGCCCCAGTAGCCGTCGTACGCCTTCAGCGTGAGCTCGGTCTCCTTGCCCTTCTGCCAGGAGCCGATCGTGTACGGGCCGGTGCCGGCGTCCGACTTGCCGTCCTTGTCCACGGCGTTCACGTCGTAGATGTAGGCGGCGTAGGCGGAGGAGGCGACCAGGTCGAGCGGTGTGGCGTACTTGAGCGTGAACTTCAGCGTGGACGGGTCCACCGCGTCGATCTTCTTGACCGCGCCCCAGATGTAGGACGCGCCGCCCTTCTTCTCGATCGTCCGCTCGATGGCCTTCTTGGCGGCCTCGGCGTCGAGCGTGGCGCCGGAGTGGAACTTGACGCCCTGGCGCAGCTTGAACGTCCACTCCTTGCCGCCGTCCGCCGAGCTCCACTCGGTGGCCAGGCGCGGCTCGGCCTTGCGGGACTGGGAGTTGTACCTGGTCAGGCCCTCGTAGATGTTCTGCATGGCCATGATCTCGTTGGAGTACGAGGTCGCCGGGTCCCAGTCGGTGACCACGTCCAGGTTCGGCACGTAGACGAACGTGCTGTCGTTGGCCTGCGCGGCCGGGGAGGCCGCCGGCTGACCGCTGTCGCTCGCCGCCGGCTTGGGAGTCCCTCCGGCGCCGCGCACCTGGCCGCCCGCGCACGCGGATGCGGTCAAGGCCACGGCACCGGTGACCCCGGCGACGAGCAGACGCTTGTGCCAGCGCATGGTGGGGGGATCCTTTCGATCTTACCGGGCGAGGGGTCCGGCTGCTTTGACGTGTACCCGCACGGCGGGCTGGGAGAGGTAGCTCAGCGGCACCTCGAGGAGGTCCACGATCTCTACGCCGGAGGGATCCGCCCCCGCCGCCACGGCTCGCGCCGCCGCTTCCTCCTTGGCCCTTTCGATCGCTTCTGACCGGCTATCTCCCGCTGGCAAGATCGTATCCACTCTGCCGCTCGCCAGCGCGATGGCCGCGCCCACAGCGTTGGCCACTTCGGCGTGCTCCGGGCGGATGACCCGGCTCGCGCCCGGGATGACGTCGGGCAGCAGGAACGCCCCGCCACCCACCGCGACCAGCGGTCTGTCGATTCTGCCGAGCGCCATTCTGTCCACGGCGTCGATGACCCTCTCGTCCGCGATGGCCACCGCTCTTTCCAGGATGTCTTCCATTCTTTCCGACATGTCGGCTTTGGCGGCGGCTTCGAGGCGTTCACGCCACCCGGTCACGCCACGCGGGCTCCGGCCCGCCGCCACGGCCGCGTCGGTCATCGTCACCGTGGCGCCGCCGAACACGAGTGCCTCTCTGACGATCCGGTAACCGACCGAGTCGGGGCCGATGCCGCCGTCCCGCACCACGGTCCCACCGCCGAGCGCGATGGCCAGGATGTCGGGCATGCGGAAGTTGGTCAGCACCCCGCCGATCTCCACCGCCGCCGCCGACTCCCTGGGGAAGCCGCCGGCGAGCACGCCGAGGTCGGTGGACGTACCGCCCACATCCACCACGATCGCGTCCGACACGCCGGACAGGTACGCGGCTCCGCGCAGGGAGTTCGCCGGGCCGGAGCCGATCGTCGAGACCGGCAGCCGCGCGGCGTGCTCGAGCGTCATGAGCGTGCCGTCGTTCTGCGCCAGGTACGGCCGCGCGCCCAGGCCGCGCTCGGCCAGCGCGGTGACCAGGGCCTCGGTCACGTGGGCGGCGACGCCGTACAGGGCGGCGTTGAGCACGGTGGCGTTCTCGCGCTCGAGCAGGCCGAGCGAGCCGATCTCGTGGCTCACCGAGACCGGCAGGCCGTACTCGGCCTTGACCAGCTCCTCGACGAGCCGCTCGTGCTCGCCACCTGCCGGGCTGAACACGCTGGTGACGGCCACGGCGTCGGCCTCCACGCCGTCCAGGAAGCGGCGGACCGCGTCGAGCCCCGGCGGGGCGATCTCGCGGCCGTCGACGTAGTGGCCGCCGGGCACGATCGCCTCCCCCGCAGAGACGGCCTCGCGCAGGTCGTCGGGCCAGCCGGAGAGCGGGGGGACGGAGGTGGTGGCGGGCGCGCCGAGCCGCAGCACGGCGACGCGGCCGAGGTTCCTGCGCTCCAGGATCGCGTTGGTGGCGTGCGTGGTGCCGAGCATGACCCGGCCGATCCGCTCCCATCCGCCCTCGAGCTCGCCGAGTACCGCGTCGAGGGCGGCCCGCAGCCCTTCGGTCACGTCCGGGGTGGTCGGGCGCTTGGCCTTGGCGATCACCTGGCCGTCGGCGCCGAGCACCACCGCGTCGGTGTTCGTGCCGCCGACGTCGATCCCGATCCGAAGGTCAGCCATGCGCCGTCAGCTCCTCGACGGGAACGTAGTCCAGGTCGTAGCCGAAGGCCCGCGGCCCGGCCGTGTCCAGGCCCTTGGGGGTGCGCCAAAGCGGGTCGCACGGCCAGGCGAGCACCGTGACGCGCTGGCCGTACCTGAGGGCCTCGGTCTGGATCGCGCCGGCGGTCTCGGTGTCCACGACGGTGATGAGGTCGGGCACCATGGCCCGCACCCGGCCGTCCTCGAGGGCGACCAGGTTCTCGTTCTGCAGCTCCAGGGTGAGGCGGCGGCCCCGGTCGTCCCCGGTGCCCTCGATCGTGGCCGTCCCCCTGACGAACCCGCCGGTGGTGCGGCGTTCCACGTCCGTGAGCTTGCCGGTGATCAGCCGTACGGCGCCCAGGCTCTCCTGGAGCGCTCCGAGGGGGTCCGGCGTGCCCTCCGTGGCCCTGCCGATCTCGATGGCGCGGGTGACCGTACCCTCGATGACCGCGCCCCTGGCCCGTGCGGTGGTGAGCACGTAGTCGGCCATCAGCGCGGTCGAGCCCGCGGCCACGCACACGGCGCGGGCGAGCCGCTCCGACCAGAGGCCGTCGACGGGGCGGATGGTCACCACGTTGCCCACGATGTCCGACATGATCACCAGGTCGGCCGGGAGTCCCGCCACGTACATGGAGACCATCTGGACCTCGGGGAACGCCCGGCCCATGCCGTCGGCGTCGAGCAGCGGCAGACCGAGCTGGGCGGCCCAGGCGACGGGCGCCACGCCGTTCGAGCCGCCGATCTCGGAGGACATGATCGCGCTCGGGGGCCGGCCGAAGAGGCGTTCGACCTCCTCGGCGATGCGTCCGGGCTCGTCCGCACTGTGGATCATCTCGTGGCTGACGGTCGGGGCCCCGATGCCGGACAGCGGCACGATCAACGCGTCCTCGGGCAGGTCGTCCAGCTCGACCAGCGGCACCTCGCCGTGCTCGCGGATGGCTCTGATCGCCGCCAGCGATCCCGTACGCACGTCGCCGCCGCCTCCGGTGCCCAGAACGGCGCACCCTCGGGCGAGAGCCGGAATGTCGCTCACATCAACGCTGCTCATATGGCGACACAACCAAGCACATTTCATCTCATTTAGCCAGTCCAGGGATGTGCTCGTGCCTTTACCTCCGTTCGCGGCCCTTGGTAGACCTGAGATCGGGTAAGGGAGGGCGCATGCGTATTTCGGTGGCCGCCGACAGCAAGGACGGCGTGGCGGAGCGGGTCGTGTCGGAGCTGCGCAGGCGGGGGCACGAGGTGGTGACCCACGGCGCGCTCAGCGACGAGGAGCGCGCCGACTGGGCGTGGGCCTCCGAGCTGGCCGCCCGCGACGTGAGCGAGGGGCGGGCCGAGCAGGCGGTGGTCTGCTGCTGGACCGGCACGGGGGCGTCGATCGCGGCGAACAAGGTGCCGGGCGTCCGAGCGGCGCTGTGCGTGGACGCCTACACCGCCGACGGGGCCAGGAAGTGGAACGACGCCAACGTGCTGGCGCTCAGCCTCCGGCTCACGTCCGACGTGGTGCTCGACGAGATCCTCGACGCCTGGCTGGACGGGCGTGCCAGCACCGACGCCGCCGACGTGGCGAACGTCTCCCATCTCGAGGCGATATGACTAGCCTGTGTGGGTATGGACTTGCGCTGTACGCACTGCGGTGAAGAGGGGCTGGAGCCCGGGTTCATCATGGACTCGGGCGAGAACTCCCGCGGCTTCGCCAGGTGGGTCGAGGGCGCGCTGGAGCGCGGGATCTTCGGCGGCGCCAAGCTGATGGGCCGGCCGAAGTGGGAGATCGACGCCTACCGCTGCCGTTACTGCCACCACCTGGAGCTTTTCGCGGCCCGCCCCTCGTGAGCCGGACCGACCTGCTCTTGTGAGCGTGACCGAACGACCCTCGTGACCGTGACCGGTCGCGGCCGAGGAGCGGAAATCGTCGGCGCCGCCGTTTAGGGTGCTTGGCATGACCGACGTCCTGCTCCGCGGCGGGCTCCCCTGGGGGCTCGAGGGCCCTGCCGACATCCTCGTCCGCGACGGCCGGATCCACCTCGTCGGCCAGGGCATCGACGCGCCCGGCGCCCGGGTCGTCGACATCGCGGGGCAGCTCGTGCTGCCCGGCCTCGTCGAGGCGCACTGCCACCTCGACAAGACCCTCTTCGGCGGCCCGTGGGTGCCCCACTCGGCCGACGACACGCTGGCCGGGCGCATCGGAAACGACCTCGGCCGCCGTGCGGAGCTGGGCGTGCCGAGCGTCGAGCGGATCGGCGCGCTGCTGGAGCGCATGAGCGCGGCGGGCACGTGCCATGTCCGCACCCACACCGACATCGACCCCGTCGTGGGGCTGCGCGGCGTGGAGGCCGTGCTCGAGGCCGCCGCGGGCTCCCCCGTCGACGTGCGCCAGGTGGCGTTCCCGCAGCACGGCGTGCTGATCAACCCTGGCACAGCCGAGCTGCTCGAAGAGGCGCTGAAGAGCGGCGTCGAGGCGGTCGGCGGCCTCGACCCTGCGGGCATCGACCGCGACCCCGTACGCCACCTCGACCTGATCTTCGGACTGGCGGAGCGCTACGGCGCCCATCTCGACCTCCACCTGCACGACGGCGGCTCGCTGGGCGGGTGGGAGCTCGAGCTCATCACCGAGCGCACCAGGGCGCTGGGGCTGGGCGGCCGGGTGACGGTCAGCCACGCGTACGCGCTCGGCCAGCTCGACGACGCCTACCAGGATCGGCTGGCCCATGGCTTCGCCGAGGCGGGCGTCGCCATCGCGACCGCGGCCGTCTACAGCTTCCCCGTGCCGCCGATCAAGAAGCTGCGGGCCGCCGGGGTCACGGTCGCCTGCGGTCACGACGGCATCCGCGACCTGTGGGGCCCATACGGCAGCGGCGACATGCTGGAGCGGGCGATGCACGTCGCCTACCGCAGCACGTTCCGGAGGGACGAGGACATCGAGCTGGCGTTGGAGGCCGCCACCTACGGCGGGGCCCGCGCGCTCGGGCTGGAGTCGTACGGGCTGGCGCCGGGTGACCAAGCCGACCTCGTCGTCGTGCCGTGCGGGGGCGCAGCGGAGGCGGTGGTCGTTCACCCTGGGCGCACTCTGGTCATGAAAGACGGCGTAGTCCTGCACAATTGACCGGCGGGACCATCGAAAGGCAGGCAAGTGCTCTCTATTCACCAGCGGATCGCGGCAGAGCTGGGCGTACGCGACGGCCAGGTGCAGGCGGCCGTCGATCTGCTCGACGGCGGCGCGACCGTGCCGTTCATCGCGCGATACCGCAAAGAGGCCACCGGCGCCCTCGACGACGCGCAGCTGCGCACGCTCGAAGAGCGGCTGCGCTACCTTCGCGAGCTGGAGGAGCGCAGGACGGCGATCCTCGAGTCGATCGAGTCTCAGGGCAAGCTCGACGACGAGCTGCGCGAGCAGATCATGGCGGCGGAGACCAAGGCCAGGCTCGAGGACATCTACCTGCCTTACAAGCCCAAGCGGCGCACCAAGGCGCAGATCGCCCGCGAGCTGGGCCTGGAGCCGCTGGCCGACCAGCTGCTCGGCGACCCCACGCTCGACCCCGCCGCGACGGCCGAGGGCTTCGTCACCGAGGGCGTGGCCGACGCGGGCGCTGCCCTCGAGGGGGCCAGGGCGATCCTGATCGAGCGGTTCGCCGAGGACGCCGACCTGATCGGCGGCCTGCGCGAGCAGCTGTGGAGCCGCGGTCGGCTGGTGTCGAAGGTCCGCGAGGGCAAGGAGGAGGCGGGGGCCAAGTTCTCCGACTACTTCGAGTTCGGCGAGCCGTTCACGAAGCTGCCCTCCCACCGGATCCTCGCCATGTTCAGGGGCGAGAAGGAGGAGGTGCTCTCCGTCACGCTGGAGCCCGACGACAGCCCCGACTACGAGCTGCGCATCGCCTCCCGCTTCGGCGTCTCCGACCAGGGCCGCCCTGCCGACAAGTGGCTGGGCGAGACCGTGCGCTGGGCCTGGCGCACCCGCATTCTCGTGCATCTCGGCATCGACCTGCGGATGCGGCTGTGGCAGGCGGCCGAGGACGAGGCGGTGCGGGTCTTCGCGGCCAACCTGCGCGACCTGCTGCTCGCCGCCCCCGCCGGGAGCCGGGCCACCATGGGCCTCGACCCCGGCCTGCGTACGGGCGTGAAGGTCGCCGTGGTCGACGCCACGGGCAAGGTCGTCGAGACGGCGACCATCTACCCCCATGAGCCCAAGCGGCAGTGGGACCAGTCGCTGGCCGTCCTCGGCGCGCTCGCGCAGCGCCACGGGGTCGAGCTGATCGCCATCGGCAACGGCACCGCCTCGCGCGAGACCGACAAGCTGGCCGGCGAGCTGGTCCAGCACATGCCGTCGATCACCAAGATCGTCGTTTCGGAGGCCGGGGCCTCGGTCTACTCGGCCTCGGCGTACGCGTCGCAGGAGCTGCCCGAGCTCGACGTGTCCCTGCGCGGGGCGGTGTCGATCGCCCGCAGGCTCCAGGACCCGCTGGCCGAGCTGGTCAAGATCGACCCCAAGTCGATCGGGGTCGGCCAGTACCAGCACGACCTGGCCGAGTCCAAGCTCTCCCGCTCGCTCGACGCGGTGGTCGAAGACTGCGTCAACGCCGTCGGCGTCGACGTCAACACCGCGTCGGCGCCCCTGCTCACGCGGGTGTCCGGCATCGGCTCCACGCTGGCCGAGAGCATCGTCCGCCACCGTGACGCCAACGGCCCCTTCAGGACGCGTGCCGCGCTCAAGGGCGTGCCCCGGCTCGGGCCCAAGGCGTTCGAGCAGTGCGCGGGCTTCCTGCGCATCCGCGGCGGCGACGACCCGCTCGACGTGTCGAGCGTTCACCCCGAGGCCTACCCGGTCGTCCGCCGCATCCTCACCTCGGCCAAGACCGACCTCAAGACCCTGATCGGCAACACGGCGGCGCTGCGGGCCATGAAGCCCGCCGAGTTCACGGACGACACGTTCGGCCTGCCGACGGTCACCGACATCCTGCGCGAACTGGAGAAGCCCGGCCGCGACCCGCGGCCAGCCTTCAAGACCGCCACCTTCAAGGAGGGGGTCGAGAAGATCTCCGACCTGACCTCAGGGATGATCCTCGAGGGTGTGGTCACCAATGTCGCCGCCTTCGGCGCGTTCGTGGACATCGGCGTGCACCAGGACGGCCTGGTCCACGTTTCCGCCATGTCCCGAAATTTCGTGAAGGACCCCCGCGATGTGGTCAAGCCCGGCGACATCGTCCGCGTCAAGGTCCTCGACGTCGACATTCCACGCAAGCGCATCTCCCTGACCCTCCGGCTGGAGGACGAGACGCCGGCCCAGACCTCGGGCGACGGCTCGCGCAGGGGTTCGGGCCGCGGCGACGGCGCACGGGGTGACGCACGGGGTGACGGGCGAGGCAACGGCCAGCGCGACCGCGCCCAGGGCCGGGGCGACGGCCGCCGCGGTGGCGACGGCGGCCGGGGCAGCGAAGCAGGCCGAGGCGGGGACGGCGGCCGAGGCGGCACTGGGGGCCGCGGTGGCGATGGTGGCCGAGGTGGCGACGGTGGCCGAGGTGGCGACGGTGGCCAGCGCGGGCGCGGAGACGGCCAGCGCGGCGGTCGCCGCCAGGACCGTCCGGCACCCACCGGCGCGATGGCCGAAGCCCTCCGCAAGGCGGGCCTCACCGGCAACGATCGCTAGCCTGCCGGCACCCGTCCACGCCGACCGGCCGGCCGCCGGTCTGCCGCACGCGGGTGCCGGCAGAGCCGCCGACGCCCGTCTCGCCCGGCGGTGCGCCGCTTTGCGCGCCCAGCGGGCCGGGAGCGATACGGTCGAAGTGTGAGCAGCACAGCGTTCAGTACGGCAATCGCCCAGGCCCGCGACCTCCTCAGGTGGCGGTCGCCGCTGCGGACCGAGTTGTGGGCTGCGCGGCTCACCGCCGGCCTCGAGCCGGACGAAGTGGAGCCCTTCCTGCGGCGGCTGGTCGAGGACGGCAGCACGGAGGCACGTCTCACCCTCGCGGCCCTGTCCGCGGTCAACGCCTCCGCCGAGGTGAACCCGCCCACCGGCGAGGACGCGGGCCTGTCCGCAGGTGAAGGCGAAGGCCAGGCCCCGCGCGAAGGCACAGGCCCGACTGTGGGCGAAGGCGCAGGTGGCGATGCGGGGCCGACCGCAGGCGAAGGCGGAGGCCCGGCCATGGGCGGAGGCGCGGACGGTGGGGTGTTCGCGCGGGCCGCGACCGGCGTGATGGAGACGCTGCCCGGATGGGTGCGGCGGATGGGGCGGGTGACGTGTGACGGCGCCTGGTACGGCAAGGCCGACCGGTTCGGCGAGCAGACCCTCGCGGCCCTGTCCTTCCGCTACGAGAACGGCAAGGAGCCGCACCTCCTCGTCGTCGCGATCGACCAGGTGAGCGGAGGGCTGGCCGTTGACGCGGTGGTCGAGGAGGTGAAGTTCCTCGACGATCTGGACCTGCGGGCCGAGGAGCCGGGTGTGGTCGCGGGACGGGTGCTGGACGCGTTCGAGCTGGGCGATCGGATCATGGGCGCGCTGGTCGCCGAGACGCTGCCCGCCGTCCGGCCGATCGCGCTCTCGCGGGCTCACGCGGTGCCCGATCTCGTACGGCCGGCGCCCGACGACACGGTGAGCCGGTTCCAGGAGCTGCCGGAGCTGCCCGGCGCGCAGGAGGCGTTCGAGAAGCTGGCCGAGTTCGTTGGCGATCGTCCTTTGTGGTGGAGCCCGGCGCGGGTCACCCAGTTCCTGACATCGTGGCTGCCCAGGGAGGCCATCCTGTCGGAGGCGGGGATCGCGGCGATGCCGGAGGTGGTGCGGGCCTGGAGCCGGTTCGCCGGAGGCCATGCCGAGGTGCTCTCTCGGGTCGAGGCGGACGCGCCCCGGCTGCCCGCCCTCATGGCCGACGACTCCCTGGCCGGCCTGGGTAAACGCATCGCCCAGGCACAGCGCGACCGCTGACCGGTCGATCGTCACCCCGTGCCCCAGGCCGCTGACCGGTCGATCGTCCCCCGTGCCCGAGGCCGCTGCGCCAGGCGGGCCCCTCACCTGACGCTCTGGCGACCGCGAGGCCCCGGAACGGCGGGGTCTCGTCATCAGCCGGTGCGGCGAGTGAGCGCCAGGTAGACGAGGGACAGGACGGCGAGCCCCGCGGCGGCCGCCAGTGCGATGGGGACGCCGACGGGGAGGAGCAGCCCGCCGAGCGCCGTACCGAGGGCGATGCCCAGGTAGAGCGCCGAGGCGTTGAGTCCGACGACCACCGCCGTCTCCTGGGGCGCGGCCGAGATCAGCCGCAGCTGCTGAGCCGGGGTCTGGGACCACGTGCTCGCGCCCCAGATCACCATGAGCGGACCGGCCAGCGGCAGCCAGCGGGCCTCCACCGCCCACGCGAACCCGGCCAGCGTCACCGCCAGCACCGCGTATCCGACCGCCAGGACGCGGATCGGCCCGCGCCGGTCGGCCGCCGCGCCTGCCACCAGGTTTCCGGCCACAGCGCCGACCCCGTACAGGAACAGCATCCACATTTCCGATGTCCCTCCCACGCCCAGCGCGTGCAGGAGCGGGACGGCGTACGCGTACAGCCCATAGCTGGCCGCCAGGCCGAGCACGGTCAGCGGGAGCACCGCCACCACTCCAGGGCGGCGCAGGGCGGCGAGCCGGTCACGTAGGGGAACGTGCGGGCTGCCGGGCAGTGCGGGCATGACGGCGTACACGCCTGCCGCGCACACCAGGCACAGGACCGCGACCAGGGTGAGCGCGGCCCGCCAGTCGAGGAGCCTGTCGGCCAGATTGCCCAGGGGAACCCCCAGCGCGGTCGCCGCGGTCAGGCCCCCGACCACCACGGCCAGCGCGCGGGCCCGCTGCGCGGGGGCGACCAGGGAGGCGGCGACGGCGCCCGCGTTGGGGGTGAACGCGGCGGCCCCGAACGCGGCCAGGACCCTGGACGCCATCAGCCACGCATAGCCCGGCGACAGCGCCGAGCCCAGGTTGGCCACGGCGAGCACGAGCAGTGCGGCCACCAGGAGAGCGCGGCGGGGAACGCGGGCGGCGACGGTGGCGAGAACAGGGGCGAGGACGGCGTAGGCGATCGCGAAGACGGTCGCGGACTGGCCTGCCGCGCCCTCGGAGACGTGCAGGGATCCGGCCATGGCAGGCAGGAAGCCGGCCACCACGTAGGCGTCGGTGCCGACGGCGAACGTGCCGAGGGCCAGGACGAAGGTCGCGCGGAAGCGGCGAGGGGTGGCTTGTTTGCCGGAAATCAGGACCTCAGACATCCCGGTTCCTCTCATCATGGGGAGAAGTGAAGACCGCGTTGGGTGAGCTGCCGGTGCGAACAGAGGAGCTTTGGGAAACGCCCCGCCGGGATCAGCCGCGCATGCGGGCGTAATTACGGCGGGTACGTTCGGCCGCCGCAGGGGCGTGGGCCATCAGGTCGGCGATGGTCTGGGCGGCGAGCTCGCGGCGCCAGGCCAGCTCGGCGCGGCGCATGGCGGCGGCGATGCCACAGGGCCGCCCGAACTCGGCATCCGTGCCGACCGCGCCCGCGCCGCGCTGCCGGATCTCGGTGCACTGGAACGCGTCCGCGGCGCCCTCCATGGCGACGACCACGTCCATCAACGTGATCCGCTCAGGAGCCCTGGCCAGGGAGAAGCCGCCCCGGACGCCTGGCGTGGAGGTCAGGATGCCGGCTCTCGTCAGCGCCTGCAGCCGCTTCTTGAGGTACTCCTGCGGCAGGTCGAACCAGGCCGCGAGCTTGCGGATGGACACCGGCCCCTCGTCGGCGAGCCAGGCCAGCGTCACGCAGCAGTGCAGGCCCCACTCGACGCCTTCTCCCATGTTCACAAACCGGGATCATACATGTCCCGATTTACCGCTCCTCCCCCGGATGGCGCCGGCCGGGCGGACGTTCCGGTTGAGCTGCTCGGACGCGCTGGACAGGAGCATGTCGAGGGCCGTGGAGTAGGCGCTGTCGTTCATCTGGTCCACCAGCAGCGGCGCCGTCGCGGCGATGTTCGGATGGGTACGCGCGGGCAGCCGGGCGTACGTGGCACGCCACACCTCCTCGTCGCCCTCGCGCGCCGCCTTCGGCAGGGCCAGCGTCGCGGCGTCCAGGATGGAGAAGGCCAGCGCCTGGTCGATGAACGCGTGATAGATCCGCACCGCGTCCGCGTCCGCGAATCCGGCCTCGCGCAGGATGCCGAGGATGGTCTCGTCACCGGCCACCTCGTTCGGCCGGCCGGTGACCCGGCTGGCGGTGAGCACCGCGGCCTGCGGGTGCGTCAGGTACGCGTGGTGGATACGGAGGCCCAGCTCGCGCAGGTCGGCGCGCCAGTCGCCCACGGGCCGCCAGTCGGCCATCGCGGTGCCGTACAGCTCGTCGGCGATCGCCAGGACCAGGTCGTCCATGCCGCGGAAGTATCGGTAGACCGTGCTGGCGTCGGCGCCGAGGGCGAGCCCGAGTCGGCGGGCGGTCAGCCCGGTGGCCCCGTGTTCGCGGAGCATGCGCAGGGCGGTCTCCACGATGAGCTGGTGGCTGAGGACCTGCCCCTGCTTGGTGGGACGTCGCCGCCTGCGCGCCGTATCCGGCACCACCCGCTTCGCCACGGTGACCGCTCCTTATGCCAACACCATTGACGTTGAACACCCTATCGGGATTGGATGCACGAAACCCCCCGAAAACCATCAAAAGGGGCCTTATTTATCATGCGTATCCTTCTCATCGGAGCCGGCGGGGTGGGAACCGCCATCACCCGCATCGCCGCGCGCCGCCCGTTCTTCGACCACATGGTCGTCGCCGACTACGACCTGCCCCGCGCCAAGGCGGCCGTCGCCGCGCTGGGCGAGCGGGCGGACAGGTTCACCCCGGCCAGGATCGACGCCGCCGACCGGGCCGCGGTCGTCGCGCTGCTGAAAGAGCACCGGTGCGACGTGCTCATGAACGCCACCGACCCCCGTTACGTGCTGCCGCTGTTCGACGCGGCGCTCGCTGCCGACGCCGATTACCTCGACATGGCGATGTCGATGTCCAGGCCGCACCCGGACCGCCCGTACGAGGAGGTGGGGGTCAAGCTGGGCGACGACCAGTTCGCCCGCGACGGCGAGTGGGCGGCCAGGGGCAGGCTGGCGCTGGTCGGCATGGGCGTCGAGCCCGGCCTGGCCGACGTCTTCGCCCGGTACGCCGCCGACGAGCTCTTCGACGAGATCGAGGAGATCGGCATCAGGGACGGCGCCAACCTGACCGTCGACGGCTACGAGTTCGCCCCGTCGTTCAACATCTGGACCACCATCGAGGAGTGCCTCAACCCGCCGCTCATCTACGAGAAGGAGCGCGGCTGGTACACCACGGAGCCGTTCAGCGAGCCCGAGGTCTTCGACTTCCCGGACGGGATCGGCCCCGTGGAGTGCGTGAACGTCGAGCACGAGGAGGTGGTGCTCGTCCCGAGGTGGATCCCCGCCCAGCGGGTGACGTTCAAGTACGGCCTCGGCGAGGACTTCATCGGCAAGCTCAAGACCCTGCGCGCGCTCGGCGTGGACAGCACCGAGCCGGTCGCCGTCAGGACCGACGACGGCACCGCCCGGGTCGCCCCGCGCGACGTGGTCGCGGCCGTGCTGCCCGACCCGGCCGGCCTCGGCGACCGCATGCACGGCAAGACCTGCGCCGGCACCTGGGTGAAGGGCGTCAAGGACGGACGGCCCCGTGAGGTGTACCTCTACCACGTGGTGGACAACCAGTGGTCGATGCGCGAGTACGGCTCCCAGGCCGTGGTCTGGCAGACCGCCGTGAACCCGGTCGTCGCCCTGGAACTGCTGGCGAACGGATTGTGGAAGGGCACGGGCGTGCTGGGGCCCGAGGCGTTCGAGCCGCGCCCGTTCCTGAACCTCCTGGTCGAGTACGACTCCCCCTGGCAGCTGCGCGAACAGTAGGCGCTGGGATCATTGTGGGGCAACGACCCGCACGACGAAGGACTGCGCCTTGAGCATCGCCGACGATCCCGACCGCGCCCCGGCCCGCTCCCACCTGTACGCCATGGGCTGGTCGGAGGAGGACATGCGCCGCCCCGTGGTCGGCATCGCCTCCACCTGGACCGGCACCATGCCCTGCAACCTCACCCACCGCGAGCTGGCCGCCCACGTCGCCGAGGGGGTGCGCGCGGCGGGCGGCACGCCGATGGAGTTCAACACGATCGCCGTCTCCGACAACCTCACCATGCACACCCCCGGCATGCGCACGTCGCTGGTCAGCCGCGAGGTCATCGCCGACTCGATCGAGCTCATGGGCCGCGCGCACGGCTTCGACGCGCTGGTGGTCATCGTGGGCTGCGACAAGACGGTGCCCGCCGGGATCATGGCGCTCGCCCGCCTCGACGTGCCCTCCGTCGTCCTCTACAGCGGCACGATGATGCCGGGCAGGTGGCGCGGGCGCGACGTCACCATCCAGGACATGTGGGAGGCGCTCGGCGAGCGCGCCGTCGGCCGCATGGACCAGGCGGAGCTGGACGACCTGGCCAGGCACGCCTGTCCGGGCGCCGGCACCTGCGCCGCCCAGTACACCGCCAACACCATGGGCGGCGTCGCCGACTTCCTCGGCCTGGCGCCGTTCGGTGTGGGCGACATCCCCGCCGTGGCCGAGGAGAAGAACGCCGCGGCCCGGCGGGTCGGCGAGATCGCCATGGAGGCGCTGGCCCGCGACGCCCGCCCCTCGCGCGTGCTCACCGAGGACGCCCTGCACAACGCGATCGTCTCGGTGGCGGCCATGGGCGGCTCCACCAACGCCGTCCTGCACCTGCTGGCCATCGCCCGCGAGGCAGGGCTGTCCCTGCGCATCGACGAGATCGGCGAGGTCTGCCGCCAGGTCCCGATCATCACCGGGCTCAAGCCGAGCGGCGGCGAGCACACGGCCCTGGACCTGTGGCGGGCCGGGGGCACCTCGCTGGTGGTGCGCCGCCTGCTGGAGGCCGGGCTGCTGCGCGAGAACGTCACGCTGGTGGACGGCCGTACCCTCGCCGAGGTCGCGGCGGACGCCGAGGAGACGCCGGGGCAGCAGGTGGTGGCGAGCGTGGCCGAGCCGTTCAAGCCGCGCGGCGCGCTGGCCATCCTGCGGGGCTCGCTCGCGCCCGACGGCTGCGTGCTCAAGCTGGGCGGCAAGGACGACTTCCGCCACGAGGGCCCGGCCAAGGTGTTCGACTCGGAGCACGACTGCTACGTCGCCATCCAGGACGGGCGCATCGTGCCCGGCGACGTCATCGTCCTGCGTTACGAGGGCCCCGCGGGCGGTCCCGGCATGCAGGAGATGCTCTCGATCACGGGCCCGCTCGTCGGCCGCGGCCTCGGGAGCTCGGTGGCCCTGGTGACCGACGGGCGCTTCAGCGGGGTCTCACACGGGCGGGTGATCGGGCACGTGGCGCCCGAGGCCTACCACGGCGGGCCGATCGCGCTGGTGCGCGACGGCGACACGATCGTCATCGACAGCGCGGCGGCGACGATCGAGCTGGTGGTGCCGGAGGAGGAACTGGAGCTGCGCCGGGCCTCGTGGAAGCGCCCCGAGAGGGAGGTCGAGCGGGGGGTGCTGACCAAGTACATGGCGACGGTCGGCTCCGCCTCGGACGGCGCGGTCACCGCCTGACGGGGATCAACCAGGTCACCGAGGCCGCTACACTGCGCAGTGACGTTCGCCGGACCCTCATAAGGAGACTTACGCGATGTACAAGGAGTTCGCTGTCGAGGCCGTGATGTGGCTCGTCCCGGTCGTGGTGCTGATCGGGGTGGCACTCCTCGTCACCGCGTGAGCCAGGGGCCCAGCCGGGGGTCGGCCCGACCCCTGGCGGTCACTCAGCGGTAGCGGGACGACACGTACGACCTGGCGTAGGGCTTGAAGCCGTCAACCTGGTCCACCCAGTCGTTCCATGCGTCGCTCAGCTTGGCCGACTGCACGGTGCAGGCGGCCAACTTGGTTTTGCGGGGGCCGATGCTCCGGATGGAGTCATAGCAGGACCCATGCCGCAGGGCTACTCGGTCTCGTTGAGCTCGGCGATGGCCAGCTCGGCCGTGCTGCGGATGTCGAAGAACTTGTCGAGCGCCGTGATCGCGAACAGGTGCTTGCACCTGCCGTTCAGCCCCGACAGCAGCAGCCGCCCGCCCGAGGCGGTGACGGCCTTGTGCAGGTAGACCAGCACGGACAGGCCGGAGGAGTCGCAGACGCTGACGGCCTGCATGTCGATGACGAGCATCGGGGGCTGGGTGAGGTCGAGGGCCTTGGTGACACGGTCGCGGACCTCCGCCGCGGAGCCGAAGTCGAAGTCCCCCGTCAGCCGCGCGATGACGCAGGGTCCCTGGAGTCCCAGGCTTATCGACAAGGCCTGCTCCGAAGTCACCCAGCTCCACCTACCTGCGTTGCTCGACCGATCCAACTACTTTACGAGAAGTAGCGCTTCGGGTTGAACACCAGCATCTGCTCAATCTGGTCGTCGGTCACACCCGAGTCCAGCAGTGCGGCCAAGACATCGTCGTGAATGTGATCGTAGCGCCAGTTCGGTGCGAGCGTTGAGCGGGCCTCGTCCCAGGCGCCGCCGAAGTAGTCCATGAAGCAGGCGGTGTCGTGGCTGAGGACCATGCGGTCGGCGTATCCGCGCTGGCAGAGCGCCGCGACCGTGGCCACCCGCTGAGCGGTCGAGTTGTACGCGTCCAGGCCGAACCGGTCCATCCCCAGCGTCGCGCCGGTGTCGGCCAGGCGCATGAGGTAGTCGAGGTCGTTGCTGTCGCCCGCGTGCCCGACCACCACCTTCGCCAGGTCCACGCCTTCCTTGGCGAACAGGTCGAGCGCGATCAGGCCGCTCTGCGTGAAGGCGTTCGTGTGGACGGTGATCGGCGCGCCGGTGCGCACGTGCGCCTGCGCGACGGCCCGGCAGATGCGCTCGACGCCGGGCGTCAGGCCCTTCTGCTCCACCACGCACTTCAGGAACGCGGCCTTCACGCCGGTGTCGGCGATGCCCTCGGTCAGGTCGCGGACGAAGTCGTCGATCATCGGGTCCGGCATGTCGAGGAACAGGCCGGGGCCTCGGTGCGCGTACTGGTGCGGCAGCTCCTCGAAGGCGTAGATGCCGGTGGCGACGATGATGTTCAGGCCGGGCACCTGCTCGGCGACGCGCTGGATGCGCGGGATGTACCGGCCGAGGCCCCACACCGTCGGGTCGACGATCGTCCGCACGCCCTTCGCGACCACCGCGTCAAGCTTGGCGACCGCGTCCGCCACGCGGTACTCCTCGTCCCACCAGGCACCTTTGCCGTAGTTGTCCAGGTGCTCGGTGGAGAGGACGAACACGTGCTCGTGCATGAGCGTCTGCCCGAGCCGGTCGACGTCCACGGGTCCGCGGACGGTGTCGACAGTGGGCATGAGCGCCTCCGTACCGACTGGGCTGTAGGCGCTCAACGTAGGCTCGTCCACGGCCCCCGTCAACCACCTGCCCCGGCGCGGGCGAGCCGCCGGAACAGCGGCTCCGGGCTGGGCAGCCGCTCACCGCTCACCGCCGCGGCCACGCGCGCCGCCGCGGTCGGCAGGAAGGGCTCGAGCTGTACGGCCAGCTCCCGGCAGGCGCGCACCAGCGTCCCCAGCGAGACCTCCTGCTGGGCCCGCGTCTGGCGCCACGGCTGGGTGCGCTCGACGTACTTGTTGGCCTCCTCGACGAGCGCCCACACGGCCACCGCCGCCCGCCGGAAGTCGAACGCCTCCAGCGCCTCGTCCACCGACACCTCGACGAGCGCCTCCCCGTCGGCGGGCACGTGGCCGTCCAGGAAGCGGTGCACCATGGTGACGACCCGGTTGACCAGGTTCCCCAGCCCGTTGGCCAGGTCCTCGTCGGCCCTGGCGACCAGCCGTTCCTCGGTGAAGTCGGCGTCGCCCACGCGCGGCACCTCGCGCAGCAGCCACCACCGCACGGCATCGACGCCGTACGCGTGGACGAGCGCGAGGGGGTCGGCCGCGTTGCCCGCCGACTTGCTGATCTTCCGGCCGTCCACCGTGAGGTAGTCGTGCACGAAGATCCCCGTGGGCAGCGGCTCCCCCGCGGACAGCAGCATCGCCGGCCAGTAGACCGCGTGGAACCGGATCACCCCCTTGCCCATCAGGTGCACCTTGCGCGGCTCGGAGACCCACCAGCGGTCGTAGTCGTCGCCTTCGAGCGCGGTGATGTAGTTGGCCAGCGCGTCCCACCACACGTACACCACCTGGCTCGGGTCGCCGGGCACCGGGATGCCCCACCCGCGGGCCCGTGCGGCGGACCGCGAGATGCTGATGTCGCCCAGCCCCGCCTCGACGAACGCGAGCACCTCGTTCCGGCGCGCGACGGGCTCGATCCTCAGCCGTCCCGAGCGGATGAGCTCGCTCAGGGCGTCCTGGTACCGGGAGAGGCGGAAGAACCAGTTCTCCTCGGACACGTGCTGCAACGGCGCCTCATGCCCGTCGGGACAGGGGCCTTCCTGGTAGAACTGCTCGCAGCCCACACAGTAGAGCCCCTCGTAATGCCGCTGGTAGAGGTCGTGCCGCGTGGCCTCCCAGATCCGCTCGACCCCGGCGCGGTGCCCGGCGTGGGCGCTCGTCCGGATGAACGAGTCGAACGACAGGTCCAGCGGCCCCCGCAGCCCCTCGAACGCGGCCGCGTTCCTGTCCACCAGCTCCCGCACCGGCACGCCCTCCGCCTCGGCGGCCAGCACGTTCTTCAGCGAGTTGTCGTCGGTGCCCGTCTGGAACCGCACCGGCTCGCCCCGCCGCCGATGGTGTCTGGCCAGCACGTCGGCCTGCACCAGCTCCAAGGCGTGCCCGACGTGGGGACGGGCGTTGACGTAGGGGATGGTCGTCGTGATGTACATCGGTTGCCTCCAAAGGGGCCCCGAACACGACGAGAGGCCCCGGGTCGCAGGGCCTCAACAAGACGTCGCCGGTGAAACCCCCTAGGGGGCCATCATCACCAGGCAGGCGGTCATGACGCTCATGCTAACGGCCTCCGGCCCGCCGGAGCCACCCATATCGGCGTCAGCGCCCGGCGCGGTGGCGTACCAGCCACACCGCCAGGCCGACCGCGAAGACCGCGAGCCCGGCGAGCACCGACGTCAGGGGAAGTGTCGCCGCCAACAGCGCGCACAGCGCCAGCCCGACCACCGGGACGAGCTTCGGCGGCGCGCCCTCGCCGGGGCCGAGCGTGAGCGCGCACGCGTTGGCGATGCCGTAGTAGACCAGCACACCGAACGACGAGAACCCGATCGCCTCCCTCAGGTCGGCGACCAGCAGCAGCACGATCACCGCGCCCCCGACCGCCAGCTCGGCCCGCCGCGGCACCTGGCGCACCGGATCCACCGCGGCCAGCACGCCGGGCAGGTCGCGCTCGCGCGCCATGGCCAGCACGGTGCGCGAGACGCCGAGCAGCAGCGCCAGCAGCGCGCCCAGCGCCGCCGCCGCGGCGCCGACCCCCACCACCGGCACCAGCCACGCGGCCCCGGCCTCCCTGACGACCTCGGCCAGCGGCGCCGGGGACCTGGCCAGCAGGAACGGCCCGAGCGCGCGCAGCGCGGCCAGCGCGACCAGGGTGTAGACGACGAACGCGACGCCCAGCGCGATGCCGACGGCCCGTGGGATGGTGCGGGCCGGGTCACGCACCTCCTCGCCGAGAGTGGCGATCCTGGCATAACCGGCGAACGCGAAGAAGAGCAGCCCGGCCCCCTGCAGCACGCCCCACACATCGACCTGCTCCGGGCCGAGCGGGGTGAGCCCGAGGTCGTGCCGCGCCTTGGCGAGCGCAGGACCGTACTCGGAGAGCGGCGCGTAGACGAACCAGCCGAACGTGACCGTGTCGTCGCCGAACAGGCCCGCGGCCACCACCGCGGCGAGCACGGCCAGCACGAACACCACGATCACCTTGGCGAGCCCCGCCGAGCGCCGCACCCCGTACACGCTGAGCGCCGTCAGCGCGGCCACGGCGCCGACGGCCAGGGGCCGCGCCAGCTCAGGGGCGACGTACGCGCCGAACGTGAGGGCCATCGCCGCGCACGAGGCGGTCTTGCCGACCGTGAAACCCCAGCCCGCCAGGTAGCCCCACAGCGGGCCGAGCCGCCGCCTGCCGTAGACGTAGGTGCCGCCCGACTCCGGGTAAAGAGCGGCCAGCCTGGCCGAGGAGGTGGCGTTGCAGTAGGCCACGACGGCGGCGAGCGCGAGCGCGAGGAGCAGCCAGTGGCCCGCGGCGCCCGCGGCGGGCGCGAACGCCGCGAACACGCCCGCGCCGATCATCGCGCTCAGGCCCACGACGACCGCGTCGGTGGTGCCGAGCCGCCGCGACAGCTCCTCGGGCACGTCCCCGCCTCCCCCTCTGCTTCAGGAGTCCTACTCTGCCGCATCCCACCGACAGTCCACACCGACGCCCAGGTGAACGTTTGTCGGCGGCCCTGGCTACGTGCTCTTCTGCGGCGCGGGCACCACCAGCATCGGCCGGTGCGCGTGGTGCAGCACCCGGTCGGACGTGCTGCCGAGCAGCAGCGAGCGCAACCCGCCCAGCCCCCGGGTGCCGGTCACGATGAGCCTGGCGTCGATCTCGTCCGCCACGTCCACGATGGTCGACCAGACGGCGACGGAGTCCATGTCGCACCGCGCGGTGGCGTCCAGCCCGGCCTGGCGCGCCAGGTCCGCGCCCTGGTGGGCGAGCTCCCTCATCGCCTCCTCGACCGCCTTGTCCTCCTCGCCCAGTTGGTCCACCGCCATCATGAGCCCGGCGGAGGCCCTGGCCGTGGTCATCGCCACCCGCTCCCACACGGTCAGCACGACCGCGGGCTCCCCCGGCATGATCTCCCCAGCCAGGGCGATCGCCGCCTTGGCGTCCTCCGAGCCGTCATACGCGATCAAGATGCTCATCGCAGCCACTCCTTTACGAGGTCAGGGCCTACCTCTTTCCCGCACGAACCGTTTCACGCCTGTTTCACGGGTAGGCCGCCCTTCATGACGGTGACGCGATTCCAGAAACTGCCCCTCGCCGAGCGCGACCGGGAGTGGGACGCCGACGAGGCGGAGAAGCGGGTGCGCAAGTGGGCCGGCGCGGAGGACGGGCCGAACGAGAAGTACCGCAAGGCCTTCATCTGGTACGACGCCGACAACGCCGACGAGTTCGGAGCGTACAAGCTGCCGATCGCCGACGTCGTGGGCGGGGACCTGAAGGCGGTGCCGCGGGCCGTGTTCTCGGCGGCGGCGGTCATGGAGGGCGCCCGGGGCGGGATCGATCTGCCGAAGAAGGACATCGAATCCGTCAAGGAGCACCTGGCGGGCTACTACGCCAAGATGGGTGAAGAACCGCCCTGGGAGCGCTGAGCCAACGGCGTCAGCATCGACAGCGCCGCCAGCGCCAGCACGCCCACCTCGGTGACGACCACCACCCGCTGGGTCAGCCCGGCCGGGATGTCGTCGTTGGTCAGCGGGATGCCGAACATCCGCACCACATACGGAACCACGACCAGCAGCAGGGCGCCCAGGGCCACGGCGCTGAGGATGCGCACCGCCCTGGCGTACCTGATCTTCGCCTTGGCCAGCAACATTCCCGCCGCGGGCATCACCAGGAAAGCGGCGAAAGCGGCGTACCGGTGGATGCCACCGGACAACGACAGCGGCACGCCCGGCCGGTCGGTGGGGAAGGCGCCGATCAGGAACATGCTCGCCCCCCACGCCAGCAGCAGCGCGACGATCCAGCGGCTCATCCCGGCCCGGCGCAGCGCCTCGGCGATCAGCGCGGAGCCCACCGCGAACAAGGTCAGCGAGGCGGGCAGCAGCCAGCCGGACGGCTGGAAGGCGTACTCGCTGATGACGCTGTGCAACGGGTCGAGGCCGGATTCGGCGTGCAGGGTGAGCATGGCGCCGCTTCCGGTGCCGATGGCCGCGAATCCACTGACAAGCAATTCCTTCATGCCCTAAAGCTCGAGGAATGCGGGCTCGCGGAGTATCGGAGATCGGCCCGAAACGGCCCTGAGCCATCCCTTAATACCAAGGTCTGCGCGACCCTGAGAAGCGCCACTTGACCTGGGCGGAAGCGACCCTTGGTAGGGACTCCCCCCTCAGGGTGCGTACGGGATGCACGACCGCGATTTGACTTGGAGTGCACTCGAAGGGCGAACCTGGATACATGACGATCCAGGAGGCCGCCCAGCGGTCCGGACTGAGCGCTCACACGCTGCGTTACTACGAGCGCATCGGGCTCATCCACTCCGTGGGCCGCGACCACAACGGGCACCGCGACTACGCGGAGGAGGACCTCCGGTGGCTGGACTTCCTCACCAAGCTGCGGACCACCGGCATGTCGATCGCCGACATGTGCCGGTACGCGGAGCTGCGGCGCATGGGCAAGCACACCGCCGACGAGCGGCGCGAACTGCTCAAGCTGCACCGTGAGCGGGTCAGGTCGAAGATCGCCGAGCTGACCGAGGACCTGAAGGTGCTCGACTACAAGATCAACCGTTACGGGGACATGGCATGAACAAGCGCATTCTCGGAAAGGGCGGCCCGCAGGTCTCGGCGCTGGGCCTCGGCTGCATGGGCATGTCCGAGTTCTACGGCCCCGGCGACGACAAGGAGTCGATCGCCGTCATCCATCGCGCCCTCGACCTGGGCATCGATTTCCTGGACACGGCCGACATGTACGGGCTCGGCGCCAACGAGGAGCTCGTCGGCCGGGCCATCAGGGATCGGCGGGACGAGGTCGTGCTGGCCACCAAGTTCGGCGTCAAGCGCGGCGGCGGCGCGCGCTCGATCGAGAACAGCCCCGAGTACATCAGGGCCGCCTGCGACGCCTCGCTCCAGCGCCTCGGCGTGGACCACATCGACCTCTACTACATGCACCGGCGCAACAGGAACGTGCCCGTCGAGGAGTCGGTCGGCGCGATGGCCGAGCTGGTCGAGCAGGGCAAGGTAGGCCACCTCGGGCTGTCCGAGGTGAGCGCGGACACGCTGCGCAAGGCGTCCGCCGTCCACCCGATCGCGGCCCTGCAGAGCGAGTACTCGCTGTTCACCAGGGGGCTGGAGGCGGAGATCCTGCCCGCGGCCAGGGAGCTGGGCGTGGCGCTGGTGGCGTACTCGCCGATCAGCCGCGGCCTCCTGTCCGGCACGCTGCCCCCGGTCGACGAGCTGCCCGAGGACGATGTCCGGCGGTGGATGCCGCGCATCGCGGGCGAGGCCGGGGCGCGCAACTCGGCGCTGGTGGCGGAGGTACGGCAGATCGCCGACGCGGCCGGGATCACCACGGCGCAGCTCGCCCTGGCCTGGGTGCTGGCCCAGGGGGACGACATCGTGCCGATCCCGGGGACGAAGCGGCTGACGTACCTGGAGGAGAACGCTGCGGCGGCCGACATCACGCTGACGTCCGACCAGCTCGACGCCCTGGCCCGCGCCATCCCCGCCGACGCCGTCGCCGGCACCCGCTACCCGGACATGTCAGAAATCGAGGCATAACTCCGGCTGCACGCGGGACGTCGGTCAGAGAGCCAGGGTCACGACGGGATGTCGAAGTACGCGCGGATCGTGGTCGCCCCCGCGCGGGTGTGGACGCGTACGAGGTCGCTCAGCAGGTTGACGATCAACAGCCCCCGCGATCCCGCGTGACGGGGATCGACCGGCCGGCGCCCCGCCAGCAGGTCGGTGATGTGTCCCGAGTCGCTGACCTCGCACACCATCCGCCCGTCCTCCACCCAGATCCGGACGGTCCCTGACCCGCCCCCGTGGTCGAGGCTGTTGGCCCCGAGCTCAGCCACCGTCAGGCGGATGTCGTCGAGCCGGTCGCCGGAGAACCCCATCAACGCGGCCTGCCCGGCGGCCAGGCTGCGGGCCTCCGAAAGGTTGGTGCGGTCGAAGCGCAGCGACACGAACTCGGCCGGCTCCTCCAGCGCCCGGTTGTGCCCCGAGATCACCAGCTCGGGCGCGTAGTCGGCGCTGGGCCACTCTCCCATGACGTCCCACATCACGGGATGGGTGCGCTCCGCCTCCTGGATGACCTCGGGCGCCAGCCCCACGACGTCGTACGGGCACAGGATCGTGACCCGCCGCCCCGCGAACGCCAGGTTGATCAGCGCCTCGTGCTGCGCGGCGGCACCGTATTCGGTGTCGGTGCGGCCGGCCCAGATCGGCTCGCCGATGATCCGGACGTGTACGCCCGGGTGCTGGTCGGCGAAGTCGCGGAGCACGGCGGGGATGATCCGCCCCGGATTGCGCCCGGCCTCCTGCATGTTGAGCAGGAGCACCGACTTGGCGTCATCACCCAGCTCGGACTCGATCAACGCGAGATTCGCGGCGGGCACCGCGACCGCGACGGGCTCGCCGAGGGCCAGCCCGGCGCGGACGAACGCGGTGGTGGCAGCCACGTATTCCCGGTCGCCCCGGTAGAGGAGCGCCGGATGTACGAACGGTTCCGCGAACATCAGGCTTCACGCTACCCAACGTTGATGACTTCAAGGCAATCTGTTGGGTACCTAGTATGTGTGAAGAGCAGAATGCCGCTTATCCGCCGCCCCCGCCCCGCACCCAGGCCGCTCCCCCTCGATCTACGCACTCCGTCCGGCCGGATCCTCCCGTTCTGAGCGATGAAAACCCTATGCTCGAGGACATGCCGGAATTGCAGATGCGAGTTTCCGACGATGACCGCGAGCGCGCCGCGCAGCAGCTGCAGCACGCCTTCACCGAGGGCCGCCTCACCCAGCTGGAGCTCGAGGACCGCCTTGAGATCGCCCTGACCGCGAAGACCTACGGCGACCTGCTGGGCCTGATCGACGATCTCCCCGTCGATCAGCCGCAGGTCGACGACGTGGTCGAGCTGGAGTCGAAGAACGGCCACATCAAGCGCTCCGGCGACTGGGCCGTCCCCAGGCGGCTGCGGGCGACCTCCAAGTACGGCGGCGTCGAGCTGGACCTGTCCGAGGCCGTGATCACGCACCCGGTCGTGGAGATCGAGCTCGACCTCGCGTACGGCTCCGCCAAGATCACGCTCCCGGAGGGCGGGGTGGCGAACGTCGACGCGTTCCGGAGCGACTACGGCCACGTCTCGACCTCCGACGTGCCGGGCAGGCAGCGCCCCGGCGCCCTCTACATCGTTATCAGCGGCAGGACGAAGTACGGCGGGCTGACGGTGCGCTATCCGCGCAGGCGCTGGTTCACCCACTGATGGAAGAGCGAGATGTGGTGCTCGCTGGGCACGAGCACCCCTCCGTCGCGGTACGCGCGTGACGACATGCCGGGCTGGGTCCGCTCGCAGGCGTCGAAGTCCTGCTCGTTGACCCGGTGGAACAGCTCGACCGACGGCGACAGGTCGGCGCCGGAGGCCACCACGTCCGGGTGGTAGAGCCAGTCGCATTCGACCACGGTCCTGTCCGCCGCCAGCGGGACCATCCGGTGCAGGATCACGTGGTCGGGCACGAGGTTGACGAACACCTGCGGCTTGACGGTGATCGCGTAGTAGCGCCGGTCCTGGTCCTGCGACACGTCGGGCAGCTTGCCGAACCCCGGGCCGCCGTCCACGGTGAACCCCTCGACCCGCTCGGCGAACTCCGCGCCGTGGCCCACGTAGTACTGCGCCGCGTAGCCGCCCGCGAACTCCGGCAGCACGGCGACCAGCTCGGGGTGGATGGTGGCGCAGTGGTAGCACTCCATGAAGTTCTCGACGACGAGCTTCCAGTTGGCCTTGACGTCGTAGACGATCCTGCGGCCGAGCGCGAGCTTGTCGACGTGATAGCGCTCGATGGCGGCGGGGTCGCCGAGCCGTTCGATCGCCGCGTACGTCACCGTCTCCTCGAACGAGGGCGGCTCCGCGGCCAGGCACACCCACGCGTACCCCAGCCATTCCCGCAGGTGCACGGGCACCAGGCCGTACTCGACGCGGTCGACGTCGGGCATCTTCGCCAGGTTCGGGGCGGCGGCCAGGCGGCCGTCGAGGTCGTAGGACCAGGCGTGGTACGCGCACCTGATCGTCCTCCTGACCTCGCCCTCCGGCTCGAGGCAGAGGCGTGCGCCGCGGTGCCTGCAGACGTTGAGGAAGGCCCGCAGCCGATCGTCGCGGCCGCGTACCACGATCACGCTCTCCCTGCCGACCTGGACCGTCCTGAACGCGCCCGGCTTCGGCAGGTCCTCGCCCCTTACCGCGCAGAACCAGAGGGCCTCGAAGATCTTGGCCTGCTCCTCGGCGAACACCTCGGGGTCGGTGTACGAGCGGCCGGGAAGCGTGGGCATCAAGCTGGACAACCGGCCCCCTCTGTTGCGCATGACGCACCGAGTTGCTCTATATGCGACTTTCTGCGGACATCGTCAGTCGGCCCTAGGACACTGTCAAGAGGTAGGTGCTGTACCTGCGCAACAGCACCGTGTCCAGCCTGGTCACCAGCCTGTCGGGGAGCAGCCCCGCGGCCGGGCGCTGCGCGGTGTTGGTGGGCTCGGCGGCGGCCAGCCGGGCGGGTCTGCGGACCACCCTGGACCGCCCCCGCTCATAGGCACGCAGGTCACCGAGCCGCCGGCCGTACGCGGCTCCGGCGCCTCCTCGTACACCTCGGCCTCGTGACCCGCCTTGAGCAGGCCGCGCGCCAGGGCGAGCCCCGCGACGCCCGCCCCGATGACGATGACTCTCATATGAGACATCGACTTCACCATCCGCGCGGCTTTACACCGGCTTGATACCTATGGTGTTAGCGGGGTGCAAGTGATGGTCAAGGACTGCTCCATAATGTTCCCTTCGTTCGTTAAACCTACGAAGGGCATGAAATGACACCCCCTCGTCGTCGCCTGGCCGTCGCGGCCGCGACGCTGACCCTTGCCGTCCTCACCACCGCCTGCGGTGCCATCGGTCAGGCCGTTGACTGCAACACGGCCGCCAGTGAGGCCAGCAAGATCGCCACCGAGTGGAGCAGCGCGATCACGAGCAACGCCACGGACACGAAGGCCCTCGGCGCGGCCTCGAAGACCGCGGCGGACAAGACCAAGGAGCTCGCCGGCAAGTACGACGGCGACGTCGCCGCCGCGCTGAACGACTTGGCCGCCGGGTTCGAGACCATGGAGAAGGGCGACCTGAGCAGCGTGTCGGAGTTCACCGGCAAGATCGGCGGTTTCCAGAGCAAGATCACGTCTGCCTGCTCCTGACGTCAGGCCCGCGGCCGCCGTCCCGCCTGTGGGGGGCAGGACGGTGCGGCGGCCGCGCCGCGTCGGGGCGGATTCGTTCTAGTCTTGCTGCCCGTGACGGCTGAGACTCTGGCGGCGCGAACGGGGGCGTCCGCCGCCTTCTGGAAGGCCCGGCTCTCCGGCCACCGCGTGCGTGTGGGCGCTATCGCGCTCGCCTCCGCGGTGGCCTACGCCGTGCTCGGGCTGGTCAAGCTGGCCACGTTCCGGGCCACCACGTTCGACCTGGTGATCGTGGACCAGGCGGTGCGCAACTACGCGCACTTCCGCCCGCCGTACATCCCGGTGCGCGGCGTGTTCTCCGACCGCGGCATGGACTACCTCCAGCTCGCCGACCACTTCTCGCCCATCTACGCGCTCCTGTCGCCGTTCTACTGGATCCACGACGGGCCGGAGACGCTGATCGTGGCGCAGGCGGCGCTGTTCGCCGCCGCGATCCCCTTCCTGTGGCGCTACACCAGGCGCGTGCTGGGCGTCGCGCCCGCCTACCTGGTCTCCGTGGCGTACGCGCTGTCGTGGCCCGTGGCGCAGGCGGTCGCGTTCGACGCGCACGAGGTGATGTTCGTCCCGCTGCTCACCGCGATCATGATCGAGCGCTACCACGCCGGCCGGACGCTGCCGGCGTTCCTGGCGATGCTCGGGCTCCTCCTGGTCAAGGAGGACATGGGGCTCATGGTCGCCGGCGTGGGCCTGTGCCTGGTCGTCATGGGCGACCGGTGGCGCGGCGCGCTCTGCGTGCTGTACGGCCTCGGCGCCGTGCTGGTCGCCCGCGCCCTGGTGACCTCGGTGTTCGGGGGCGACGCCACGGACTACTGGGGCTACGGGCACCTCGGGAAGGACCTGCCTGACGCGATCATGGGGATCGTCCGCGATCCCGTCTCCGCGCTCCTGCTCCCGTTCAGCGCGGAGGCCAAGGTCGACACGCTGCTCCTGCTGGCCTGGCCGACGTTGATGCTCTGCCTGCTCTCGCCGCTGTCCTTGGCGGCGCTGCCCCACGTGCTCGAACGCATGCTGTCCGACCGCGACCAGTGGTGGCAGGCCGACTTCCAGTACAGCGCGTTCACCGTGATCATCCTGTTCTGCGCGGGCGTGGACGGGCTGGCCAGGCTGCTGCGCTGGCTCAAGCGCTCCGACGACCGCTCGCTCAAGCTGGCCTGGGCGGCGGCGGCCTGCGCGGTCGCGCTCACCCTGGTGCCCAAGTTCGCGCTGGACCAGCTCTACCATCCGGCCTTCTACCAGGAGCCCAAGGCGGCCGCCGCCGCGGAGGCCGCGAGCAAGGTGCCCTCCGGGGTCACCGTCGAGGCGGTCAACTCCCTCGGCCCCGCCCTGAGCTCCAGGACCACGGTCCTGCTGTGGACGGCCAAGTCGCACGGCGCTCCGTGGGTCGTGGCCGACACCGCACGCTGGGAGTTCCCCTTCGGCTCCCCGGACGAGCAGCTCGCCGTGGTCGGCGGCCTGCAGGCCAACGGGTACACGAAGGTCTTCGAGCGCGACGGCTACGTGGTGCTGCGACGCGACTGAACCGCCTCCTCGTAGGCCCGCTCGAACCCCGCCAGCACCGTGGGCCACGAGCCCGCGGCCGGGACCGTCGCGCGGTTGTGCGCGGCGATCGACTCGCGCAGCCCGGAGTCCGTGCACAGGCGCGCCACCGCGCGGGCCAGGTCGCCGAGCGTACGGCCGAGCAGCCCCTCCGTGCCGTTCCCGACGAAGTCGGCGACGCCGCTCTGCGCCCTGGCCACCACGGGCAGACCCGCGGCCCGCGCCTCGAGCGCCGCGATGCCGAACGACTCGCGCGGCGCGGGCGCCACGAACACGTCCGCGGACTCCAGCACCTTCGCGATCTGCTCCCGGGTGTAGCGGCCGGGCAGGGAGACCCACTCGGCCATGCCGTGCCTGGCGAGAAAGCGTTCCATCTGGCCGCGGGCCGGGCCGTCGCCGACGATCGTGGCGCGCATGGGGATCCGTGCGGGCACGCGCGCCCTGGCCGCCTGGAGCAGCTTCAGCAGGCGTACGGGCTGCTTGCGCGGCGCCAGCCGGCCCACCGCGACGATGTGCACCTCGTCGCGGCGGTCCCGGGTCCCTGGAGGCGGCGCCCAGCCCGACAGGTCGAGGCCGTTGGAGACCACCCGCACGGGCACCTCGGGCCCGGCCACGGCGCGGATCGGGGCCGCCGCCGCGTTGCTGACCGTGGTCGCCACCAGCCCCCACCGCTGCCAGCCGAACGCCAGCCGCAGCAGCCGGTAGACCATCCGCGTGACCGGGTCCCACATGCTGTGCACGGTCACCACGCACGGCGCCCCGGCCTTCGCGGCGGCCCGCACGCCCATCCAGGCGAACGGCGAGACCGCACCCGTGTGGACGTGTACCACGTCCGGGCGCAGGGAGGTGATGCGGCGCGTGAGATGCCCCACGCCGAACGGGTGCACCGGCAGGTCGAACGGCATCCTGGCGACGATCCTGTGGACGCCCGGCAGCTCCTCGCCCCTGGTCGCCGTGGCCACGGAGACGTCGTGTCCCGCCTCGCGCTGCATCCGCACGAGATCGGCCACCTGGACCTCGATCCCCCCGAGTCGCGGCAGGTAACAGTCACTCACGTGAAAGATCCGCACCCCTCCCAGACTAATCTGGGCGTGTGCCTCCACGTACCGCTGTGTTCTTCCATGCCCATCCCGACGACGAGGCCCTGCTGACGGCGGGCACCATGGCGATGCTCGCGGCCGAGGGGCACCGCGTGGTGCTCGTGGTGGCCACCGCGGGCGAACGCGGCCTGGCCGATATGGCGCCGGGCGAGGCGCTCGGCGAGACCAGGCTCAAGGAGCTCTATCAGTCGGCGGCGATGCTCGGCTGCGCACGCGTGGAGTGCCTCGGATACGGCGACTCAGGGCTGAGCCCCAAGGGCGGCGTCGCCGAGGAGCGGCCCGACAACGCCTTCATCGACGCCGACACGGAGGAGGCGGCCAAGGCACTGGCCGCGATCCTGGAGGAGGAGAAGGCGGACCTGCTGGCGATCTACGATCCGGCGGGCGGCTACGGGCACCCCGACCACGTGCAGGTGCACCGGGTGGGCAAGCGGGCGGCGACGATCGCCGGCACGGAGATCGTCCTGGAGGCGACGGTCAACCGCGATCCGCTGGTCAGGCTGCTGCGGCTGGCGGGCCGGTTCTACAAGTTCCCGCCGGAGTTCGACGTGCGGACGTTCGAGAGCGCGTACTCGTCGAACGAGACGATCACCCACCGGGTCAATGTCCGGAAATATACGAAACAGAAGCGGGCGTCCATGGCCGCGCACGCCTCCCAGGCCAGCGGCGGCGACAGCGACCGCACGCTCGCCGTCATGCTGAAGGTCCCCGGCCCGATCTACCGCTTCGTCTTCGGCACCGAGTGGTACGTACGCCGTGACCTGCCGCCCGGCGCCCGGCTGACTCATCCCTTCGACCGGTGGCCCAAATAATCCCCCAGAAGGACGATGTCGCTCCGGCGACCCGTCAGACTGGACCCGATGAAGAACAAGTGGCTCCAGACCGCCTTGTCCGTGCTGTCGCTCGGGCTCGCCGTGCTGCTCGTGGTCTACCTGCCGCAGATCGTGCACACGCTCACCGGCAAGCCCGTCTCCTGGCACCAGATCGGCACGGTCTTCGGCACGCTCGGGGCCGGCGAGATCGCGCTGATGAGCGCGCTGTGGCTGCTGAGCCTGCTGGCGTACACGTTCGTGCTGACCAACTCCCTGCCCGGCCTCAACAACCTGCAGGGCCTCACCATCAACGCGGCGGGCAGCGCGGTCAGCAACCTGCTGCCGTTCGGCGGGGCGGTCGGCGTGGCGGTGACGTTCGCGATGACCAAGGGCTGGGGCTTCACCAGCCGGTCGATCGTGGTGATGACGCTCGTCAGCGGCATCTGGAACACGTTGTTCAGATTCATCCTGCCGGCCGTCGGGATCATCGCGCTGCTGGCCGCGGGCAAGGCGCCCAACGCGACCGTCGCCAACGCCGGGTGGACGGGGGCCATCTCGATCCTCGTGCTCTGCGTGATCGTGGCCGCCGCCCTCTACTGGGAGCGCGCCGCCGACGTGCTCGGCCGCGTGCTCGACGGCATCACCCGGCTGCTCCGGCTGAAGTTCCACGCCTCGGACGCGTTCCACAAGCTGCGCGCCGACACCGCCGGCGTCGTCAGGACCCGGTGGCTCGGGCTGTCGCTCGGCATGGTGTTCTTCCTCGGCTTCCAGTGGGCGATCATGGCGGCCTGCATGTACGCCACCGGCGCCTGGCCAGGACCGGCCGAGTCGATCGCCGTCTTCGCGCTGTCCAGGGTCCTGACCAGCGCCCTGATCACGCCCAGCGGGGCGGGGATCATGGAGAGCGGCGTGGCCGCCCTGCTCATCTCCGCGTTCGGCGTGCCGGCCACTCCGGCCATCGCCACCGCACTGCTTTTCGGCTTCTGGACTTACACTATCGAGATCCCGTTCGGCGGCCTGGCACTGGGCGCATGGGCGCTGCTGCGCAGGCGCAACGGCCGGAACGCCGGCGCGGAGCCCCCGTCCGCGATCTCGAAGGCCCAGTAGTGACAATCCCAAACCCATCAAAGACCTTGTGCGTGATTCCTAGGCCCGCATAGCGTGGCGGCTGACATGGTGGCGTTCCGAGTTCTGGGGCCAGTCGAGGCGTACGAACAAGACGACGAACTCGACCTCGGCGGGTTGCGGCAGCGGGCCGTCCTCGCCCGACTTCTCGTGGCCAGAGGTCAGGTCGTGCCCGTTGACACGCTTCTTTACGATCTGTGGGACGACGACGCGGCAAAGGGCGCGCAGTCGGGCCTGCAGGTCTACATCTCGCGCCTGCGGCGGGTGCTGGAGCCCGGCCGCCCGCGCGGCGGGCCCAACCGGCTGCTGGTGACGGTCGCGTCCGGCTACGCGTTGCGGGTGGCCGCCGACCAGGTCGACGCGCTCAGCTTCGAGCAGCTCGTACGCGCGGCGGGCGAGCGTCTCGAGGAGGGCGATCCGCAGTCCGCCCGCGGCCGCCTGCAGAAGGCTCTGGGGCTGTGGCGCGGCACCCCCTACTCCGACTTCGCCGACCAGTCGTGGGCGGAGGCCGAGGTCAACCGCCTGGCGGAGCTGCGTCTCGTGACGCGCGAGCGGCACGCCGACACCGGCCTGCGGCTGGGCCTGCACGCCGAGACCGTGCCCGACCTGGAGGCGCTGACCACCGAGCACCCGCTGCGCGAGGAGGGCTGGCGGCTGCTGGCGCTCGGCCTCTACCGGTGCGGCCGGCAGGGCGACGCGCTGGCCGCGCTGCGCAGGGCCAGAAACATCCTGGCCGACGAGCTGGGCATCGACCCGGGTCCCGCGCTGCGCAAGCTGGAGTCCGACATCCTCGCCCAGTCGCCGGAGCTGGACCTCGCCGTCCCCGCGCGGCCCGTGCGGCCGGCGCCGGTCACCGACACCTGGCCGCCCAGGCCGGCCGCGGCCGTCGAGCCACCGCCGCTGGAGCCCGAGCCGTTCGTCGGCCGCGACGCCGAGCTGGCCAGGCTGACCACGACCGCCTCGCGCACGGGCAGGTTCCAGGTCGCGATCGTGGCGGGGGTCGCGGGCGCGGGCAAGACCACGCTGCTGCGCCAGCTCGAGGGCAGGCTCTCCGCCGACGGCTGGATCGCCGCGTCCGGCGCGTGCCCCGACTCCAGCGCCACCCCGCCGGGCTGGGCCTGGGTGGAGATCCTGCGCTCGCTCACCGCCGTGTCCGGCGCGGGCGAATACGCCCAGCTGCTCGCGCCGCTGCTCGACGACGCCGCCCCCGACCCCGACGAGGACGAGGCGTCCGGCGGCTTCCGGCTGCACCGCGCGGTCGGCGGCTACCTGGCCGGGGTCGCGCGCCGGGCGCCGGTGCTGCTGACGCTCGAGGACCTCCACTGGGCCGACGACCAGACGCTCGCCCTGCTGCGCGCGCTGCCCAGCCTGCTGGCCACCAGCCGGGTGCTGCTGGTGGTGACGTGCCGGGACAACGAGCTCGACGACCGCCAGTCCGACGTGCTGGCCGCGCTGGCCAGGCTGGGCCCGGTGCGCGTGAGCCTGTCGGGGCTCGACCCCAAGGCCGTGGCCGAGCTGGTCAAGGCGACGTGCGTACGCGAGATCGACGAGGACGCGGTCGAGTCGATCGTCGAGCGCACGGGCGGCAACCCGTTCTTCGTCCGCGAGACCGTGCGCCTGCTCGACTCCGAGGGCGCGGCCGACCGGGCCAGCGCGGCCGAGGTGCTCTCGCAGGTGCCCTCCGGCGTGCGCGACGTGCTGCGGCGGCGGATCTCGCGGCTGCCCTCCGGGGCGCAGCAGATCCTGCTGCAGGCCGCCGTGATCGGGCGCGACGTCGATCTCGACGTGCTGATCGCCGTGTCCGGCGACGCCGACGCCGTGATCGAGGCCGTCGAGGCGGCGCTGCTGGCCGGGCTGGTGACCGAGCCGGGTCCCGGGCAGCTCAGGTTCGACCACGACCTGGTGCGCGACACGATCTACTCCGACGCCTCCAGGCTCCGCCGCACCAGGCTGCACGCGGCCGTGGCGGCGGTCATCGAGCACCACCGGCCGTCCGACGTGGCGGCGCTGGCCCACCACTACTACCTGGCCGACGCGGCCGGCAAGGCGGTCCACTACGCGGGGCTCGCGGCCGAGCAGGCCGAGCGGCGCTTCGCCCACCGCGAGGCGGCCACCCTGTGGGAGCAGGCCATCGCGGCGTTCGACCGCTCGCGCAACGACGAGCAGAGCGGCGCGCAGACGCCGGAGCGCACGAAGGAGCGCCTGCGGCTCATGCTCCGCCAGATCAGGGCGCTGGCCCTGTGCGGCGACATGACGGCGGCCCGGCTGCTGCGGCGCCAGGCCATGGACGCCGCGCTCCCGCTGGGCGACCTGGAGATCACCGCGAAGGTGGCGGCCTCGCTGGCCGTGCCGCACAAGGGGATGGCGCGCGACTTCACCCGCACCGCCTGGGAGATCGTGGACGTCACCGAGAAGGCGCTCATGGAGCTGCCCGAGGGCGAGCAGCGGCTGCGGGCCAGCCTGCTGACCACGCTGGCGCTGGAACTGGAGGGCTCCTCCTCGCCGGAGCGCGGGCGCCAGGCGTCCCTGGAGGCGCTGGAGCTGGCCAGGCAGAGCGGCGACCCGACGCTGATCGCGGCGGCGCTGAGCGGGCGGCTGCGGCAGTCCTATGACATCCCGGCGGTGGACAGCCGCGAGAGCATCGGCAGGGAGCTGCTGGAGGTCGCGCAGCGCTCGGGGCAGATGGCCACGCAGGCGCTGGCCCACCTGGTGCTGCTGGAGTGCGCGGCGGCCAGGGGCGAGTTCGCGGTCGCCGACAGGCACGCGGCCGCCGCCGACGCCCTGGCCAAGCAGTACGACCTGTCGGCGCCCGCCGCGGTCGTGGTCTGGTACTCGGGGCAGCGGCTGATGATCGCCGGCGACTACGCGGGCGCCGAGCGGGCCTACCGCGAGGCGGCCAGGATGACCGCGCGGGCGGGCATGCTGGAAGGCCGCCAGGACCTCCCGTTGATCACGGCGTTCTGCCTGCACCTGGTTGACGGCCGGGCGGCCGAGATGGTCGACCTGCTCGGCGAGAAACACCAGCAGGGCGCCAAGTGGACGCTCGACGCGTACGCGCTGGCCCTGGCCTCGGCCGGGCACCTGAAGGACGCCAAGGCCGTGGCCGCCACCCGTCCGCCGGTGCGTCCCGACTTCCTGTACGAGCTGGCGATGACCTGGCGGGCCCTGGCCGGCATGCTGCTCGACGACCGGGAGCGGATGGTCGACTGCTACGACAAGCTCAAGCCGTTCGCCGACCGGGTGGCGGGCGCGGGCACCGGCGTGGTGGCGCTGTGGCCGGTGGCGCTGACGCTCGGCGACCTCGCCATCCGCCTGGGGCAGCCCGACGCCGCGCGCGCCCACTACACCAAGGCGCTGGAGGTGGCCCAGCGGGTCGGTGTGCCGCGCTGGGTGGAGGCGGCGCAGCGGTCGGTCAGCAGCTCACCTGGCAACGGGCGCTCTTGACGGCCCCGGCGCCTTCGACCGGCTGACCGCCACGGGCCGCTCCGGCAGTGGCTCGGTGACGGGCACCTCGCGGGCCGACAGGGTGACAGTCGTCACAGGTGCGGGCGCGGTGCCGGCGCTGTCATGGGCGAAGACGCCGGCGTACGCGCCGGTGAAGGCCAGGGACGCCACGAGGAGCTTGGCCGCGTTCGTGACGCCGCAGGCCAGGACCGCTGCGCTTCTCCCCGGCATGGCCAACCCCCTTCTGCCTCCCCCCTAGAGTGAGGCTGGGTGGTTGAGTCCTGCTTGTCGCCTGGTTGCCGTGGCTTGCAAGCTGGTGTGGCGGAAACTTTCAGCTTGAACTAAGGTAAGCCTGACCTAAGGCTTGGGAGGGGTGTGCGGATGAGCGGCATTGCCGATCCTCTGAAGCCGTCCTGGTTCGGCCTGCCGCACTGGCTGGTCGGGGCCGTGCTCATCCTCGCCCTGTTCGGAGCGTTCCAGGTCTACTACTGGGTCGGCCGCAGGCTGGGCGAGAAGCTCTACGACTCCCGCGTGGGCGTCCGGCTGGGGCGCGAGCGGATCGCGAAGATCGAGCACGTTGTCGAGAGGTGGGGCGCGCTGGCCGTCTACGGCTGCTTCTGGGTACCCATGCTGCGGCACACGCTGCCGTGGGTGGCGGGGGCGCTGCGCGTGTCCTATCCCTGGTACGTGGTCGCGAGCGCGCTGGGCTGCCTGACCTGGGCGCCGCTGTGGTGGTTCGCCGCGACGGCGGTCGTGTGGGGGTGGCTGGAGCTGGCCGCGCGTTCGCCCGTCACGGCGGCGGTCGTGGCCGTGCTCGCCGTGGCCGCGATCTCCTGGGCGGTGGTGCGGCGCAGGAGGAGGCGGCGCGCCGCCTCCTCAGAGGCCCTGGTCTCCTAGCCGTGTCCCGGTCCGGTCGTCGATGACGGCCTCAGGGGCGTTCCTGCGCACGGTCTCGATGCCGTTCGCGCAGGCGATCTTGGTCGGGTAGCCGCCGCCGACGGCCAGGGTCTGCCCGTTGCTCGCGACGAGCGTGAAGCGGAAGCCGCCCTGCTCGTCCTCATCGATGATGAACCTGCCCGCCACGGCCGCCACTCCCCTCGTCCAGCGTGGATTTACCCCATCCGATCTGGGCCTTATGGCGTAGTTCGGCAAACGGACCCTTGATTTCCTGTCAACATGTTTGGCATGCGTATTGGGGGTTTCATTGGCTCTGCCGTACTCGCGCTGGTTGTTGGGGTCGCCTCCCCGGCCGCGGCGGCGGATGCGCCGGAGGTCGCGGCCAAGTCCGCGTACGTGGTCGACTCGGCCGGAACGATCCACTTCGGCAAGAGCGAGACTCGCCGGACTCCGGTGGCCAGCCTGGTCAAGGTCATGACGGCGTACGTCGTGCTGCACGAGGCCAGGCTGAGCGACACGATCACGATCAGCGCGACCGACGTCAAGTACGCGGCCGGCAACGGCGCGACCACGGCCGGGCTGAAGAAGGGCGAGCGGCTCACGGTCAGGGACCTGCTGTACGGCCTCCTGCTGCCCTCCGGCGCGGACGCGGCCAACGCCCTGGCGCGGCAGTACGGTCCGGGCAAGACGGCGTTCGTCGCCAAGATGAACCGCACCGCCCGCTCCCTCGGCATGTCCGACACCCGCTACGCCAACCCCGACGGCATGCCCACGCCGGGCGACGGCGGCTACTCGACCGCGGTCGACCAGGTCAAGCTGGCGCAGCGGGCGCTGGACGACGCCGACTTCGCGGCCGTGGTGGGGAGCAAGGTGGCCAAGGTGGCCAAGACGTCGTTGCACCGCGCGCACACCTGGCGCAACTCCAACAAGCTGCTGTCGCGTGCCGACGGGGTGCTGGGCGTGAAGACCGGCTACACGAAGGCCGCCGGATACTGCCTGCTCTTCGCCGGGGAGCGGAGCGGCAAGCGCGTGGTGGGCGTGCTGCTCGGTGACCAGAACGAGCGCCGCTTCGCGACCGCCGAGCAGCTCCTGGACTACGCCGGGGAGCAGATCGCGGGCGGCTGACCGAGGCGGTAGGCGCGACCTTCGACGCCCCACTCGCCGAACGGCGGGCGCTCGCCGCGGTCGATCGCCCGAATGGAGGGGCGGCCGATGTGGGCGAGCACCAGCCGCCCCACCCGCAGCTCCTGGGCCTGCCGCGCGACCTGGAGCACGCTCGCGTGCCCGCCCACGCCGCCCGCGAAGCGGATCGGCCGGTCCCAGCCCGCCGCGTCGGCGAACATCAGGTCCACCCCGGCCGCCCAGGCGGGAAAGGTCCAGAACTCCGGCGCCCAGGCGGCGTTCGCCCGCTCCGTCCTGATCAGGTAGCCGTAGGTGGGGTGGGAGGTGTGGGTGACCGGCAGCGGCACGATCTCCACGCCCGCGGCCTCGTAGGCCGCCACCCCGGTGGTCATCCCGAGCGCGCGGGCCGCGCGGCGGATCTGGGGCATCAGCTCGGCGCGTTCGTCGCAGACCAGCCAGCCGTCGAGCCGCTCGCCGCCGGCGGCCTCGCCTCCCCCGTCGAGCAGCACGCGGTGGCCCTCCCAGCCGGCCAGCAGCCCGGCGGGGCGGTAGCGCGGGGAGTTCATCGCGCCGACCCCGACCAGGCGCAGCCGCACGGCCGTCATCCGCTGCTCGAGTTCGATCCCTGTGCTTCTCATGGCACAGACACAGGTGCCCTCAGGCAGGCCGGGCTCACTTCTCTCACATGGTTCGGCAGGCGGGATCCAGTCGGTCGGCCGTCCACCTGAGCGAGTGCGCCACCCGTACGCGCACCTTGGCCCTGGCGCGGTGCGGTCTGCGCGGCGCGCCGGGGAGCGCGTCGCCCAGCTGATCCCGGTAGCCCATCGCCGTCTGGTGAGCGAGGACCTGCATAGCATCCATGACTCCTCCTTAATCAATTAAGACCTTAATCGATTAAGACCGATCGGACAAGCTCTTCGGTACGGTGGGACGATGGCCAGGGTGACACTGCAGACGATCGCCGACCGGCTGGGCGTGTCCCGGGCCACCGTGTCCTACGCGTTCTCCCGGCCCGACCAGCTCAGCGAAGGGCTGCGGCAGCGGATCATGGAGGTGGCCGACGAGCTCGGCTACGCGGGGCCCAACCCGACGGCGCGCTCGCTCCGGCTGGGGCGGGCGGGGGCGCTCGGGCTGATCTTCACCGAGACGCTGGCGTACGCGTTCGCCGACCCGTACTCGATCGGGTTCCTCCAGGGGCTGGCCACGGCGGCCGAGGACGCGGGGGTGGGGCTGCTCATCCTGCCACTGCCGCACGGCGACCGGCGCAGCGACACGGTCAGGGACGCGGTCGTCGACTCGTTCTGCGTGATGTCGCTGTCCGACGGGCACCCGGCGCTGGCCGAGGTGTTCGCGAGGAAGCTGCCGGTCGTGGTGGTGGACGAGCCCTACGTGCCGGGCCATCCGTTCCTGGGGATCGACGAGCCCGCCGCCGCGGCCACCGCCGCGCGGCACGTCCTGCGGCTCGGGCACCGGCGCGTGGGCGTGGCCATGGTGGGGCTGCACGAGGACGGCTACACCGGCTGGGCCTCTCAGGAGCGGCAGGAGAGCGCCGTGTACGAGGCCATGCGGCGCCGGCGGAGCGGCTATCAGCAGGCCTGCGAGGAGGCCGGGGTCGACTGGTCAGGCGTGCCGTTCTACGAGGTCGCGCGTAACTCGCGGGAGACCGGGCGGAAGGCGGGGCACGCGCTGCTCGGGCGCGACCCGCGGCCCACCGCGATCCTCACCAACACCGACGTGCTCGCTCTGGGGATCCTCGACGCGGCGGCCGACCTGGGGCTGGAGGTGCCGAGGGAGCTGTCGGTGGTGGGCTTCTCCGACAGCGCGGCCGAGGAGGCGGGGCTCACCACGATCAGGCAGGCCAAGCAGGAGATGGGTGAGGCGGCGGGTCGGCTGCTGCTGTCGGGGGCCGCGGCCGAGCCGGAGCGCCTGACCTTCCCGTACGAGCTGATCGTCCGCGCCTCGACCGCTCCCCCGCCTCAGGCCTGACGGGTCAGGCCGCGCAGCGAGAGCTCCAGCCAGCGCTCCCTGCGCGCCGGGGGTGTGTCCGTGCCCGGCATGGTGGTCATGAGCAGGGCGAGGTCGTCGACCGTGACGTCGGCGTACAGGTCGCCCTGCCGCTGAGCCGCCTCCACCATCCTGCCGAGCGCCTCCCTCGACCGGCGCTCGGCGTCGGCCAGCGAGTAGGCGCCCAGGTTGGTCGCGGCCTCGCGCAGCGCCCTGTCCTGGTCCATCTCCAGCGCCACCCACCGGAGCAGCGCGGTGATCTCCGCGAGGGCCGCTCCCCCGGCGTCGATCCTGGCCAGCGCGGCGTCGAGGCGTGCCACGATCTCGTCCGCCAGCTCGGCCATGGCGGCGCTCACCAGGGACACCTTGGTCGGGAAGTGCCGGTAGAGCGTGCCGACCGCGACGCCGGCCTCGGCGGCGATCTCGTCCATGCCCACCTCGGGACCGCGCTCGGCGATCAGCTTGCGCGCGGCCCGCAGGATGCCGGCCCTGTTCCTGATCGCGTCCGCTCGCGGTGCCACAGATCTCCCCCTTCAACATGAACTATGGTTCACTATATAACGTGAACGCTGGTTCAGCTTAGTGGAGGTTCTCATGCGTTTCGGGCTCGCGCTGCCGAGCATGGCTTCGCCCCGCCGGCTGGTCGACCTCGCCGTGACGGCCGAACGGTCGGGATGGGACGGGGTCTTCGTCGACGATCACATTCAGATGCCCGCCCCCACCGGTCTCGAGCCGCACGACCCGTGGGTGCTGCTGGGGGCGATCGCGCAGACCACCACGCGGATCCGGCTGGGCGCCATGGTGACGCCGCTCTCGAGGCGGCGGCCGCAGAAGTTCGCCAAGGAGGTGGTGACGCTCGATCACCTGTCGGGCGGGCGGGTGATCACGGGTGTCGGGCTGGGGAACCTGCCCGAGGAGGAGTTCGCGGCCTTCGGCGACGCGGCCTCGCTCAAGGACCGGGCCGAGCGGACGGACGAGGCGCTGGACGTGGTCTCGGCGCTGTGGAGCGGGGAGCGGGTACGGCACCAAGGGGCGCATTTCACCGTGGACGCCGTCATGCGGCCCGTCCCGGTGCAGCGCCCGCGCCCGCCGATCTGGATCGCCTGCGGCTGGCCGAACGCGCGCCCGCTCGCCCGCGCCCGCCGCTGGGACGGCGTCGTGGCGATCGACCGGCAGCGGGGGTTCATGGAGCCGGAGGAGGTGGGGCGTGTCGTCGAGGCGCTGGGGCCGGCCGCGCCGGGGTTCGACGTGGTGGCCATCTGGAGTCCCGGACGGGCAGCCGAGGAGTACGCGAGGGCGGGAGCGACCTGGCTGCTCAGGGCGCTCCCGCCGGCGGACGACTGGCTGACCGCCCTGGAGGCGGCCGCCGCGCAGTCACCCGAGTAGCAGCACCCGCCACCTGGGCCACCTGATCCAGAAACCGCTTTCCGGCGGCCGATCCCGCGGATAGGGTTGGTCTTCGCAGCATCCCGGAGGGGCATCTCCATGGCGGAATTCATCGAGGTCCGGGCCACGGTCGAGGGCCACGAGAGAGCGGCCGCCCTGGCGCACGCCATTCTCGGCGCGGGTCTGGCGACCTCGATCGACATCGCGGAAGTGCCGTCCACGCGCCCCGGCGAGATCACCTGGGAGCTCACGCTCGTCACGACGGACCGCCAGGCGGCCACGCTCGAACAGCACCTCAGGCACGCCGGCGAGGGCTGCTCCATCGTCAGCGCGCCGGTCACCCACGACGTCGACGGCTATCCCGACTGGCTCGGCGACGGCCGGCGCTGACGCCTACTCCCAGTTCCACCGAGGGACCTCGCGCAGGGGGTGGAGCTGGTCGTCGGTCTCCGCGTGGGAGTTCTGCACGGCCACCTCCGTGCCGAACTCCACATGAGAGCGCAGCGCCGCCCTGAACGGCTCGTCGCCGGGCAGCCCGGCCTGGTCGGCCGCCGCCATGTACAGCTCGACGAACCGCCGCCGCTGCTCCTCTTTGATCTTCAGGCCCCGGTGGGCGTCGATGAGCAGCGGGAACCCGCCCATCTCCTTGGAGAAGGTGTCGGGGCCGCCGAACGTCTCCACCGTGAAGGCGGTCAGGTTGTCGATGTGGCTCGGCCGGCCCTCGCCGAAGAGCGGCTGGAGCAACGGGTCGGCCAGCAGGCTACGGTAGAAGATCTCGATGAACGCGCGCAGGCGCTCTTCGCCTCCCGCGTGCTCGAATAGCGTCTCCACGATTACAGCCTCACAGGTGACGGGAGGCCGTGCCAGCCCCACTTTTCCGTCAATCCACCCCGAAATGCGGCAAACAGGGCTCCAGTCCGTGGATCTTCACCGGGACGGGATCGGTGAAGTCGGCCCCATCGAGGCGCAGGCGCTGCTGGACCGCCCGCCTGCCGCGTACCTCTTCGACCGACAGCCCGTCGGGCCGGTAGCCGAGCTTGCGGGAGACGCCCAGCGAGGCGGGGTTGTCCAGGAACGCGCTGGAGACGGCCGTCCGGGCGCCGAGCCCGGCGAAGGCCAGGTGCAGCACGGCGGCACGCATCTCGGTGCCGAAGCCCTGGCCCTGGTGGGCGCGGCCCAGCCACGAGCCCGTGTGCACCTCACGGGTGACCGCGAAGCTGTGGCCTGACAGGTCCTGGGTGCCGATCACCCGCCCTTCGTGGACGACGACGAAGTTGCAGCACCAGCGCTCGCGCTGCCACCGCGACATGATGCCGAGCTGGAAACGGATGACGTTCACCGGCAGCTCGTCGGCGGGGGCGTCGGTCCACGGGACGCCGAACGGCATCCGGTCCGGATCGTGCACGCCTTCCAGCGCCCGGTCGGCCAGCTCGTCGAGATCCTCCAGGGAGGGCAGCCGCAGCTCCAGCCGGGGAGTGGTCAGGCGCAGGTTGAGTACGGGCCAGTGGCGCATACCGGTCCATTGTTCCGAACATCGCGGACGGCATCATCCCCATTTCGCGCGGGCCGGGTCAGCTTGCGCGCATCAGCCCATGGCAGGCGATCGCCGCGGCGGCCACCACGTTGAGCGAGTCCACGCCCGCGGCCATCGCCGCCGCGCTCATCGAGATGCAGACCGCCTGATCCGCCTCGTGCAGCCAGTGCGACGACAGGCCGTCGCCCTCCGAGCCGAGCAGCAGCGCCACCCGGTCACCCAGCTTGACCTCGTCCATGGGGGTGACCGTCTGATCCGGGGTCAGGGCCAGCGTCTGGAAACCCGCCTCCCGCAGTTGCGAGAGCCCGTCGAACCAGTTGTCCATCCGCGCGTACGGGATCGAGAACACCGCCCCCATCGAGACCTTCACCGCCCGCCGGTACAGCGGATCGGCGCACCGGGGCGACAGCAGGATCCCGCCCACGCCCAGGGCGGCGGCGCTCCGGAAGATCGCGCCGACGTTGGAGTGGTCCACCAGGTCCTCCAGGACGAGCAGCCGCCGTGCGTGCCCCTTCAGCAGGGTCTCGACGGAGGGCAGGGGGAGACGTTCCATCGAGGCCAGGGCGCCGCGATGGACCTGGAAACCCGCGATGCCCGACATGGTCTCGTCGCTCACCACGTAGACGAGCGCGTCCCCGAGGACGTCCTCGAGCGAGGTCAGCCAGCGGCGCGTGGTCAGGACCGAGCGGATCGGGTAGCCGGCGCCGATGGCCCGCCTGATCACCTTCTCCCCCTCTGCCAGGAACAGGCCGCGCGAGGCCTCCAGGCTCTTGCGCAGCTCCACGTCCCTGAGCCGGGTGTAGTCGGACAGGCGGGGGTCGTCGGCGTCGGTTACGTACTCAAGCACCTTCCGATAGTGCCATGCGCTGCCTGACCTGCCAGACGGCCGCATAGCAGGTCAGCACCAGGCACAGGCCGATCAAGGTGCCCGCGCCCGTCTTGGTGAGCACGCTGGGGATGCCGAGCTCCGGGGCGGGCTCGTCCACGAGAGGCCAGAGGAACGCGCCCGCGATGGTGCCGATCGAGCACAGCAGGATGACGAGCCCCCGCATGCGCCGGCTGACCCGCAGGCGGTCGGGCACGGGGCTGTCCGCCATCCGGGACAGGCCGCGCCATCCCCACCACAGCACGATGGCCAGGCCGATCACGGACGAGATGTACTGCAGCAGCCGGAAGAGCCTGATCACGCCGAACACCCGGATCGACAGCCAGTCACCCCACTCCCCGGGGCCGCTGGAGTGCGTGAAGGAGTCCCAGAAGACGTGGGAGGCCGCGCCGATCACCGCTCCGACGGCCATGGGGACGAGTTGGGGCCGCGAAGGGGCCAGGACGGCGGCGCGGCCCGCGAGCGACGACGGGAGCAGCGAGATCAGGGGCTCCCTGAAGACGCCGTGGAAGAGCGGCAGCAGCAGCAGGACGCAGGCGAGGTCGAGGGTGACCACGCCGACCCAGGAGTGCCATTTGCCGTAGTCGGGCAGGAACGGCAGGAAGATCGGCAGATCGGGGACCATCGCCCCGAGCGCCAGCGCCCACGGATCGGCGAACCTGCGTACGCGCGGCGACGACATCAGCGGCACCACCGCGGCCATGTGGCTGGGCGTGAACGGCAAACCGGGCCCCCCTCCGTTGCGATCAGCGCTCATTATGCGGGCAAAGTTGTCCATCCTTTGCCGCCCGGACGCTACGTTACGGTACGTAGTGGGTACATTACACATCGCTGTCGACGGCCGGATAGCCGGGGAGTGCGGAGGGTCATGGTGCCTGACCAGCGGATTCATGAGCATCCGGCCGCGTCAGCCGACTGGCTGCGCGCTGCCCGCGCCGCCCGTTCGCTCTCGATGGCCACGCTGGTCTGGCTGGGCATCGAGAGCACGCTGGGCCTGGCAGCCGGCTTCGCGGCGCATTCCCTGGCGCTGATCGGATGGGGTCTGTCGTCGTTCGTGGAGGCGGCGGCCAGCCTGATCGTGGTGTGGCGGTTCACCGGCGCCCGCACGCTCTCGCCGAGCGCCGAGCGCACCGCCCGGCGGGCGGTCGCGGTGAGCTGCTGGCTACTCGCGCCCTACCTCGTCCTGCACGTGGCCTACGACCTGGACGCCGGGCAGCGGTCGGCGCCGAGTGTGCTGGGGGTCGTGGTGACGGCGTTCAGCCTGATCAGCATGCCCGCCTTGGGGATGGCCAAGCGGCGGCTCGGGGCGCGGCTGGCGTCGGCGGCCACCTCGGGAGAGGGCGCGCAGAACCTCATCTGCGCCGCCATGGCGGCAGGCGTGCTGGCGAGCCTGTGGCTCAACACGCTGGGCTGGTGGTGGGTCGATCCGGCCGTGGCGGTGGGGCTGGCGGTGGTCGCCGTACGGGAGGGCGGACGGGCCTGGCGTGGCCACGGCTGCTGCCATTAGCCGCTCCATCCGGCGATCACGCATATCTCTCCGAAAACATCACGCAAATAGGAAACATCACCAACAGACGGTAATCGCCGCATCAAAAGGGCTGTTTTCCCACACTCAGCACACCGAGTATCGTTCCCGGAGTATTGCGGAGCATCTCCCGCTAGGGTCTCCGAGAAGTTCAAACCATAGCTAAGAGGACATCGTGGGGCGACACCGCACAGACGAGCTCGACGGCGGATACAGATCGCACGAACCCCCGGCCCGCAGACGCTCCAGCAGCGGTCGCGGCAGGGTGATCGTGCCGCTGGCCGGTGCCGTCGCGCTGGCCGTGCTCCTCGGCGTCGCCGCGTTCGTCATCTTCAACCGCGATCACGACTGCTCGGGCGGCAAGCTGGCGCTGCGCGTCGTCGCGACCCCCGACATCCAGCCCGCGCTCAACAAGATCGCGGGCAACTACAACAAGGCCATGCACTCGATCGACAGCAAGTGCGTCGAGGTGACGGTGGCCAAGGAGGCCGCGGCCAGGACCGCGAACGCGGTGGCAGCGGGCAAGGTCAACGCCGACTTCTGGGTGGCCGACTCCAGCCTCCTGATGGAGAGCCTGCGCACCACCCCGGCCGGCCAGGCGCTGCCGCAGGTGGACGGCTCGATCGCGGTCTCGCCCGTGGTGCTGGCGGCGGCCAAGTCGTTCGCGTCGAAGCTGACCGGCACCCTCCAGCCGAGCTGGGCCGCCATGATCTCGGCGGCGAACGTGGCCAACGTGGACGGGCCGGGCAAGAAGGTCCGCGTGCTCGCTCTCGACCCCCAGAAGAACTCCGCCGGGCTGGCCGCGCTGCTGGCCGCCGCCGGCGCGGCGAAAGAGGCCAAGCAGGACAAGGCGCTGGTCGGCGCGCTGAAGGAGCTGTCGGGACAGCTCGCGTCCGACTCGACGGCGCTGCTGGCGAGCCTCACGGTGAAGTCGGGCAGCAGGGTGCCCATCGGCGTCGCCTCCGAGCAGGCCATCTACGCCCACAACGCGAAGAAGCCGGAGAATCCGGTGGTCGCGCTCTATCCGAAGGAAGGCACGCTGAGCCTCGACTACCCGGTCACGATCCTCACCAAGGATCCGTCGGTGCTCAAGGCCGCGGCGGACTTCAAGCAGGACCTCGCCACGGAGTCGGCCAAGAAGGTCCTGCGTGAGGCGGGCTTCCGCAGCACGGACGGCAAGGCGGGCGACGCGCTGTCGAAGGACAAGGGATTCACGGCTGAGACGCCGCCGGCCCTGGAGCCGCCGGACGGCGCGACCGTCGCCAGGATGGTGCAGACCTGGTCCAGACTGAACCTCGGCAGCCGCCTGCTCACGCTGCTCGACGTCTCCGGCACGATGGCGCTGCCCGTCCCCGGTACGGGGATGACCCGCATGCAGGCCATCAACAAGATCGCCACCGAGGGCCTCGCCCTGTTCCCCGCCGACTCCGAGCTGGGCCTGTGGACGTTCTCCACGCATATGGACGGACAGGGCAGGGACTGGAAGGAGCTCGTCTCCGTGGGCCCGCTCAGTGAGTCGATCAACGGGACGCTCCGCAAGGACAAGATGGTCCAGACGTTCGCCTCGATCCAGGCCAAGGCCACAGGCGACACCGGGCTGAACGACACGATCAAGGCCGCGTACACGCAGATGACCAAGACGTACGCGGAAGACAAGATCAATACGATGGTCATCCTCACGGACGGCGCCGGCAACGACGACCCGGACGGCGGCGTGAAGAACGGCGAGATCCTGCAGTTCCTGAAGAAGACGTACAACCCGAAGCGGCCCGTCAGCATCCTGCTGATCGCGTTCGGGCCGGAGGCCGAGAAGGGCAAGCAGCAGATGGACGCCGTGGCCAAGGCCACGGGCGGCGAGGCGTACATCGCCAAGAACATCCTCCAGGTGCGCGACTTCTTCCTCCAGGGCATGGAACGCCGCCTCTGCACCCCCAACTGCGACGGGTAATCGACGGGTAATAACCGTTGGGCATGGCGGGCGAACCCGTCATGGCGAGGCCGCGTCCTCTCCGCGTGGGGCTTGAGTGCCCGTTCTACCCGCGGGGAGGGGATCCGTGCCCGGATGGCCGTCCGTCGGTCGCGCCGAGGAGCATGAGCTGGTCGAGGCTCTGCGCCGCGCGCACACCGACGCTCCCGCCAAGCTGTACGACTCCTACGCCGAGCGGCTGCACGACTACGCCAGTTCCTTCGCCGCCGACGTGGCCGCGGACGCCGTGCACGACGCCCTGGTCACCGCGCAGGGGTGCGTGCACCGGCTGAAGGAGCCGGCCAGGCTGCGGGCCTGGCTGTACGCGCTGACCAGGTTCCAGGTGCGGGCCAGGCTGGCGCATCGGACGCCCGCGGAGGGCATGCCGCTGCCGGTGCTCGAGGAGCACGACGACCCCGAGCTGGCCGACCTGGTCCACGAGACGCTGGGCGAGCTGAGCAGGGGCGAGCGCGAGGTCCTGGAGCTGTCGCTGCGCCACGGCCTGACGCCGGCCGAGGTCGGCGCGGTGCTCGGGCTGACCTCGCGGCAGGCGGTGAGCAGGCTCGGCAGGGCCCGTGACCACCTGGAGAACGCCGCCGCCGCCGTGGTGCTGGCCAGGACGGGACGGGCGCACTGCCCTGACCTGTCGGCCATGCTGGACGGCTGCGAGCCCCCGCTCACCCCGCTGCTGCGGCGGCGGCTGTCAGGGCACATCGGCGGATGCGAGGTGTGCACCGAGGGCCGGCACCGGCAGGTCTCGGCGGGGCGGCTCCTGGACATGGTGCCGGTCGCGTACCCGCCCATCTCGCTGCGCCGCCGCGTGATCGACACGTGCGTCAACCCCGAGCGGGACCAGACCCGCACCCTGATCACCGATCGCGGGGACAGCTTCGACAAGGCCGGCTTCCCCGTGGCCGTCGAGCCCCGCTCGCGGCGGCGCAGGCCGCGCCGCCTGGCGCCGGTCCTGCTGGCGGGCGCGTGCGTGCTGGCCGCGACGGGGGCCATGGTCGCGATCAACGGCGGCGGCGCCTCCGATGACACTCCCCTGCGGGCCGAGCCCTCGCCCACCGTCTCCCTCGAGGAGAGCCCTGCGGAGGACGCGCCGACGCCCGAGCCCACGGACGAGCAGGACGAGCAGGACGAGCTCACGCCGACCCCCACGCCCAGCCGCACCCCTTCCGGCCGCGGCACCCCGACGGCTCGGCCGAGCGCCAGGCAGGCGACCGTCCCGACCCCTGCCCGCCGCAGGCCGGCGCCCGGCGCCCGGCTCGGCACGTCGTGCCCGCAGGCGATCGACGGCGCGGCGAAGATCGGGATCAGGGCCCGCAACGCCGCGGTCTCGTGGGTGGCGACCGCCTCGCAAGGGCTGGACGTGTTCCCGGCGAGCGGGTCGATCAAGGCCGGCGGCTCCGTGGCGATCTGGGTGACGGTCCTCGACCCGGACAGCTCGGGCAGGGGCCGCGTCACCTTCACCTCGAACGGCGGCACCGCGAGCTGCTCGCTGGCCTGGAACGGCCGTACGGGGCAGACGTCCGAGCCGACCGGTGAGCCGACGGCCTCCGCCGAGCCCAGCGCGTCGCCCTCCGAGACCGCGTCCGCGGACGACGCCGAAAATCTCGACGGCTAAAAAGATCACCATTGAGTAGATCGGCATTTATAGCCGACATAAATGGATGATTCGGCCCTTCGGTCGAAGATGACTGTCCGCATAGGGCATTGTGGTGTGTCTGGAAGCAGGTCCGAGGCCGAAACCCCTTGACTGCGTGTTGAAACCCCACGAGAAAATCTTTGTATGCCGGTAAACCAGGGTGCGTCGCCAAGCGTCGGCATTGACGGCCCATGGCACAGATTGGTCCCATGAAATAGCGATCAGTAGTGCTTTGATAACAGAGCAGGAGAGAAGCATGCTCAAGCAGCACCGCAGGGTACTGAAGTGGCTGGTGGCTCTCGCCTGCATAGCTGGAGCAGTTGTGGCGCTTTTCGACATAAACACGCCGTTGCGCCCATTTTTGATCTCTCTGTTCCTTCTGGTCGTTCCGGGTGCGGCGGTTGTAGGACTGTTGCGCGATCGTGACCCCCTTGCCGCGTTATCAGTAGGGGCTGCGGCAAGTCTCGTACTCAACGTGCTTCTCGCTCAGGCGATGTTGATGTTCGGCGCGTGGTCGCCCCGGGCAGGCGTCGCGACGGTCGCCGTGCTCGGAGGGTTCATGTACGTGCTTCGCGTGTTGTACCGGGGGAAGAGCATGCAAACGCGGCAGGGGGCCAGGTGAACATCCAGGTAATACGGCCGGGAGAGCTCGGGGACTCCGAGCGGAGCCGATGGCGGGAACTCCAGAAAGCCGATTCGAGGCTGGACAATCCATTCCTTTCACTCGAGTTCGCAGTGGCGATGGACCGCCTGCGCGATTACGTGAGGGTGGCGATCATCTCCGACGCCGACGGCATCGTGGGGTTCTTCCCGCACGAGCGGCACAGCTTCGGCATCGGCAAGCCGCTCGGCGGCTTCCTCACCACCTGCCACGGGTTGATTTCGACCCCCGAACTGCAGCTCGACGCCAAGGCGCTGCTGCGGGCCTGCAAGCTCAGCGTGTTCGACTTCGACCACCTGGTGGCGGGCCAGCCGACCTTCGCCCCCTACGAGCAGGATGTCCGGCCCGCCCCGGTCATGGACTTCACCTCCGGGTTCGACGCCTGGCTCGAGCAGGTCAAGTCCAATTCCCCGAAAAACCTCAAGACCGTCCGCTACAAGGAGCGCAAGCTCGGCCGGGAACAGGGCGAGCTGCGCTTCGAGTGGGCCTCGGCCGACCCCGAGGTGCTGCGCACGTTGCTGACGTGGAAGTCCGACCAGTATCGAAGAACTGGCCGGGTGGATAGATTCGCCCAGCCGTGGATCGTCGAATTGACGGACATGATGCATGCCGAAAAGTCATCGGACTTCGCAGGTGTCCTGACCATGCTTTATGCCGGGGATGTACCGGTTGCCGGGCATTTCGGCCTCCGAACGGCCACCACGCTTGTAGGGTGGTTCCCCGCCTACGACACCGAGTTCGGCCGTTATTCACCGGGTATCGTGCATCATCTCCAGATGGCCGAGGCCGCCGCGAACGACGGGCTGCACATGGTGGATATGGGCAAAGGCGGCAAGGAGTACAAAGACTGGCTCAAGAGCGGAGTCTTGTACGTCGCCGAAGGCCGCATCTCACGACCCTCCGCGACGGCGGCGGTCCACTGGATGGGCCGAACTCCTTTCAACAAGTTCCGAACAATCGTCATGGAACGACCGTCTCTTTATAGGGCGGCCGACCGTGTGCTCAAGGGCTTCGGTCGAATGCGTACCTCGATGCAGCAGCAAGAGTCACCCAACTCAGTAGTGAAAGAACCAACGGGAGCACGCTGAGCGCTTCCGAGTCCCCGGCAGACACCCTCACAGCACAGGACCCTTCGATGCATCGTTCACCGGCTTCGCCATTCCCTCGGCACCCGGGTGTGGCCGCGTCCGGCTCGCGGCGGGGAGGGGTCCCGGAAGGATCTCCCTCGCCATGAGTCCCGAGATAGCCAAGCACAACGGCAAACCGCAAGCAGCACCCTTGCGGTCGATGCCGCCACCCACCAGCTTCACACCGGTCACCCCTCACCTGGCCATTTCCCCGACGGTGAGCGTGGTCGTGCCGGCGATGAACGAGGCAGAGAACCTGCCGCACGTCTTCGCCACGATCCCGAAGTGGGTGGACGAGATCGTGCTCGTCGACGGCAACTCCGTCGACGACACGGTGGCCGTGGCCAGGCGGCTGCGGCCCAACCTGAAAGTGGTCACGCAGACCGGCAGGGGCAAGGGTGACGCCCTGGCAGCCGGTTTCGCGGCGTGCACCAGCGACATCATCGTGATGATCGACGCCGACGGCTCGACCGACGGCCGCGAGATCATCTCCTTCGTGGGGGCCCTGGTCACGGGCGCCGACTTCGTCAAGGGGTCACGCCACGCGGCCGGCGGCGGCAGCGACGACCTGACGCTCAACCGGCGGCTCGGCAACAAGGTCTTAACCACGATCGTCAACGTCCTGTACGGCACCAGATACACCGATCTGTGCTACGGCTACAACGCCTTCTGGGCCCGCCACCTCGACGTGCTCGACCTCGACTGCGACGGCTTCGAGGTGGAGACGCTGATGAACGTGCGGGCCGCCAAGGCCGGGCTGAAGGTGCACGAGGTGCCGAGTCACGAACGCACCCGCATTCACGGCGAGAGCAACCTTCGCGCCGTACGAGATGGCCTCCGCGTGCTCAAGACCATCCTGAAGGAGTGGCGTCGCCAGCCCGCTCCCCTTCAGCCTGAGCCGACCGCCACTCCCGCCGCTGACCGAGGCGTCGCATAAAAGGAAACACTTGTGAACACGTCTGTTGTCATCTGCGTCTACACCGAGGAACGGTGGGAGGACATCAGGCAGGCAGTCGAGTCGGTCGAAAGCCAGACACGCCCGGCATACGAGCTGATCCTGGTGGTCGATCACAACCCCGACCTGCACCTCAAGCTCAAGCACGCGTACCCGCAGGCCACCGTGGTGGCCAACACGCACGAGAAGGGGCTGTCGGGAGGCAAGAACACCGGCGTGGCCACGGCCAACGGTGAGATCGTCGCGTTCCTCGACGACGACGCGGTCGCCGATGCCGGGTGGCTGGAGGCTTTGGAGGAGGGCTTCCAGGTAACCGGCGTGGTGGGCGTAGGGGGTCGGACGGATCCGCTGTGGGCGTCGGGGAGGCGCCCACAGTGGTTCCCGTACGAGTTCGACTGGACGGTCGGCTGCACCTACCGCGGCATGCCCGAGGTGCGTGCGCCGATCCGTAACGTGATGGGCGGCAACGCCGCCTTCCTGCGCGACGTCGTGTCCGAGGTGGGCGGGTTCCACAGCGGGATCGGGCGCAGCGTGCAAGGCCGCAAGTCGCGCCCCCTGGGGTGCGAGGAGACGGAGTTCTGCATCCGGCTGAACCAGCGCAGACCGGGCTCGGTCATGCTCTTCGAGCCGCGCGCGGTGATCGGGCACAAGGTGTCGAGGCAGCGCGAGCGGTTCGCCTACTTCAGATCCAGATGCTACGCGGAAGGGCTGTCGAAGGCCCTGGTGACGCAGGAGGTCGGCACGCACGACGGCCTGGCCAGCGAGCGGGCCCACGCGCTGAGGACGCTGCCGCTCGGCGCTCTGCGCGGCGTCGGCGAGGCGCTGCGGGGCGACCTGGGCGGGCTCGGCAGGGCGGCCGCGATCGTGGTCGGGCTGGCCTGGACGACCTGGGGTTATGTGGTGGGTTCCGCCCGGCTGAAGGCGGCACGGTCATGACCCGGATCCCGATCCTGATGTACCACTCGGTCAGCGACACCCCCAACGACGAGACCAGCCCGCATGCGGTGCGGCCGTCCGACCTGGCCGAGCAGCTCGCGTACCTGTCGGAGAGCGGGTTCACCCCGCTCACGCTGGGGGACCTCGTGGCCTCGCTCAACCACAACAACGGCCGGTCGATACCCGACAAGCCGATCGTGGTGACGTTCGACGACGGTTACGCCGACTTCCACAGCCACGCGCTGCCCCTGCTCGAGCGCCACCGCTTCCCCGCCACGGTCTTCCTGACCAGCGGCTGGGTGTCCGACGCGGGCAGTGACGCGGCGGGTCGCCCCCTCGACAGGATGCTGAGCTGGGGCCAGGCCCGCGAGGCCGCGCAGACCGGCATCGAGATCGGCGGCCACAGCCACAGCCATCCCCAACTCGACCAGCTCCGCACCGAAGAACTCCGGCACGAGCTGCGCAGGAACAAGGGCCTGCTGGAGGAGAAGATCGGCGCGCCGGTCGCCACCATGGCCTACCCCTACGGCTACTCCAGCGCCCGCGTCCGCCAGGAAGTCCGCAAGGCCGGATATTTCGCCGCCTGCGCCGTGAACAACACGATCGCCGCCGACCGCCACGACATACTCGCCATCCCCCGCTTGACGGTCGGAAAGGGCACGACCATCGCCATGTTCAAACGCGCCGTCGAGGGCAGCGCCGTTCCTCTCATCTACCTGCGCGAGCGCATCCTCACCAAGGGGTACGCGGTCGTGCGCCGGACCAGGTACGGGCTGCAGCGGGTGCGCGGAAATGTCTAACCTCTGGGGCAGGATCCTCGGCGACCTGCGTAATCCGCTGTTCCGCCAGGGCTACGCGCTCATGGCGAACACCGTCGTCACCGGTGTGCTCGGCATGGGCTACTGGCTGCTGGCGGCACACCACTACTCGCCCGAGGAGTTCGGCCGCGGGCAGGCGGTGATCACGGCGATGCGGCTGTTCGCGTCGCTGACGGCGCTGGGGTTCGTGGGCGCGCTGGCCCGCTTCCTGCCGGTGGCCGGCCGCCGCACCCCCGAGCTGATCCTGCGCGGGTACGGCCTGGCCGCCGCCACGGGCGGGGTCGCCGCGCTCGGGTTCCTGCTGACCCTGCCGCTGTGGGGGAAGACGTACTCGGTGCTCAGCGGCTTCTGGCCCGGGCTGTTCTTCCTCGCGTCCGTTCTGGTGTGGGCCGTCTTCACGCTGCAGGACGTGGTGCTGACCGGGCTGCGCAGGGCGCCGTTCGTACCCGTGAACAACCTGCTCTTCGGCATCGTCAAGATGGGACTGCTGGTCGCGCTGGCCGGGGCGCTCCCATCGGGCGGGATCTTCGTCTCGTGGGTCATCCCGACCGCGCTCGCGCTGATCCCCGTGAACTGGCTGATCTTCGGCGTCGTGGTGCCCAGGCACGTCGAGGAGTCCCGCGCCGAGCAGGAGCCGCCCCGGCTGCGCGAGGTCGGCAGGTTCCTCGCCGGGGACTTCCCCGGGACGCTGTCGATCCTGGGAATCGTCTACCTGGTGCCCGTGGTGGTGGCCACGCGGGTGGGCGAGGCCACGTTCGGGCGCTTCTCGATGGCGCACACCCTCGCGAGCATGATCGAGCTGCTGGCCATGAACATGGCGGTCTCGCTCACCGTCGAAGGCTCCTTCGACCGTGCCCGGCTGGCCGAGAACTGCCGTCATGCGCTGCGGCGAGCCTTCCTGATCGTCACCCCGATCATCGCGGTGGCGTTTCTCGCCGCGCCGCTGATCCTGACCGTCTTCGGGTCCGATTTCGCGGCCGAGGGCACGACGCTGCTGCGCCTGATGTCGCTGGCCGTGCTGCCGCGGGTGCTGATCGAGGTCTACCTGAGCGCGCTGCGGGCGCAGTCGCGGGCGCGGATGCTGGCGGCCGTGCAGATCGGGCTGGCCGTTCTCGTGCTGGTGTCCACCGTGGCGCTGTTCCCGTACGCCGGCGTCAACGCGGTCGGGTACGGACTGCTCTTCAGCGAGGTGCTCATGGGACTTCTGATCCTTGGGAATCTCCGCAGAATTCTCAGGTTCGGCGAAAGAGGGACGCAGGCTGTTACCCACGGGTCGGCCGGGGTCGCATGATGGTCAACGTGACGCAACGCGAGGGCGACGGCGTTGAGCCGGACGCGGACACGACGGCGGTCGTACGACTGCCTGCCACCTTGCACATCGGGCACCCGCCCGCGGCGGCAGAAGCGCCGTCGGCCGAGGCCGGCCCTGCCGAAGCGCCGGCGGAGGCCGCTCCTCAGCAGGCCGCCCCCGCCGAAGCACCACCGGAAGCCGAGCCTCAGCAGGTTGCCCCGGCAGAGTCGCGCGCGCGGGGCGGGCGGCTCGGGGCGCTGGTCGCCGGTGCGCCCAAGTGGCTGCCCGCGGTGCTGGTCATCGAGGGCCTGGTCATGTACATCCTCGCCCTCAAGGTCCCCCCGGGCCCGCTGCGGGGCCTGGATCCGAACGACATCGACGGCCTGGGCCTGATCTCGGCGCTCCCGCCGACGGCGTTCTTCGCCATCCTGATCATGATCGTGTCGTTCTTCGTCACGGTCGCCCAGAGCAGCGACCGCAAGTTCCTCCTGCTGTTCCAGATCGCCGCCATCACGTTCGCCCTGCACGGCGCCGGGGCCCTGGTGGCGACGGAGCCGCGCTTCCCCACGGCGTACATCCATGCCGGTTTCGTGGAGTTCATCAGCAGGACCGGCGAGTCGGCCATCAGCATCGACGCCCGCATGGGCTGGCCCGGCTTCTTCGCGCTGTTCGCCTTCGTGACGCAGGCGGCCGGCATCACCGACCTCACGACGATCCTGCAGTGGACGCCGCTCGTCTCCAACCTGCTCTACCTGCTCCCTTTCGTGCTGATCCTGCGCCAGGTCGTGGCCACCACGCGGGCCCGGTGGTTCGCGGCGCTGCTGTTCGTGCTGGTGCAGTGGATCGGGCAGGACTACTTCTCGCCGCAGGGCTTCACGTTCGCGCTGTATCTGGCGTTCGTGGCGATCCTGCTCAGATGGTTCGGCCGGGTCGAGCCGCGTAAGAAGCCGATCCCGCCGAAGGGGCTGCGCAAGCTGCTCGGCAAGCTGGACGCGATGACCCCCGGCGAGCTGGCCAACACCGGCACGTTCCGCGCCGACAAGCTGCTCATGCTGCTGATGCTGCTGGCGCTGTTCGTCGCGGCGGTGGCCTCGCACCAGATCACGCCGTTCATGATGCTCGGGGTCGTGACCACGTTCCTGATCTTCAAGCGGACGTCGCTGAGCTGGGCGCTGCCGTTCTTCCTCGGGCTGGTGGTGCTGGCCTGGATCAGCTACATGACGGTGGGCTTCTGGTCCGGCCAGATCGACGCCATCTTCGGCGGGCTCGGCCGGATCCTGCAGAACCTCCGCAGCAACACCGGCGACCGGATCGAGGGCAGCGACCCCGCGCACGCGCTGGTGCTGAAGGCGCGGCTCGGCATCCTGGCGCTGATCCTCAGTCTGGCGGCCACCGGGCTGGTCAGGCGGTGGCGGCGCGGGGTGTTCGACCGGTCGGCGCTGATCCTGCTCTGCGTGCCGGTGCTGGCGCTGGGGCTGCAGAGCTACGGCGGCGAGATCGGGCTGCGGATCTACATGTTCGCGCTGCCGGGGGCGTGCCTGCTGGCCGCGTACGCGTTCTTCCCCAACCTGCCCGCCGACAGCGTGGACGTGCGTGAGGAGACCCAGCCGCTGCGCCCCAGGAAGGTACGCGTCAACCCGCAGTTCACCAGGAAGCTCTCGGTGGTGCTCGCGGCGTGCTTCGCGGTGGTGTTCGCGTTCGCGTTCCTGCTGGCCAGGTACGGCAACGAGAAGTTCGAGCGGGTCACCACGGGCGAGGTGGCCGCCCTCCACTACATCTACGAGCACGACAAGCCGAGCGCGAAGGTGCTCTACCTGGTCCCCAAGAAGGGTCCCGAGGTCACGCCGACCCTGCCGTGGGGCGAGAAGGACGTCGAGCTGGTCAATTTCGGCGTTCAGGCCCTCGTGCACAAGGACCCTGCGCAGATCGCGGACGCGGTACAGGCGCTCAAGGCGGAGCCGCGGAACTCGTACCTGATCGTGAGCCGCGGGCAGGTGAGCTACCTGCAGCTCAACGATGGCTACCCGGAGGACTGGGGGACGAGGTTCCGCGCGGCGCTGGACGCCTCGCCCGACCTGAAGCGGGTGTTCTCCAACGAGGACGCCGCGCTCTACACCTGGAAGAAGTTCGTCAGGGGCACCGAGATCCCCGATCCCCGGCCGTACAAGGGGCGCGGCGACCCCACCTCGCCCTGGACGCCGGTGGGCATCGGCGCGCTGGGCGTGACCTGGGTGGCGCTCTTCGCGTACGAGATCATCTGCTTGAACGGCCGGAAGCGCGCGCGCAGGACGCGCAAGCGCCTGCTGTTCCTGGCGGTTCCCGCTTTTGCTGTGGCTCTAGCAGTGATCGTCGAGAGATTCATCTACATCGCACAAAATAACTGAATTCCCAGGAAACACTCAGCTTGTGCGGGATGATGTAATCCAATCTCAGGACACAGGAGACACTTCCCGCCATGTCCGACGCACGACTCGCGGCCGCGAGAATCGCTTCTGTGGACGCCTTACGGGGTTTCTCGCTCCTGGGCATTCTTGTCGTCAACATCGCCTTCCTGGCCTCCGGTTACCGCATGGCCGGAATGGCGGAGCCCGCGTTCCAGTCCTCACTGGACTGGAGCGTGCGGTGGGTCGTGACGATGCTCGTGGAGAACAAGTTCTACCTGCTGTTCTCCTTCCTGTTCGGCTACAGCTTCACGCTCCAGGTCGACTCGGCGGCGCGGCAGGGGCGGCCGTTCGTGCCGATGTTCCTGCGCCGGCTGGCCGGGCTGCTCCTGCTCGGGCTGGCGCACGCCGTGCTGCTGTTCCCCGGTGACATCCTGACGACGTACGCTGCCGTTGGCCTGGCCCTGCTGGTCTTCCGCAAGATCAAGCCCAGGTCGGCGGTGGTGCTGGCGGTGCTGCTGACCGCGACGCTGGCGCTCGGCTTCGTGCTGCTGGCCCTGCTGGCCACCTTAGGCCTGGACACGGCGGGCACGGTGGCCGACACGGCGACGGAGGCCGCCAGGTCGGACACCGCTCTGATGGCCTCCGTCGGGCAGATCGTCACCGAGCATCTCAGGAAGCTGTCGCTGATCATCCTGTTCCGCGTCTTCTTCCAGGGTCCCGCGGTGCTGGCCGCGTGCCTGATCGGCCTGGCGGTCGGCAAGCTGGGCGCCCTGCGCGACATCTCCGCCCACACCAGGACACTGGGCACACTGCAATGGGTCGGCTTCACGCTCGGGCTCGGGGGCGCGTGCGTCTACACGCTGTCGGCCTGGCACGGCACGATGCACAAGTTCTGGGGCGAGGCCGTGGATCTCGTGACGGCCCCGCTGCTGGCGGCGGCGTACGCGGCGACGTTCCTGCGGCTGCTGCCGTCCATGCCGCGCGTCGCGCGGGTGCTGGCGGCGCCCGGCCGCATGGCGCTGTCCAACTATCTGGCGCAGTCGCTGATCTGCTCGCTGATCTTCACCGGGTACGGGCTGGGGCTCGTGGACCGGGCCAGCCCGATGCTCGAGGTGCTGATGGCCCTCGGCATCTTCGCCGTCCAGGTCGGCTACAGCCATTGGTGGCTCAAGAGCCACCGGTACGGGCCGGTGGAGTGGCTGCTGCGCTTCCTCACGTACTGGCGCAGACCCACCCCCGCCCGCGTGTCCCTGGCCCCTCACTCCTCCGCCGCGCTCCCGGAGTGACCGCGTCAAAGGACGTGGATGGGTACGTGGCACCAGACCACGCGCTCTTCCCGCTCGGTGAGGTGCGTCCCCCAGGCGCCGCCGCAGATCGCGATGACGGTGGCGATGCCCATGCCGCCGGGCTGTCTCATGCGTGGGAGCCAGTCGTTCCAGTCGGCGGGGAGCGGCCTGCACGTCGGCTCGGACCCGGGATTGCCGGGATCTGTCACGACCAGGCGGACGCAGGACGACTCCTCGTCCAGGCTCAGCCGCACCCAGTCGCGGCCAGGGCCCTTGAGCGCGTGTTTGACCGCGTTGGTCACCAGCTCCGAGACGACGAGCTCGGCGTCGTACAGCGCCGGATGCGTCGCTCCCAGCCAGCATCTGACAGCGAGTCTGGCGCGGTGAGGCGCGTACGGATCCTGGTGGAGCCTGGCGCGCCGGAGCCGTGTCGGGGCTGTCCCTCCTGACCGCATGGAATCACCTCGAAGAGCGTTGAAACGGTCAGCGCAGCGGAGAATTGCCTGCGCCTAAAACTCCGGAGCCACTGCACAGCATGGCGTCATGCCGTTACTTTGTGTTGCGAGAACAGGACTCCACTTTCCTCCAAGTGCCGCCGACAGTGTGTGTGAGCTTTGTAGGGGCGCCAGAGCTGGAAGGCAAAGGGCATGACATGACGGCAAACGGGCGGGAGGCCCGCCTACGCGCGCGAGCGGAGTATGGCGCACGAATGCGGAAATTCCGGACAAGTCATGGCCTGTCGCAGGAACGCCTTGCCGCAGCCCCTGGGGTCACCTACAGCGAGAGCCAGATCGGCGCCGTCGAGCGCGGCAAGCGCACGCCGAGCGAGGCTTTCACGGAGGAAATAGAGCGCGTTCTCGGGCTCAACGGCCAACTGAAGGAACTCCTGCCCGATATCCACACGGACCTGGGGCCCGCATGGTTCAGACCATGGCCGGGGATCGAGGCCGCGGCCCACACCATCCGGACGTCCGAGCCTCTGGTGATTCCCGGGCTTCTCCAGACGGAGAGATACGCCGAACAGGTTCTTCTCGGCGAGCCCGGCACCACGCGGGAGCAGGTGCACAAGGCCGTCAAGGTCCGGCTGAAGCGTCAGGCTGTGTTCGACGAGCCGAATCCGCCCATGTATTCGACTCTCATCGACGAGAGCGTGCTATTTCGACCCATCGGCGGGGCAGTGGTGATGCGCAAACAGCTCGCACACCTGGTCACCGTCATGAAGCATCCGCGCATCACCGTACGCATCGTCCCCCTGTCGGCGGGGATGACCACCGGTCTGCTGGGCGCGTTCGAAATCGCGCAGGTGGACGGCTCTCCCGACGCCGCCTATCTGGAGAGCGCGTTAACGGGTGAGGTGATCACGCATATCGACAAGGTCCGAGCCCTTGGGGTGCGGTGGGATGCGCTGAGCAGCATGGCGCATCCGGTGAACGTCAGCGAGAAAGTCATTCGCGAGATGATGGAGAGGTATGGAGACTGACAACGAACTGCTCACGGCCGCCTGGCGCAAGGCCAAGGCATCGGGGAGCAACGGCGGCAGCTGCGTCGAGGTCGCGCCCCTCAGCGGTGGACGCGTCGCCGTGAGAGACAGCAAGGACCGCGGCGGCCCCGCCCTCGTGTTCACCGCGGCGGAATGGGCGGCCTTCCGAGACGGCATGGGCAAGGGCGAATTCAACTTCTAGCAGGGCTTCTAGCCAGAAGAGGGGCTCGATTGGTGTTTCCGAGCCCCTCTTTCCTACGCCGGGACGAATGCCCGGCCAGTTCAGGTCAGCGTGCAGGGCGTGTCGCACACCGGGCAGCGAGCCCGTTTGGCGTTGGAGCTGACCTCGACGTCACACCGTGCGCAGCGCCCGTCCTCCCACAGCCCCTGCTCCGGTCCGAGACCATCGTCGTAGTGCTCCCGATCAGGCCACGCCACCAGCGTCACGTCGATGCCGGCAGGCTCCTGCTCGTAGACGGTGGCCGTGGCCAGGACCAGCGCCGTACGCATTCCGTCGCCGTCCTCGGCGTGCCGGGGCAGGACCCGGCCCAGCACGTCGACCAGTTCGCGCACGGGTAACCGCCCGAGTTGCTGGGCCAGACGGGCACGGTCTTCGTCGGTACTCACCCGAACGACCGTAGCTCGAAATATCGGGCTATAGCCGCCTAGGCAAGGGAGACCTCGCCCGCTACGACACCGGGGAGCAGAGCTCGTAGGCGCCAAGGGGGGCGGCGCGATGCCTCCTGATCGCCGCTGCGGTTCTGAGCAAAGAGGGTGTGAGCCCCCTGGGAGGCGCTGTCTGGAACTCCAAGGCGCGCAGCGCCTCATCCGTGGAGGGCCATGCTTTCAGGCGCCGCCGCGACCTGACCACTTGATCTCGTACGGTTTCAGCGTCACCCGCCGGCCGTCCACCCTCGCGGAAACGGGCCTGTCCGAGGTGTTCACCATGACGACCTGGCGCTCCTGGCCCAGTGCCTTGATCCGGGGGTTCGAGGTGGCCACCTGCTGCACGCGCACCCCCATCGGGAACCACTTCGTGAAGCCGCTGAGCAAGCCGGCCATCGGCATCTCACCGCCGACTTTCGGGGCCCACAGGCAGCCCGAGCACTCGCCCGCGCCCTGCTGCTGCGGGTTCCAGTAGAGAGCGGTCGTCACGCCGCTCCTGGCGAACTCCATCAGCGCCGCCGCCTGCACCGCCGTGCGCTTCCGCTCCGACCAGCCCGAATTCTCCGGCTCGACGTACCATTCGGCCCACCACACAGGCAGGTCATGGCTCTTCTGCCGCAGCCAGGTCGTGATCGCGCCGAACTTGTTCTGGGCCGCGAAATCATCGGGGACGTTGCCCCGGTCGTTCGTCATGGAGGCGCCGTCGACGACGACGAAATCGGCGCCCTTCTTGTGCTCCAGCCAGTATTCGATCGCGTCCAGCGCCCTCTGGTCGACCGTGCCCCACGGCCCGCTCAGTTCGGAGCGGCCGCCTCTGGTGTTGCTCTCGATCGGCATGTACGGGCCACCGACCTGGATGTTGCTGTCCACCTTCTTCAAGGCCGTGTAGACCTTGTTGTACAGCTCGGTGTAGGACTCGGCGTCCCAGCGGTTCCTGGACGGGTCCCAGAAGCCCTTGAACTCGTTCCAGACCAGGTAGTGCTTGACCGTCGGATACTGCCGGGCGACCCTGGCGGCCAGTTTGGCGTAGTCGTCGAAGTGCTCGCGTTTCGGCGCGACCGTATGGTTCCTGCTCCAGTCCGTACGCCCGGCCTGCCCGCCCTTCATCCAGTCGGGCGCGCAGCACAGCGTGATCACCGGCACGGCCCGCGACGACGCCATGAACCTCAGCCGCCGGTTCAGATCGCGGAAGTTGAACTGTCCCGGACTCGGCTCGGGGTTGCCGACGCCCCAGCCCATGATGTGCTGGTTCTGCAGCATCGGGACCCGGCCGAGCATGCCCCTGGCCTGCTCGGCGACCCGCCGCGGCTCGTTGTCGGCGCTGTATTGGGTGTGGGTGACGCCCCAGCGCGGCCAGTTGGCGAGCGCCGGCGGCTGCTCCAGCTGCGGCGCGGGCTCGTTGGGCACCGTCGTGGCGACCTCGTCGCCCCTGAACATGGTGCGGGCCTTGGTGCGCGCCGAGGCGTAGACCATGATGCCCGCCACGAGCACCACCGCCAGAATGCCCGCTCCCAGAGCGAGCGGCCACGGAGATCGTCGCCGCGCGTGCCGGCCGTCAGTCGGAATCACTCGGCACCTACAGTGTGGATGCGCCATCCTTCTGGACAAGCAAGAAACAGAGAGCAGTCGCACATTCCAGCCTCCCGGTTTTGTCGGTGGCGAAAGGTAACTTGATCGGCGTGTCCCGATACCGGCTTCAGCCCGCGCCCGCCCAGGTGGCGGCGCTGCTGGAGCATTGCGCCCACGCCCGGTTTGTATGGAATTTGGCGGTAGAGCAACATGAGCACTGGCGTCCGGGACGCAAGACCGCGCCAGGGTTTGCCGAGCAGTGCCGCCAACTGACCCAGGCGCGAGCGGAGTTCCCCTGGCTGCGCGCCGGGTCGATCATCGTCCAGCAGCAGGCGCTGAAGGACTTCGCCCAAGCGATGGCGAACTTTTTCGGCGGCACGCACCGCCGCCCGACTTGGCGCAGGCGCGGGCGGAGCGAGGGGTTCCGCGTCGTCGCATTCGCGGCGATACCCGAGCCAATTCCCGCGCCGGGCAACCATGAGACGGTCGGCGTGGATCGTGGCGCGGCCGTGCACGCGGCTCTGTCCACAGGCGAGAGGCTGAGCGCATCCGGCCTGCACCCGTTCGAGCAGGCCCGGTTGCGACGGCTGATGCGTAGGCTGGCCAGGAGCGAACGCGGGTCGAGGCGGCACGGCAAGGTCAAAGCGGCAATCGCGAGGCTGAAGGGGCGGGAGGTCGATCGGCGCAAGGACTGGGTGGAGAAGACCTCGACCGAACTGGCGCGGCGTTTCGACGTGATCGCCGTCGAAGACCTGAAGATCGGCAACATGACTCGGTCCGCACGAGGAACGATGGCTGTGCCAGGCAAGAACGTTCTGGCCAAGGCGGGCTTGAATCGGTCGATCCTGTCGGCGGGCTGGGGACAGCTCGTTGAAAGGCTTGAGCAGAAGGCTCCGGGCCGGGTTGTGCGAGTTAGTCCTGCGTACACGAGTCAACGGTGCTCGGCATGCGGGGTCGTGGATGCGAAGGCGCGCGAGAGCCAAGCCGTCCTCCGCTGCCGATCCTGCGGATACGCCGACAACGCCGACGTCAACGCAGCCAGGAACATGAAGCTGGCGGCAGGGCATGCCGTGTCTGCGCGGGAAGGGCCATGGGTTGCCAGGCCGGTGCACCGCGAACCTCAACCTATCCTCCTTACCGTGTGAGATAGGTTGGAATCCCTGGCTTCCAGGCGGGGAGGATGCCAATGGACGCTCCTCATCGTGGCGCAAATGTACAAGGGGCTCACGAGCCGGCGAAGGTTTTTCAGGGCGCGTGAACATAAGGAAAAGCACAAGGGCCGGGATAGCCCCAGCCCTTATTACGCTAATAATCCCACTTGCAAGCGACTTGCCGTTTATCAGAGCGCGGGTGGGCGCTGGCCGCCCGCGGGCCCCGGCACCCCCGCGTAGCGGTACGGCACCGGCTGTCTGCCGGGCTGCACGACCAGGAGCGTGCCGGGGGTGTCGGCGTAGAAGGCGGATTCGACGGCAGCGGCCACGTCCTCCGCCGTGAGCAGCGGGAATCCGGCATCGACGAACATCTCCCGCGACTCGGCCACCAGCGGCGTGTCGGTGAATCCCGGGCATACGGCGTTTATCCGGATGTTCTGCACGGCCAGCGGCTCGGCGAGCGCCCTGACCAGGCCGACGACGGCGTGCTTAGTCATGGTGTAGATCGGGTCGCCGGAGAATGCCACGAGTCCGGCCAGCGACGAGGTGGCCACGATGGCGCCCCCGCCGGACCGGATGAGCAGCGGGAGGCTGGCCCGCACCCCGAACACGACGCCGTCCACGTTCACCCCGACCACCTGGCGGTAACGCGCCACGTCGAAGTCCGCGAGGTCCACCTGCCCGGAGACGCCCGCGTTGAGGTGGACCAGGTCGAGCCGGCCGAAGCGCCGCTCGGCCAGCGCCACCGCCTCCAGGGATGCCTCCTCCTGGCTGACGTCGGCGGCCAGCCACGCGCCGCCCAGCTCCTTGGCCAGCCGCTCGACGCCTTCGCCGTCGAGGTCGACGAGGACGCATCTGGCACCGCCCGCCGCCAGCCGCCGCGCCACGGCGGCGCCGATGCCGCTGGCCGCTCCGGTGATGAGTGCAACAGTGCTCATGGCGCTCCTTGAGGGCTGAGAATCAGGGGTGCCCGTACGGGTCAGGGCTGGTCGAGCATGCGATGTGCGCGGGAGATCAGCGTCGGCACCGCGGAGCCGATGCGGTCGAATCCCTCCCCAACGGTCTTACCTTGCCGGAACCGGGCGTGGATACCCTCCACGATGACCGCGAGCTTGAAGTTTCCAAAAGCCACATAAAACCCAAGATCTGAAATATCCCGACCCGAAACCTTTGCGTAGTGGGCGGCGAACTCCGATGAGTTCATGAACCCGGGCGCCACTGTCACATCTCCCGCCACCGGAATCCCGGCCCGTTCCGAATCCCCCCGATCGTGCCAGTACGTCAAAGTGAGCCCCAGATCGGCGAGCGGATCACCCAGCGTGGACATCTCCCAGTCCACCACGGCCGCGATCTCGGGAGAGTCTCCGAGCTCGATCAGCGTGTTGTCCAGCCGGTAGTCCCCGTGCACCAGCGTGCTGTCGGACGAGGCGGGCAGCCGCTCCCGCAGCCGCCGCACGAGCCGGTCGTACTCGGGCAGGTCCGCCGTCTTCGACCGCTCCCACTGCTGCCCCCACCGGTCGAGCTGCCTGGCCAGGTACCCCTCGGGCCGCCCGAAGTCCCCCAGCCCCACCTCGCGGTAGTCCACCGCGTGGATGGCCGCCAGCACCTCGGCCAGCCGCTCCGACAGCCGCCGCGTCCGCTCCGGCGAGGGCGAGCCCAGCTCTTCCCTGGTCCGTACGGCCGCACCCTCGACGTACGCCATGAGATAGAACGGCGCCCCGATGACGGACTCGTCCCCGCAGAACGCGACCGGCGAGGGCACCGGAACGGGCGTGGGCGCGAGCGCCGAGATGACCCGCCACTCACGCCGCATGTCGTGAGCGGTGGGCAGCACGTGACCGAGCGGCGGCCGGCGCAGCACCAGGCGGCGCTCGCGGGCCTCGACAAGGTAGGTCAGGTTGGACCTGCCGCCCGAGATCAGCGAGACGGACAGCGGCTCGCCCGCGTCGGGCACGTGCCGGCCCATCCATGCGACCAGTGCGGGCCGGTCAATGCCAGGTACGGTCATGGACCAACATTAGAACGTCACTCGGTCCTGAACACCAGCTGGGAGTTCTGTAACGTTCCAGACCTGCGGCAATGACGCTTCTAGTAATAGCCTTTACTCTGACCGTACAGGTCCCCCCTCAATATCAAGAAATAGTGGCATGCCAACGGTAGGAGCCCATGCGCGTCACCCTTGCCCTGCCCCATGAGCTGGGACATTCAGAACTGGCCCGATGGCGCGATCTGCAGGAAGCGGACCCTTCGGTCGACAGCCCCTTCTTGTCGCCAGAATTCACCATTACGGTCAGCACACTTCGAAATATGGTGCGAGTCGCCGTTCTTTACGATGGTCCTAATATCGTAGGCTTCTTCCCTTTTGAGCGACATCCGCTGGGCATCGGCAAACCGGTCGCCGCGGGGCTGACCGACGCGCAGGGGCTGATCCGCGCCAAGGACTTCGAGATCGAACCGCGCAGCCTGATCAAGGCCTGTGGGCTCGCGGTGTACGAGTTCGACCACCTGGTGTCCGGCCAGCCGCTGCTGAGCGCTCGGCATTCGCGGCACCCGTCGCCGATCATCGACCTGCGCGGCGGCTACGACCACTACGCGGAGGAGCTCAGGAAGCACTCCGGCAAGACGTACAAGTCCACCCTGGCCAAGTCCCGCAAGCTCGAGCGCGAGGCCGGGACGGTCCGCCACGACTACGCCACCACCGACCTGGCGCCCCTCCACACGCTGCTCGGCTGGAAGACCGACCAGTACCGCCGCACGGGGCGTACCGACAGGTTCGCGCACCGCTGGATCGTGGAGCTGGTCGAGCGGCTGCTGGCGACCCGCTCGGACAGCTTCGCCGGGGTGCTGGACATGGTGTACGTGGACGACCGGCCGATGGCCGGGCATTTCGGGCTGCGTACGCGTACGACGCTCGCCGGGTGGTTCCCCGCCTACGACCCCCATTTCGCTAAATACTCCCCCGGCCTCATCCACCACCTGGCGATGGCCGAGCAGGCCGCCAAGCACGGCATCCAGGTGATCGACATGGGCCGTGGGGAGAAGGAGTACAAGGACAAGCTGAAGACGGGCCAGCTCGAGGTGGCCGAGGGCCGGGTGGCACGGATCGGCGCGGCGGCGGGCGTCCACTGGATGCTGCGCGTGCCGGTGCGCAAGACACGCGCCACGGTGCTGAGCAACCCGTTGCTGCTCAAGACCGCCGACAAGGCGCTCAAGACGTACGGGCGGCTCCGTACCGTCCTGCAAGGGTGAGGCTCATCCGGGAGCGCACGGGCCGCCGCTGCCTGTCGCTCCCCTCCAACCGTCTCGGCCTCTACCTGGCATTGCGCCACTGGTGCGAGCCGGGGCAGCGGTTGCTCATGTCGCCGGTCTCGGCCGACGAGATCCTGTTCCTGGTGCTCGCGGCCGGGCTGCGCCCGGTGATGGCGCCGCTCTCCCCCCGGGACGGCAACATCGACGTCTCCCGGGCCGACCTCGCCGCGGTGGACGCCGTCCTGACGACCAATCTGTACGGCCTCCCCGACAACGCCCCCGCCTTGTCCGAAAAAATCCTGATCGAGGATGTGGCGCACGCGATGGAGACGAGCATCGCCGGCCGGCCGCTGGGCACGTTCGGCCAGGCGGGGGTGTTCAGCCTGGCCAAGCACCCGGGCGCGGGCTCGGGCGGCGTCCTGGCCGTCGAGCACGAGTCCGACCTGCGTGCGCTCCAACGCGCCCGCGACGCCCTGCTGGCGCCCGGCTCGCTGAGGGCCGACCTGATCGGCGTGGCCACCTCGATGGCCCGCCAGGCGGCGCTCAGGCTCGACCTCGTACGCCCGGCGCTCCGGCTCATGCGGGCACTCGGCATGCAGGAGGAGCGCGAGGGCTACCGCATCCCCCTGGAGCCGGAGGCCCTGAAGGGGGCACTCGAACAGGCCCCGGAGCTGCCGCCCTTCGACCCGTGGGTCCGCGCCGACCTGCACGACTACCGCTCGCGCCGCGGCCCGGTGGCCCGCTGGTACCGGTCCAGACGCCTGGCCAAGGTGCCCGCGGACCGCCGGCGGCGGCTGGCCGGCGTCACGCGTCTGGCCGAGCTGCCCACGGTCGCCCCGGCCGTACGCGACGACGTGCGCCGGCCGCTGTTCCGCGTGCCGCTCCTGGTACGCGACCGCGACGCGGCCATCGCCGCGCTGGAGCGGCGCGGGGTGGCCACCGGCTACCTGTACGACCCGCCGTACGACGACTACGCCCCCGCCTTCACCGAGCCGTCCCCGGACCCCGGCCCCGCGCGCTGGTGGGCGCGGCACGTGCTCCCGGTCGATCCGATGTACGCCGGCCGAGCCCTCCCCGTCCTGCGCGATCTGGAGTCCCCTACGCAGGGTCCGCCCTGACCAGCCGCAGGAACGCCTTCAGCCCCGTGATCACCTCCTGGTTGTCGCTCAGCCCGTCCACCGTCTCGTCGAACCGGCGGGCCATGAGCGTGATCCGCCGGCCGAGATCGTGGTCCGCCAGCTCCAGCGCGCGGTGGTCCGCGGTGAGCTTCTCGACGTCCCGCCGCAGGTCCCGCGCGGCCTCCTCCAGCTCGAACACCTGATCGCGCAGGGTGACCACGTCCGCGCGCGGGTACCGGGCCTCCCGGCCGAGCGTCCTGACACGGTCGCGCAGGTGCGACGTGTACGCCGCGATCGGCCGGAAACCGGTCGCGAGTAGGTAGAACCCGGCGAAGTAGTAGCCGGTCTGGGCCCCCGAGAAGAACGTGACGACCGCGATCACCGCGGCGGACACGACGTGGCCGCAGATCGCGAGGACGAGCATGCGGCGGGCTATGCGCCTGGCCTCGTCCTCGCGGTGCTGGGCCACCTCGATGCCGGCCTCCCTCGACACGTGGATCTCGTGGACGACGTGGCGGGCGGCGAAACACAGGTTCCACGGAACGGTCAGGATGACGACCAGCCAGAGCAGGCTGACCGCTCCTGCGCCCAGCGAGAGGAGCGTGGACAGCGCGACGCCCGCGTAGAGGATCAGCCAGGCGGTGAGCAGCGTGACGAGCAGGGACGCGAGCAGTAGCCACCATTTCATACGGCTCACTGTGCGGTGCCGCTGCTCGGTGGCACGAGGGCTCGGCTACTCAAATCCGGCCTGAGCATCCACCCCCACGGGCGTCCGCCTACGCCCCCTCCCCCGCGTCGTCGGGACTGAGGTCCCTTGCGGAACGGTGTGACGCGCCGTACTCCGGCGCCGAACGTGGGACGGGGCGTCAGCGCGGACGGGCGGCGCGGATCAGGTCGGCCAGGATCCGGCAGCCGCGCCGGACGTCGGCGAGCGAGGCGGAGCCGTAGCCGATGACCAGGCCGTGCAGGTGGGCCCGGCCGTGGTGGTGGCGCATGGTGGAGTCGAGCAGGACGCCGCGCTCGCCGGCCCGCGCGATCACCTCCGGCGCGACGGAGGCCGGCAGCTCGGCCAGGACGTGCAGCCCGGCCGTGTCGCCGCGCAGGCGGCAGACGGGCCCGAGCAGCTCGACGACCGCGGCGCGACGGCGCGCGTACTCCAGGCGCATCCTGCGCAGGTGCCTGTCGAGGTCGCCGTGCTCCAGCAGGGTGATCACGGCCTGCTGTACGGGGCCACTGGTGCGGTCGGCGACGCTGCGGCGCAGGCGGGCGATCGTGGCGACCAGCTCGGGGTCACCGACGAGCCAGCCGACGCCCACGTCGGGCGCGAGGGTCTTGGACAGCGTGCCGAGCAGCACCACCCGGGAGGGGTCCAGCCCGTAAAGTGCGGGCAGCGGGGCCACGTCGTAGCGGAACTCGGCGTCGTAGTCGTCCTCGACGATCGTCGCGCCGGTGCTCCTGGCCCAGGCCAGCAACCGCTCCCTGCGCGGGATCGGCAGCCGCCCGCCCAGGGGGTACTGGTGCGCGGGGGTGGTGTAGAGCACGCGGAGATCGCCGGGGAGCCCGTCCACGATCACGCCGTCCTCGTCCACGGGGCACGGCACCACCTCGGCGCCCCTGGCCGCGAACACCGTCCGCGCCACGTGGTAGCCCGGGTCCTCGACGCCGGCCCGGGCGCCGCCGCCGAGCAGGGCCAGCGCGCACAGGTCGAGCCCGTTGCCGGTGCCCCTGGTGACCAGGATGTTCTCCGGGCCGACGGCCATGCCTCTGGCCCGTCTCAGGTGGTCGGCCAGCAGCTCCCTGAGCCGGGGCAGGCCGTACGGGTTGGGTGCGGCGCCGGGCGGCAGGTCGGCGGCCTTGCGCCAGGCCCGCCGCCACGCCGCCTGGTCGTAGTCGCGCACCCAGGGCTCGCCCGGCGTCAGGTCGATCGAGTCGGCCGGGGCCGGCGGCGGCGCGGGCACGTACATGCTCTCCCTGGGCTGCGGCCTGGTGACCTCCATGTCGGCCACGAACGTGCCGGAGCCGTGCCGCCCGTCCAGCCAGCCCTCGGCGTACAGCTGCTGGTACGCCTCCGTGATCACGGTCCGGCTCACCGCGAGCTGGGCCGCCAGGGAACGTGTGGACGGCAGCCGCTCGCCGGGCGCCAGCGTGCCGTCCAGCATGGCGCGCCGCAGCCAGTCGGCGAGCTGCGCCGTCAGCGGCTCGTCCGAGTCGCGCGAGAGAGATATGGGCAGGTCAACGTGGGTACGCACGGAAGTGGTCTCCGCGAAGGGCTGGATAGTGGCCATACAGGATAGGTCCACTTCGTGGTTACGGTCGAATCATGCTCTCCACCACTCCCCGCACCACGCTCGGCCGCGAGAAGCAGCGCGGCAGCACCGACAGGAACGATCTCTACGAGGTGCTCGACACCGGACTGATCTGCCACCTGGGCGTCGTCGTGAACGGCCATCCCATGGTCGTCCCCACGGGCTACGGCCGGATCGGCGAGACCCTCTACCTGCACGGCTCCACCGGGGCCACGTCGCTGCGCGCGGGCGACGGGAGCGACGTGTGCGTCACGGTCACGCACCTGGACGGCATCGTGCTGGCCCGCTCGATCTTCAACCACTCGGTCAACTACCGCTCGGCGGTCATCTACGGGCCGGCCAGGGTGGTGACGGACCCCGACGAGCGGATGGCGGGGCTGCGGGCCCTGTCCGAGCAGCTCGCGCCCGGCCAGTGGGACTACGTCAGGCGGCCGTCACGTAAGGAGCTGGCCGCCACGGCGGTGCTGGCGCTGTCACTGGAGGAGGCGTCGGTCAAGATCAGGCGCGGCGGGCCCAAGGACGAGGAAGAGGACTACGACCTGCCCGTATGGGCCGGGGTGCTGCCCCTGGTCACCTCATGGGGCGAACCTGAGCCGGATCCGGTGCTCCCAGAAGGTATCGATATGCCCGTTCACATCCTCCGTCGGGAGTAGTTCCATTAAGCAGGCACCACCTGCTCCTGATGGGAGAGGGCGATGGAGTGGAGCGCTCCCGGATATACCGAAGTCAAGCAGCTCGGTGCGGGCGCCAGCGGTCGGGTGGCGCTGGCCCTGCACGACGAGACCGGGGTCAAGGTCGCGATCAAGTACCTCTCCGAGGAGCTGCGGCGCGACCCTGCCGCGCTGGCCAGGTTCCAGTCGGAGGCGCGGCTGCTGACCACGCTGCGCGACCCGAACATCGCCACGATGTGGGAGTACCTCCAGGACGCCGGTGGGGCCTGCATCGTGATGGAGCTGGTCAACGGCGTCTCGCTGCGGGCCCTGCTGCGCGAGAACGGCACGACCGAGCCTGAGGCGGCGCTGGCCGTGCTGAAGGGCTCGCTGCTCGGCCTGGCCAGGGCGCACGATCTCGGGCTGGTGCACAGGGACTACAAGCCGGAGAACGTGATCGTCAGGGACGACGGCGTCAGCAAGCTGGTCGACTTCGGGATCGCGGTGCGGCAGGGCACGGCGGCGCATCCGGAGGGCACGCCGCCGTACATGGCGCCCGAGCTGTGGGAGGGGCTGCCCGCCACACCGGCGACCGACGTGTACGCGGCCACGGCCGTCTTCTTCGAGTGCCTGACCGGGCACCGGCCGTACCGGTCGACCGAGCCGAGCGTGCTCGGCTACCAGCACATTCACGCTCCCGTGCCCTTCCATGACGCGCCGGACCCGGTGCGCGAGCTGGTCAGGCGCGGGCTGGCCAAGGATCCCGCGCGGCGGCCGGTCAGCGCGCACGCGTTCGTGGCGGAGCTGGAGGCCACGGCCAGGGCGGCGTACGGCGAGGACTGGGAGGAGCGCGGCAAGCGGCGGCTGGCGGCGCTCGTGGCCCTGCTCGCGCTCCTGCTGCCCGCGCCGGAAACACCCGCTCCCGAGGCGACGACCTCGCTGGCCAGGACGGTGTTCCGGGGCCTGCGCTCGAACACGGCCCGCGTGGCCATGGGCGGCGCACTGGCCGCGGCGGCCGCCGTGGCGGTGGTGGTGGTCGTGCTGGCCAACCGCCACTCGCCGATGCCCACGGAGCCCATCGGCGCTGCGGCGGCCGTGCCACCGTCGCAGGTCACGACGGAGCCGGCGGCCGATCCGTCGTCCGATCCGTCGTCCGCGCCTGAGGAGACGCCGGAGGCGACCCCTTCGCCGGAAACGACCGCCTCGCCCGAGACGCCCCCGAGCACGCGCGAGGCGGTCGTACCCGTTGAAAGCCCCGCGAAGACCCCGGTCAGCTCCCCGGCGACCACCAAACCGGTGAAGAGCCCCAAACCCACCAAGAAGCCCACGCCGACACCCACCCCCAAGCCGACACCGACCCCCACGCCAACTCCCGCCCCGACCCCGACTCCCACCCCCGCTCCGGCGACCGCGGTGCTCGGGGTGAGCGTGGGCGGCCTCACGGTCGACGAGGACGGGGTCGCCGCCGCCACGGTCACCGTGCGCACCAGCGGCACCGCCGCCGTGGCCGCCACCGCGACCTGGACCGCTCCCGGCACGGACGGCCGCGTCCAGCGCCTGCGCCTGTCCGGCGCCAAGTCCTACACCCGCGCGCTCACCTGGGACATGGGCGAGCGCCCGTGCGGCAGCACGGTCACGGTGACCGTCGCCACCTCCCCCGCGGCCCAGGGCGGCGCCAGGTCGGCCTCGCTCTCGGTGCCGCCCTGCCCGACGAGGGTGAACGGCCTGCGCGTCTCGCTGAACCTCCCCGCCGCGCCAGGCCGTACCGCGAACGCCGTGGTCAGGGTGGCCGCGACCGGCACCGGGGAGATCCCCGTCGAGGCCGAGTTCGCGGTGAACGGCGACCCGGTCGGCACCCGTACCGCGAGCCTGTCGGGCCGGACCTCCTACTCGCGCTCGTTCACGCACACCTTCAAGTCGCGGCCCTGCGGCGCGACGGTGTCGGTGCGGGTGTCCGCGGGCGGCAGGACCGCCACCGCGCGGGCCTCGGCGCCCTGCCCGCCGCAGGTGGAGCGGGTGTCGATCGTCAGGGCCGGTCAGGGTGAGGGCGGTCTCGTCGCGACCGTGTCGGTGGCCACGTCGAACACCCAGCCGGTACGGCTCGTCGTGTCGTTCGCGGCGAGCGAGGGCGGGGGGTCGGAGTCGGTCACCTTGTCCGGCGCGACCTCGTACACCAGGACCTTGAGCCACTCCGTCAAGCTCCCGTGCGGCACCAAGTGGTCCGTGACGGCCTCCACCGATCCGGCGGCGGGCAACGGGAGCGACAGCGCGGGCGGCGCCACGGCGGAGTGTCCCAAGGAGCCCCAGGAGCCCCAGGAGCCCAAGGAGCCGGAGCCCAGCAGGACCCCGAGCCCCCGCTCGGAGGGCACCATCGGGTGAGATTCCTGACTTATATGCATTCCGGTAGCGGGAAAGCGGTTCCCTCTGGTTAAGCTACGCCGGTTGATGAGGGTGGGGGCCCGGAATACTCCAGAGGAGACCCGTTATGCACGGTGATGGGCGGTGGGGGGTCCCGGGCTATACCGAGGTCCGCCAGCTCGGCGAGGGGGCGGCCGGCCGCGTGATGCTGGCCAGGCGCGACCGCGACGGCGCCGAGGTGGCCATCAAGTACCTCAGCGACGAGCTGAGGTCCGATGTGGCGTTCGTCGCCCGGTTCCGGCACGAGGCCAGGCTGCTCGGCACGGTCCAGAGCAAGTACCACGCCCGGCTGATCGACTACGTCGAGACCGGCCAGGGCGCGGCGATCGTCATGGAGCTGATCAACGGGGTCTCGCTGCGCGAGATCCTCAGGTCCGAGGGCCCCACCGGCCCCGAGGCGGCGCTGACCGTGCTCAAGGGGTCGCTCCAGGGTCTGGCCTCGGCGCACGCGATCGGCGTCGTGCACCGCGACTTCAAGCCCGAGAACGTGATGGTCCAGGGCGACGGCACCAGCAAGCTCGTGGACTTCGGCATCGCGGTCAGGGCGGGCGAGGGCGTCAGCGTGGCGGGGACGCCGCCGTACATGGCGCCCGAGCAGTGGTCGGGAGGCCGCCCCGCGCCCGCGACCGACGTGTACGCGGCCACCGTCGTGTTCTTCGAGTGCCTGACCGGCACCCGGCCCTTCCGCGCGTCCACCATCGCGGCCCTGGCCCGCCAGCACCAGAGCGCGGCGCCGCCGGTGGACGAGGTGCCCGCGCCGCTCCAGGGCCTGATCGAGCGCGGCCTGGCCAAGGACCCGGCCGAGCGGCCGCGCTCCGCGGAGGCGTTCCTGGCCGAGCTCGAGGCCGTCGCGGCCGAGGGGTACGGACGCGACTGGGAGGAGCGCGGGCGACGCCGCCTGGCCGCCCTCGCCGGCCTGCTGGCTCTGCTCTTCCCGAGCGAGCTCGCCGAGCCCGCCCAGGCGCAGACCTCACTGGCCGAGACCCGGTTCCGCGGGCCCTCCCGGATCCTCGGCAAGCTGTCCGCGAAGGTGGCCATCGGCGCGAGCGCGGCCGGGGTGCTGCTCGTCGCGGCCGTGGTCCTCGTCAACGTCTCGATGGACGAGCCGGCGCTGCGGGCGCAGACCAGCACGGTCACTCCGACCACGGCCACCCCTGCCACGCTCGAGCCGACCGAGACGGAGGAGGAGGATCCGGCGCCCACGGCCGAGGAGACCACTCCGGAGGCGAGCACGCCCGCGCCGACGCCGACGAGTACGCAGAGCGCCGCGCCGCCTCCCGTCCGGCCGACCGCGAGCAGGCGTCCCACGCGGACCCCCACGCCACGGCCCACGCCCACCCCGGTCAGGACCCCGCCGACCAGGACGAAGAAACCCACCTCGACGCCCACGTCGGACCAGCCTCAGGTCACCGGCACGGCGCAGGACCCCGAGGGCCAGCGGCCGCCGTCCTCGTCCGCTCCCGCTCCGGATCCCACCCCCACCACGTCGACGAGCCAGCCGAGCCAGCCCCCGGCAGACCCCAGCGAGGGCCCCAAGGAGGGCGAGAACACCGGGGGCGAGGCGCCGACGAAGGGCGGTGACGGAAGCGAGCCGACGCCGGAGGAGCCGCGGCTCGACGGCGCGAGCAAGGCGCAGGCCGCGTTCGTCGCCTTCGGCCTGATGACGTCCGGCGCGGTTCCGGTCACACTTGCGGTGAAACGCCGTATGGCGGGACGGCACCGAAGGAAGCGCTAGGAAGCGCCGGGGGGACGGCGATGAGCAACCCTGTAAACGGTATCGCCGGATTCCGGCTCACAGAGCACACCTGGCTGACCGAGGTCGGCAACTGGATCGACGCCATCTCACCCGATGGCCGCAGGGCGGGGGCGCTGCTGTTCGATCCGAGGATCATCGGCCTGCCGGGCGTGCGCGAGCGCGTGGTGCAGACGGTCATGACCGACCAGCGGCTCGTACTGGGCGGGCTGACCGGGCTGATCCCGGTGGCCGACGTGGTGGCGGCGGGTGACCAGGTGTGGCTGCTCACCGCGCAGGCGGTCAGCCCCACGCTGTCCGATCTGCTCGCCGCCGGGCCGATCGACCCGCCGGGCGCGGTGTCCGTGCTGCTGGAGACCGTACAGACCCTGCTCGCGCTGCACGCGGCCGGGGTCACCCACGGCTCGGTCCACCCGGGCACCGTCGTGATCACGGCTGAGGGCGCCGCGCTGCTGTCCGAGCGCGGCCTGTCCGACGCCATCCGCGGCCAGGCCTCCCCGCGCGAGCGGGACGCGGCCGGCTGGGCGTCACTGGCGCGCGGGCTGGCCGCCTCTCTCGGGCAGGGCCGCTCGCGCCTCACCGAGCTGCTGGAACGTGCCGCGGCCACGGCCGGCACCCTGGGCCTCGCCACCGCGCGCGACCTGCTGATCGGCGAGGCGGCCGGCCGGGACGGGCTGGCTCAGGCCGCTCGGGGGAGGTCGGCGTTCGCGCAGGCTCGGGCGTTCGCGCCGCCGCCCGCACTGCCGCCCAGGGACGAGGGTGACATCGTCACGCTGCTGCACGTCCCTGGGCGGGCCTCGGAATCCGTGCAGTTCGGGCCAGGGATCGGCACGCAGGTGCAGCAGCCCGAGACCACCGCCGAGCGGATCTGGCGGTCCGGGCGCGACCAGGCCGCCACCGAGCACCGCCCCGGCGGCAGCGGACCGGCCAAGGCCCTGCGGGCGCGGCGGCGGCGCACGATCCTCTCCTCGGCCCTCTTCGCCGCCATCATGGCGGGGGCGATCCTGGCCTGGCTCTACGCGGGCGACTCGCCGGAACTGGCGGTCATGTCGATCGACGTGGCGGCGCCGAAGAAGACCCAGGGCTGCGGGAAGGCCGTCCTGATCACCGGCACTGTGGTCACCAACGGGGCACCCGGCGAGATCACCTATGAATGGCGCAAGAACCTGGACAAGGAGGTCGTCAAGGGAACCCTGCGCACGAAGTCGGACCAGACGACGTACCAGGTGCCGTTCCGATGGACGTTGCAGGGCAGGAGCAACGTCAAAGCCACCGCCACACTGCGGATCCTGACGCCCGGCCCGGTGCGCACCGACAAGGCGAGCTTCACGTACAAGTGTTGATGCCGTCCCAGCAATGCATATCAATGCGGTTCTTACTAATCTGGCGACCATGACCACGCAGACCCCCGCGGGCTGGTACCCAGACCCCTACGGAGAGCCCCAGCTCCGCTGGTGGGACGGCAACCAGTGGACCGATGCCGTACACGCGCAGCAGCCGGGCTCAGGGCCGCAGCCCGGCTCAGGGCCGCAGTTCCAGCCCCAGCCGCAGTCCCAGCCCCAGTTCCAGCCACAGCCCCAGCAGCCGGGCTCCGGACCGCAGTTCCAACAGCCGGGCTCGGGGCCCCAGCCTCAGCAGCCGGGCCCGGGGCCGCAGTTCCAGGCTCAGCCCCAGCAGCCGCCTTCCGGGCCGCAGCCGCAGTCGGGCGCCGACTGGTCGGCGTCGCCCGCGAACCCCACGCTCCAGTACGGCCAGCCGACCTTCGGCCAGTCGGCCTACGGCCAGCCCGCTCCGACCGCCCAGTGGCCGGGGCCCGGCGGCCCCCTGCCGGGCCCCGGCTACGGCCCGCCACCCAAGCAGAGCAATCCGCTGCCGTGGGTGTTCGGAGGGCTGGCCGCGCTGGTGGTGATCGCGCTGGTGGTGGTGGGAGGCATCTTCTTCATCAACCGGAGCAGCACGGACACCGCCTCGTCGCCGACGCCGGAGGACACGTACGAGCAGCAGCCGCCGCCCAGCAACGAGCTGCCGTCCAGCCCGCCGCCCACCCAGGGCGCCGTCGAGCTGCCGCAGCCGGTCGACGGCCGCATCACCGACAAGCAGGCGGGCCTCTCCTTCCAGGTTCCTGAGGACTGGACGGTGCCTCCGGCCAACGAGGTCACGGGCACGGACCCGACCCAGCAGACGTGGTCGGGCGCGGTGCAGGCCACCGCACAGGAGAAGTACGACGGCCAGGGCGACTGGGTCGGCAACGTCTACACGGGGCTGCTCAACGAGCTCTACCCCTACAGCGGCGCGTCGGGGCTGGGCGAGACGGCCAAGGCGGTCTTCGTCGACTTCTCCACCCGCTACTACCAGATCGCCCACGAGACCAAGGTCGTGCAGGACAAGGCGATCAAGATCGGCGACAAGGACGCCTGGGTGCTGCAGTTCGAGCTCGACTTCACGAAGATCTCGGAGGAGAAGGGCTACAAGTGGAAGAAGGAGAACGGCGCGATCGTGCTCATGGATCGCGGTCAGGGTGAACGACCTGCCATCGTGTACGCGTCCGTACCCGACAATCTCGGCACCGACGTGCTCGGCAAGGTTCTCAGCTCGCTCAAGCCGGCCTGACCGGTGGCACTAGGCTGGTGGGGTAACAAGCGGGCGGATTGCTCCGAGCCGCTGGGCGAGGAGAACGAATGAGTGACTTGCTGGTCTGGATCGACTGTGAGATGACGGGGCTCGACCTGAGCCGCGACGCGCTTATCGAGGTGGCGTGCGTCATCACCGACAGCGAGCTCAATCAGCTGGACGAGGGCGTCGACGTGGTCATCAAACCGCCGCCGGAGTCGCTGGAGCAGATGTCCGACGTCGTGCGTGAGATGCACACGGCGTCGGGGCTGCTGCCCGAGCTGGGCGGCGGGGTGACGCTGGCGGAGGCCGAGTCGCTCGTGCTCGACTACATCCGCCGCCACATCCCCGAGCCGAAGAAGGCGCCGCTGTGCGGCAACTCCATCGGCACCGACCGCACGTTCATCTCGCGCGACATGCCCGGGGTCGACGGCTATCTGCACTACCGGATGATCGACGTCTCGTCGATCAAGGAGCTGGTCCGCCGCTGGTACCCGCGGGTCTACTTCGCCGCACCGGAGAAGCAGGGCGGACACCGGGCTCTGGCGGACATCACGGAGAGCATCAGGGAGCTGCGTTACTACCGCGCGGCGATCTTCGTGGCGCAGCCGGGACCCGACTCCGCGACCGCGAGATCGCTGGCAGAGCGCGTCAGCGGCTAAAGGAGTGGCGTAAAGACTCCTGAACCCCGCTACACTTTTCCTGTGCCGCCACACGAGGGCGGCTCATGGTGGGCGTAGCTCAGTTGGCAGAGCGCCAGGTTGTGGTCCTGGATGTCGAGGGTTCAAGTCCCTTCGCTCACCCCACCGCCCAACGGCCGGTCCTTCGGGACCGGCCGTTGGCGTTTTCTCCCGACAATGGCCCCAAACCATGACAATGCGAGTTATGCTCGCTGTCTAATACCGCTAACGCCGGAGAGCACGGGGGCCATCGGCGATCTTGACCGTCTGCGCGCCCCCGGAGGCCGGATGAGAGTCGACGACGCAGCGTTCGAAAGCGTGTTCACGTCCTTGAGCAAGCGCGAAGCCGAGGTCATGGACCTGATCGCGACCGGCCAGTCCAACGGCCAGATCGCGCAACGGCTCTTCCTCAGCGAGAAGACGGTCAAGAACCACGTCAATCGCATCTACGCGAAGCTAGGGGTGAACTCCCGGGTCACGGCCATCGGGCTGTGGCTGTCCCGCCAGGATTGACCTGCTCCCTGCCCTGAAGGGACGGGGATTCCCGTGCCGCTATGCGGCAGCTCGTGCCGCTTGCGCGGCCTGTGCTGTGGAACGGGGTGCTTGACGTTTCGCGGACCCGGGTGGGTCTCCACGCCCTGAGACGACCAGCCCGGCCGCCTGTCCTTTGGTCTTGATGT
>NZ_JBFANV010000030.1:0-114264 GCF_040674955.1 Nonomuraea sp. NPDC049695 | reverse complement strand
CGTATCACAGAGGACACAATCCGCTATGTCGGATCAATCACCTCTGTTGCCGATCGCGGCAAATGTGCAGCTCAAAGGTTAAACCTCAAGCTCAGTGCCTGCTGACAAAGGCTTAAGCGCTGGCCCGGACCTCTGCTGAAGATCACCCACATGCGGATAACGGGGCCGGCTGTGAGTTGGTTCCGGCGTGCCGCGGTCGCGGGGCATGAGCAGGCGGCCATCGCGTTCGACGGCGCGTCGGTACGGCTCGGCCAGGCCCCATGGAACACCGATGGAGCGCTGCCCCTCGATTGGACCGAAGCGCCAGCGGCCCAGGAGCCGTCCGGGCCGTGACCCGTCCGGACCGTGAGCCAACAATTGTCGGATGGCTCCGGCAGGATGGTGACCGTGGTTTCTTATCAGCTGGTCATTGACTGTGCGGCACCCGAGCGGATGGCCCGGTTCTGGGCGGGCGCGCTGCGGTACACGGTGGAGCCGCCGCCGAGTGGATTCGATACGTGGCGAGATTACTGGCGCAGTCTCGGAGTGCCGGAGGACGAGCTGGGCGAGGGGGACGGCAGCGACAGCATCGTCGATCCCGAGGGGTACGGGCCGAGGATCTGGTTTCAGCAGGTGCCTGAGGGCAAGGTGGTCAAGAACCGGTTCCACCTGGATGTGAAGGTGGGCGGCAAGCGGGAGGACGTACCGCTGGAGACCCGGAAAGCGCGGGTGGATGCCGAGGTGGAGCGGCTTGTCCAGGCGGGGGCGTCCATTGTGCGGGTGCTGTCGCAGCCTGGGGTTGATCACTATGCGGTGGCGATGGTGGATCCCGAGGGGAACGAGTTCGACGTGGCCTAGCGCCGTTTTCCGCACGTCATCACGGCTATCCCGCGTCTCCGCATCCCTCTACGCACTTCGGCTTGGGTCCTTCTGGAAGAGAGGGAGGCTTGGTCCTTTTGGACGGAAGCTTGGGTGGAAGAGAAGGACGGGGTGTGAACGCGGTACCAGGGACGAAGCGGAACGTGCGGAAAGGCAGGGCTAACTAGCGGATATGGAGCCGTAGAGGGCTGGTCCGAGCTGTTGATGTAGCCCTGGTGCGACCATTGCGACAGTTGGACGCGGAAACTGTTGACGTTCTCGATTCCTAGGATGGCGGCCAGCTGGCTTCCTTTCCAAACCCGCCAGGACTGGGCGGTCAGAAGTCGCGACGCCGAGTTGGACGGGCCACATCAGGCGCATCCACACCACCAACTATGGCGTCTACGGCGCTTGGAAGGTCTGGCGATAGCTGCTGCGCGAGGGGCACCAGGTCGCGCGGTGCACGGTCGAGCGGCGGATGCGCGCGCTGGGCCTGCAAGGAGCTCGCCGCGGCAAGAAGATCCGCACCACTGTGGTCGATCCCGGCCATCATAGGGCGCCCGATTTGGCCAAGCGGGACTTCACCGCGCCCCGGCCGAACACGGTCTGGGTTGCCGATTTCACCTACGTGCACGCCTGGTGCGACATCGTCTACGTCGCCTTCATCGTGGATGTGTACTCCCGGGCGATCGTCGGCTTCCAGCGGATCTGGCCGAAACAGCCGGTCAGATTATGAGCGTCGCGTTCAGGAGCGCCAGCGGGCCAGGAGATCCTCTCCGGCGCGCACGGTCAGGACAGCCGGAGTCCGCACCCGTCCGGCGCCTGTACGCCCCCAGAACCGCAACCTCGGCGCCCCGTCACCGGGGTGGGGCTCGATGGCCGCGGAAGGCCGCCTCCAGGGCGACGCGCCAGTGGTGGTCAGCCTGGGGGCGGGGGCCGAGCGAGCCGAGGAGTTCGAGGCTGGCCAGGCCGTGCACCAGGGCGTTGAGGTGGACGGCGATGTCATGAGGGTCGGAGGGGGCGAACCGGCCCGCGTCTACGCATCGCGCGACGGCCTGTATCAGCGTGTCGAACGTGCCCTGAATCTGAGCCAGGGCTGCCTCGTCCGGCTGGAAGTCGGCGAGGGGCCGGCCGAACATCAGCTCGTACAGGTGCGGGTTGTCCAGGGCTGAGGCCCGGTAGGCGTGTCCGAGCGCCATCAGGTCGGCCTCGGGGTCGCCGTCGGTGGGCACCCGGGCGAACTCGTCGGCGAGCCGGGCGAATCCCTCCAGGAACATCGCGCGGAGCAGGCCGGCCTTGTCGCCGAAGAGGTTGTAGACGGCCTTGGTGGAGGTGCCGACCTCGTGGGCCAGGCGTCGGGTGCTCAGCGCTTGCGGGCCTTCCTGGGCGAGCAGCCGTCCGGCGGCGTCCAGAAGGTCTCGGCGCAACTCGTCGTAGTCGCGGGTACGTGGGCGGGCCATTTGACAATCATATCGCAACGGTGTTTCATAACAGTGTTTCCAATCTTGTTAACGGGAGGCCACCGTGCCCGCTACATCCGATCTGCATGTCGTCCTCGGCGCCGGAGGGGGCGTCGGCGCGTCCGTGGTCCGCGAGCTCGTCTCTCGGGGGCACCGCGTCCGCGCCGTCAATCGCAGCGGCCGGGTGCCCGCGCTGCCCGGGGTCGAGGCCCACCGGGGCGACATCACCACCGCTGAGGGGGCCAAGGCCGCCTGCGCCGGGGCCGAGGTCGTCTACCACTGCGCCTCACCCGCCTACACCCGATGGGTGCAGGAGTTCCCCCGCATGACCGACGTGGTACGGCAGGGCGCAGCCGCCTCCGGCGCGAAGCTGGTCCTCGCCGACAACCTGTACATGTACGGTCCCGTCGACGGGCCCATGACCGAGGCCCTACCCCACGCCGCCCGCAACCCGAAGGGCCGGGTACGCGCCGCGATGGCCGACGCGCTGCTGGACGCCCACCGCTCAGGCGAACTGCGCGTTGCCCTGGGCCGGGCCTCCGACTACTACGGTCCCGGCGGCGTCAACACCGTCGTCGGCACGATAGTGTTCGCGGCGGCGCTCGCCGGGAAGCCCGTCCGCTGGTCCGGGCCGCTCGACCAGCCCCACACGCTCAGCTACCTGCCCGACATCGCCAGGGGCCTGGTGACGCTCGGCTGCGACGCGCGAGCTGACGGCCACGCCTGGCACCTGCCGGCGGCACCGGCCGTCACGGGCCAGGAGTTCCTCGACCTGGTGATCGCCGAGCTGGGGCAGCCCGGCAGAACGGCGGCGCTCGGCCGCCCGATGCAACGCCTGATCGGCCTGTTCAACCCGACCGTGCGCGCCCTCGGCGAGACGTGGTACCAGCGCGACCGGCCGTTCGTGAGCGACGCCTCGAAGTTCGTCACCACGTTCGGGCCGTTCACCGCGACCCCGCACGCCACCGCCGTCGCCGCCACCCTCGACTGGTACCGCGCCCGCCCGACCTCGTGACCGGTGTCAGCGGCCACCGGCGAGAAACCGCGAGACCTCGTCCTCGCCGACCCTCGTGCCGTGGCCAACGACCTGGAATCCCCCGCCCCGCCCTGTTGCGTGCCGCCGCCGACCCCGACGGGTTCAAGCTGCTGTTCCGCTACGCCGCCCGCGAGCCCCACTCCCGCGACCTGATCGACTCCATCACCGCCGAGGTCCCGGAACCCGGCGAACACGCCGAATCAGATCATCTGTCTGCTATCGCCGAGGAACACACCCGTGGCGCCGATGAGGTCGAACGTCACCCGTGCCCGCGATGCGCCGTTCGAGGCGGCGGAAGTGCGCCGGGTCGAAGCGCTCGAGATCGAACCTGTCGGTGAGCGAGCCGGGGAAGACGAAGTCCTCGGGCTCGCTGGCGTTGAGCAGGTACGACTTCGGGAACAGGCACATCCGGATCTTCCGGAACGGGCCCTCGGCCAGGGTGGCAAGCGTCTGTTCTTGCAGCGCGTCGGGCTGGTGCGTCCACGCGTACGCGGTGGTGCCCAGCGGCCGGTGACGCGAGTCGTCGGCGTGGCGGAAGTGGAACCCGTCCACCCGCACCGGGCCATGAGATCCCTCACGAGCTTCCGTCACCATCACCGCCCCCGAGATCCCATCCAGCGACCGCGCGGTCGAGGTGGTCCCGAACGTCCAAAAGCCTTCGACGTCGGCCGGCACGCGAACGAGGTAGCCCCCTTCCCCGTCGTAGAACCCGCCGAGCTGCACGTCTGAGCCGTCCGGTCGGCGGAAGACGGCGTGCAACTCGACGTCTATGAAGGGATTGCCGTGGGCGGGCCTGTCCAGTCGGACCTCGATGACGCCCCAGAGCGGGGTGGCGGCGGGCAGCGTCACGGATGCCGAGGCCCGCGCCACCTCTTCGGCCTCGTAGTCAGGGTCGGGAGGGATGACGGGGGTCGGACGCAGCTGCTCCTCCGTGTCGCCGAGCTCTGCGCGGGCGTTCCAGAATTCCTCCTGCTCGAAGGCGTCTTGGAGCGTCGGGATGTAGGGCAGGAGCGCTCCAAGACGCGCATTCCGGAAAGCCATACCGCCATCAGCAGGGCGTGGGCGGTGGCCAGGGTGAGAATCTGCCCGCCGATGGGACGGCCGGACTGGATGAACTGCGGGACCTAGGTCAGGTAGATGGAGGCGGCCTGCCGTCAGCTCGCCGACCTGCGGCAGCTGCTGCGGAACGGTCCTGCCGGCTCGGACGCCTGACCGGCGATCCGGTCTCGCCCCCCCTTGCACCACCTTTTCTTCTGGAAGGAATCGCACCCGCGATGGACATCGGTATTGGGTTGCCCGGTCCTGCTCGCTGGACCGACGGCACACCCTGGTGGAGTGGGCCCGCCGCGGCGGGCGCCACCTCGCGCATCCGGCTGCTGACCAGCGTGCTTCTCGCACCTCTGCGCGCCGACCACGCCCTGTTCGCCAAGACCGTCGCCACGCTGGACCAGCTCGCCGGGCCCGGCCGCCTGCAGCTGGGACTCGCCCCGGGAGTCCGGCAGGACGACTTCGAGCTAGACGCGTGTCAATGGGTGTGACGGCTGCCGGTAGCCGGCCGCCGTCATGGCTTGACGGTAGGCGCGCAGGGCCGCCGTGGTGTCACCGCGTTCCTCGTGCAGATCGGCCAGCCGGTTCCATAGGCTGACGACGGCGCGCCCCGGAGTCGCGCGTTCCAGCACGCGTTCTCCTTCGGCCAAGGCGGCGGCGGCCTGTCGCGCATCGTCCGCCGCAAGGTGGACCATGCCGAGGGCGATCGCAGCTTCGGCTTCGGCTGTAGGGGCCGCGTCAGCGGTGAGCCTCGAGCGGGCGGCCTGCGCCCAGTGCAACGCCTCATCGAGGTCGCCGAGTCGTACCGCGGCGCGAGCCAGGTACGTCTCACACTCGCTGATCTCCGCCGGGCTGGCCAGCTGCGTGAGGCGCTCGTGCGCATCGAGGAGGAACTCGCGGGCTTGTCCAGGGTCGGCGGGTTCGCCGTCCAAGAGCAGTTCGCCGTAGAAGGTGCGCAGCACGGCCAGGTTCCGCTGATGGTCGGTTTCGCCGAACAGGGCCAGGGCGCGGTCGGCGAAGGCTTTGGCGTCGGCGCCCCGGCCTTGGTAGTGAGCGGTGACGGCAGCGTTCCAGTAGGCCGAGCCTCTGGCCAGCGGGCTGCCCGTGCTGTCGGAGATCTCGATGAGGCGTCGCAGCAGCCTGGCGGCACGCACCAGGTCGCCCCGGTGGATGTAGACACCTGCCAGGGTGACGCCCAGCCGAACCGAGCTGTCGCTCCATTCCACGCCCAGGTCCTCAAACGTGGCCATCGCCCGTTCCCCGAGGTCGGCGGCGTAGCCGTAGTCGCCCAGGTCTCGGCTGCAGCGCAGCAGGTCGGTGGCCCGTTCGGCCCACAGCGCGGTGCCCGGCTCGGCGGCCTTCCACAGGGCTTCGTAGGCGGCGAAGGCCTGCTCGGTGCGGCCCAGCAACTCCAGCGCCCGGGCCCGGCCGAGCTCTGCGCGCGGGTGGTACGGGGGCGGGCCGGACCGCGAGACCTCCTCGAACTCGCTCAGAGCGGCTTCGGCGGTGGCGTGCTCAAGTGCCAGTTCGGCGAAGGAGAGCCGGCGCTCGGTCTCCTGCCACAGATCGGGCTGCCGTCCGGTGGCGAGGTGGTCGGGCGTGGTGCCGAGCCGTTCGGCCAGGTACCGCAGTACGTCGGGTGACGGACGCCGCCGGCCCGACTCGATCAAGGACAAATAGCCGGCCGACAGCAGGCCGGGCTTGACCAGTTCCGCCTGCAAGAGCCCCTGCTCCTGGCGCAGTTCCCGGATGCGCTTCCCGACCGCCTCGTCCGTCATGAACGGCATCCTACCAGGTGTAATTCGCCAATTTACTTTGGATAACACCATCCATTACAGTTGCCTCGCCCCCGCACCGGGAGGCTGCCCCACCTAACGAAAGGCGCCTTGGCCATGACGACTCAAGACACCAAGATCGAAGCCATCGGCAGGTTCTTCGCCGCGTACGCCGCCAACGACCTGGCGGGCATCCGCGAGGTGCTGGCCGACGACATCGAGTGGACGATCCCTGGACACCACCCCCTGTCGGGCGTCAAGCGGGGAGCGGAGGAGGTCGTCGCGTTCTTCACCCAGCTGGGTAAGGCCGGCTTCCAGGCCGATCCGTTGTTCCTGGAGGCCAACGAGGAGTACGTCGTGGACATCCACCGCGGCTGGACCACCGAGGGCATCGGCAAGGTCGACACCCTGTGGGCACTCGTGTGGCACTTCAACGCCGACGGAGAGGTCGACCGGGTGGTCAACCTCTCCGCCAACCAGCACCAGATGGACGCCTTCATCTGGGACAACTTCCAGCTGGCCCCGCTCCCCGACCGCCTGGCCTGAGCCAGTGCCGGGCCTCCGGAGGCCCGGCACTGGCAGAAACGGGTTGCGGCAGCCTTCATGTCGGTTTCGCCGGCTTCCCCCGCAGGAACGGCTGAACGAGGAGATCCGCCCGCACCCGACGTGGTCGGCATCTTCCCGGACCGGCCCGCGATCATCGGCCTCATCGGTGCCGTGCTGGCCGAGCAGACCGACGAGTGGGTCGAAGCCCGCCGCTACATGGGCCTGGACATCCTGGCCAAAGCCCGCATCCGCGTAATCCCGGGCGACACACCCGCGGCGGCGATCCCCCGTCACCAGGCGGTGCTACGGCGTGTCGATGATCGCGCCGTCCAGGCTGGAGCGCTTGAGATCCAGCGTGCTCAGGTCGCATCCGCGCAGGTCGACGCCGGTCAGGTCACACTCACGGAACGAAGTGTGGTCGAGGATCGCACCGGTGAAGACCGCGCCGGTCAAGGTCGCCGGCTGGATCATCGCACTGCCCAGCCGGGTGAAGGCGATGGTGGCGTCGACCAACTCGCTGTAGCCGAACCCCGCCCTGGTGAGGTCGGCGCCGGTCAGGTTGGCATCGGTCAGGTCGGCACCGGAGAAGATGGCGCCGCGTGCGGAGGCGCGCGACAGGTCCGCGCCGGAGAGGTTGGCGTCGGCGAAGATCATTTGGTCGAGGTTCAATCCGCGCAGATCGGCGCCGGAAAGATCGAGTTCCTCCTCCGCGTTGTCGGCGCGCCACTGATTGAAGGCGAACGGCCCCTGTCTCAGGATTGCGACGACGTTCCCTGTTGCCACGCCGGCCTCCCCGTCGAGACGCCCCGCCCGCTCAGGATCATCGGTGGTGTCGGCGTCGAGGGCGGCGACGTTCTCCCTCGCGATGGCGAGTTCTTCGGCGAGCTCCTCGTGGTACGGATACATCTCCGCCATCGCCTCCACCATCGCGAGGCGAGTGCTCAGCAGTTTCAGCGCGTTGTCCCGATCGCCGTCGCGCTTGGCCAGGTCGGCGAGGCGTTGGAAGGCCAGGCCGGCTTCCATGGCCGTTTCCGGGCTCACATTCGCCTGGAAGAGCCGGGTACGGATCGACGAGCACTCGGCCCAGGTCTCGTATTCCTTGTCCTTGTGCTCCGGCAGGTTGAGCGCGCGGTACACCTCGCCGAGGTGTTGCAACGAGTTGGCGAGCCGCTGGTCTGCTTCCATGAAGGTCGGGTGCTCGGCCGCGAGCTCGTGGTAGATGTCCACGGCGACCGTGAGCACGGCCTCGGCCGCCACCAGGTCGCCGTCGGCGAACCGGGCCTGGCCACAGGTATCGTGCGCGGCGCCGAGGCAGAACCTGGCCTCGTCGCGCTGCGGGTGGGTGGCGGCCCACTCCTTGACGGCGGACAGCGATCGTTCGGCCACCTCTCGCGCGGCGCGCGGGAAATCGTGCCGGATCAGCATGGCGACCAGGTGGTCGCGGATGGGACGGTGGTGGCCGTTGCCCGCCGGCACGTACGGCGCGATCTCTCCCAGGAGCGCCATCCCCGCGTACTCGAAGTCTGCCTCCACGCTCTCGATGACGGCGAGGAGGAAGTGTGTCAGGTCGCCCATCCCCTGGACCGCCAGCAGGTGCCGGCAGACCGCGACGTAGTCGTCGAACGTGCCGCTGTCGTGTGTCCGGCTGTAGTGCATGTTCATGGCGCGCTCGTGACGGTCGGCGATCGCCGGGCCTTGGTGCGGTGCCAGCATCTCCGCGATCCAGCGGTCGGCGAAGTAGACGGTGTCCCCGTCCCACCCCTCCCACGCGTTGAGCAGTCCGAGCTCGGCGAGCCGGGCCGCGGTGGCCTGCACGCTTTTGAGCTCTGCCCGCTTGGGCTCCGGGCGCTGCCTGCGGTCCGGCTCGCGGGTGTCGCAGGCGACGGCCAGGTCGTGTGCGGTGACGGGGACGGTGGAGATCGCGGCCTGGAGCAGGGTCTCTCGCTGTTGCCCTGTCAGCTCGGCCATGATGAGGTCGAGCGGTACGGCCCCCGGCGTCACCGCCGCGAGCCGCGCTCCCACGCCCTCGGGGTTCGCGGACAGCCAGGCGTCGACCAGTTGCAGGGACCGTGGATGCGCCGCGGTCGCGCGGACCACTCGCTCCCGGGTGGCCGGATCCACTGTGGACAGGAAGGGCAGCCCGGCTGCGATCTCGGTTCCCGCGGTCAGGTCCAGCGGGTCGAGCTGTAAGACACCGAGCCGGTTGCCGGTCGTCGGTGGCGGCAGCGGCGTCCGGGCGGTCACCAGCACCCGGCCCCGATCGGCGGCCTGGCACAGCCGGTCGAACATCTCGCCGAAGCCGGGATCCAGGTAGCCCGTGCCGTCGAGGTTCTGGCTCAGGTCGTCGAAGAGCAGGACAAGAGGGGAGCTCTTCAGCAGCCGGCAGACCGTGTCGAACATGGCATCGTCCGACGGAGCCAGGCCGAGGGTCCCCATCAGGCGCACGTGTTCCTGGGACAACCCCTCGCCCCAGCCGGCGAAGGCCTCCGTGACACCTCGGAACAGCGTTTGCGGAGACCATCTGCCCACTATCGCGGCTGCTCCCCAGCCATCGGCCTGAAGCCGCCCGAGCACCTGGCGGGCCAGGGCGCTCTTGCCCGCCCCCGCTTCCCCGGTGATCACAAGCCCGGCCGGACCTGCGGTCAGCATGGTCAGCGCGGCCCGCACGTCCGACTCTCTGACCAGGTCGGGGGATCCGAGCCGCCGCACTTCCGGGCTCAGGTTCGCTTCCACGTTCACGATCGCTCCCCAGCAGACACGACGAATTTGACCGATCAAGCCCCGAATTCGGGTGAGCCTACTTGATCGTCGGCGATCTCTGAGGCGATCTCTGAAATGAGGCCTCGGCACGTCGGTGGACGACTTCGGCCGCGATCTCGGCGCAGGCCGCACACGGCTGCGTGTGGGACGCCCCCGTGAGCAACTGCCGCGGTCGGCGCCTCACCGGCACTCCGGCGAGGGCCGCGGACGGCAGGACCGGTGAGCCTGCCGTCCTGCCCAGCCGGTGTTATGTGTCGTTTGTGGATGAGGCGAGCATCTGGAACTGGTCCCACTGGACCCGGGGGCGGGCCAGGCCGCGCCGCTCCAGGTAGCGGGCCGTGGAGCGGCGGGCGGTGCGCAGGGTGCGGAACGCGTCGCTGGTGCGGCCGGATCCGGCCGGCTCGACCACTTTCTGCGGGACCAACGTCCATTGGTCGCCGTCGGTGCGGAGTTCGCCGCGGATCAGTGCGTTGTGCATGGCGTTGAGCAGCTCGTCGTGCCGGTGCACGAGCAGGCTGGCCTTGCCCGGCACGATGCCGTCAGCGGCGTTCGCCGCGATGGTGAAGCCGTCGGCGGTGGCCCTTGGCCGCGTGCGTACCAGCAGCGGTGCCCCGGAGGCGTCCCGGGCGCCGAGGACCGCGCTCGGGAAGTGGGCGATCAGGTCAGCGCCGGGCAGGTCCGTGGCGGCTGGTGTCGCGGGCGCGGGCTGTTCGGTGGCGGTCAACTCGGCGAGCGGCGGCCGCACCTCGACCTGGGTGGGCGTCACGGTGATGAAGAGCCGCAGGTAGTACCAGTCCATGAACCACCGGCCTGGGGCCCGGACGTAGTTCCGGCTGTGCGGTTGCCGTTCGAAGAGCGTACGCCAGTAATCGGCTGCTTCGTCCGGACCGGTCCGGATCTCATCGGGGCAGGTCGCGGTTCCGCCGACGAAGACCTGGGGCGCGTCGGCGCGGCCGCTGCCGGTGGGGTCGGAGAAGAGCAGTGCGACGCGTCCGTCCCGGCGGACGTTGAGCGCCTTCTGCGCGAAGGCCAGGCTGGTGGTGACGAGCAGTGTGCCGTCTGTCCGGCGCCAGGCCGCAGTGGGCCAGGTCAGTGGGGTGCCGTCGGCCCCGAGAGTGGTGAACTCGCAGGTCCGGTAGGCATCGATGATGGCGCCGACCTCAAGGTCGATCGGTGTCGGGGTCACAGGGCGGCTCCTGAGGGGAGGCGGTGGCGTAAGCGCATGCGTGTGATCATCTCGTCATTCGGCAAGGGACGTGGGAAACGAAAACGCGCGGCTCCGGCTAGAGCGGGCCACGCAGGTCGCGACAGCGCGCAGCGTACTGGCGGCGGCCGACGAGCCGCCACAGCAGCCGGCCGACGGTCGGTGCCTTGCGCAGGAAGTACGCCTGCTCCTCGGCCGAGGCGTCCTCCAGGATGGCGCCCAGCGCGATCAGCATCTTGTTCTTGGGAATTGTCTCAAGGCCGCGGGTTCCGACCAGATCCCATTCGGCGACGGTCATGTGCTCGGCGACCAGCGGGAGCACCAGTCGCTCCTCGTCGTCCAGATGCTCGGTCAGCACTGTCTGGTGCTCGTCGAGGGCTGCCGCCAGTTCAGCGCCGGCCGCCGGGTCTCCGCCGCTCGTCCGCCAGCGGAGAAGGAGGGCGGTCGCCTGCGTCAGCGTTTCATCGATGGCGTGGTGCTGAAGCTCCATCCGAGCCACCAGGTCGTCCTGGGCCCCGGCCCGGCTCCGCAGCAGCGGCCAGATCAGCTCGTCCTCGAGACTGTGATGGTGGTGGAGGCCGTCCATGTACTCCTGCACGTAGTCCGCGACCTTCGCGGTCCGCGCGGAGTCTCCGGTCGGTACGGCGCGCACGAGCCGCGGCATGAGAGCGGCCTCCCGGCGGAACACCCGGTGGACGATGACCATCTCGTGGGTGTAGGGGCGGTCGACCGTGACCGAGGGCATGGTGGTGTTCCCGGTGTTATCGGCGCTGGGCAACTGGTCTCTCCGTGGTCGGGGGCGTGAGCTGTTCCCGGGTGGCGACGGCGGGGGTGATCGGGATCGTCCGGCATGGCCGAATGGGCGGCAGCGTCACGTACGGGGTGGTTGGCGCGACGCCGGTCAGGGATCTTCGAGAACGGCCCCCTCCCGAATATCGTTCCGCCGAGGAAACTAGCGGGGTCGACAGGCAAGTTCAAAGCCGGGCCGGAGCGCCTCGTTCGAATACCGCGCCACAGGTGGATGAACTGCTCCTGCACTCAGAGCATCCGGTGTCTTGGCACCATCACGGCGATCCCCGAGGGTCGTCAATCTGTTCGGCCGGTCTCATTGGCCCACAGCGATCCCCTGACGGAAACTGATCATCATTGACGGGTTATGCCGTGTCGGTCTTTGCCCGATCGGGATGGCTCTCGTGCAGGAGGGTGCGCAGTTCGGCGGTGTCGATGATGTGGGCCAGTCTCGGGAAAATGCCGGTCATCAGGTTCTGGTGGGCTTGCGGGTCCGGGTCGGTGACGCCGTCGGAGAGGATGTAGAGCTGGTAGTCGCGGTCGGCGGCGTCGGTGACGGTGGACAGTACGGCGCCGCTGGTGGTGATGCCGGCGATGACCAGGGTGGTGATTCCGCGATCCCGCAGATGCCGGTCGAGGTCTGTGGTGGACAGGGCGCCGTAGCGGGTCTTGCGGACGGTGATGTCGCCGGGCTCGGGAGCGAGTTGATGGTGGAAAGCGGTGTCGGGTTCCTCGTGGTGCATGAGGCGCTGCCGGCCGATGAAGGAGAACGTCTTGTTGGCCGGCGGGATCGCCGCCCAGTCGGCTTCGGTGAATCCGACTCGCACGAAGGCGATGGCGACGCCGTGGGCTCGCATGTCGGCGATGGCGCCGGCCACCCGTGACAGCAGCGCTTCCGGGTTGGCCAGGCCAGGGAGCGAGGCCAGGATTCCCTGCTGGTAATCCATGACGAGCAGCGCTGCCGTCCGGGGGTCCAGCGCCGGGGTCGTGACGGTCATTTCTCTCCTTGGGTGATGAGGGCGCCCTGACACGCGAGATCGCGCCCCGGGGCCGACTACATGGTGGGCGTGAGTCGTGAGATGCCGCTGGGTAGTGGAGGCGAACCGCTCCGAAGAGGGGGCCGTCAGGCGCGGCTCGGTGCTGAGTCCGGCTCGGCGAGGGGCGCCGCGGCGCGTCGGGGGAGCAGCAGCGGGGTCGCCAGCAGGAGCACGCCGGCCAGGCCGATAGCCGTGCGCGGGCCGAACAGACCGCCGAGCACGCCCCATGCGGCCGTCAGAAGCGCGGTCGAGGCCTTGGTCGTCACCGACCAGGCCGACAGCGTGCGGGTGATCCGGTCGTTCGCGGTGCGCTCCAAGCGATAGGTGGCCTGGACGGGGTTGAAGACGCCGCAGCAGAAGATGAGCCCGAGTTCGACGCCCATCACCAGCAGCAGCCCTCCGGTGCCCGGCCCTATGAAGGCCAGCCCGACGGGCCAGACCGCTCGCAGCGTCCCGGACACGACCAGGACCCGGTGCTGCCCGAACAGGGTGACGAGCGGACGGGCCAGCCGCGAACCGAGCAGCCCGCCGATCGCGGGCACGGCGAAGGCGAGGCCGTACTGCCACGAGGTGAACCCGAGCTGGCCGAGCATCAGGACGGCCAGCAAAGCGTCGGCGGCCATCAGCAGCCCGTTGAACAAGGCGGTGTTGAAGAACAGCGGGCGCAGCGTCGCGTCGGCAAGGATGTACCGCCAGCCATCGAGCAGGTCCGCGGCGCGCAGGCGCGTGGCCTCCCGGCGCTCGGGACGCGGCTCCCGGCCGCCCGCCGCGCGGATGCCCAGGGCCGACAGCAGGTAGCTGACCGCGTCGGCCACCACCGTCGCGACCGGACCGAGCAGGCCGATCGCGGCACCGCCCAGCGGCGGTCCGATGATCGTGGTCGTCCAGGTCGTGGACTCCAGGCGGGCATTGGCGACGAGCAGGTGCTCAGCCGGCAGCAGCGTCTTCAGGTACGCGCCGGAGGCGGCGCGGAAGGTGATGTCGGCCGCCGCGACGACGACCGAGACCAGCAGGAGTTGGACGAAGGTGAGCACGCCGAGCGCGAACGCGGCGGGGATCGTCAGCAGTGCCGCGAACCGCGCCAGATCCGTCCCGATCAGCACCGGCCGCTTGCGGCGGAACTCCACCCACGGGCCCAGCGGCACCGCCACGACCGCACCCACCGCCGCTCCCACGGAGGACAACGCCGCGACCTCCACCGGCCCGGCGTGCAGCACCTGGACCGCGATCAGCGGGAACGCGCCGAAGGCGAGCCACGTGCCCAGGGCGCTGGTCCCGTACGCGCCCCAGAGCCACCCGAACTGCCGCCCCAACCGGTGCCCGCTCCTCATGCCCGATGCCCCCTCGCCACTCGCTCGCACAACCGATCCGCGATCGAAAGCATCAAAGCGCGCGCCGTACCAGGGGATCAAACAACTGAAGGGCCGTCAGCCACAACGAACGGTTGTGTCCGTAGGGTGTCGGCATGGATCTCGACACCGTACGGACCTTCGTCGTCGCCGCCGACGCGGGGCAGTTTCAGGAGGCCGCCGCCGAGCTGGCGGTCACCCAGCAGGCTGTCTCCAAGCGCATCGCCGCGCTGGAGCGCAACCTCGGCGTGCGGTTGTTCACCCGCACCGCGCGCGGCGCCGAGCTCACCATCGACGGGCAGGCGTTCCTGCCCCACGCGCGCGAGCTGCTGCGCGTCGCCGAGCGCGCGGTCGCGTCCGTGCGCACCGGCAGCCGTCCGCTGCGCGTCGACATGATCGCCTCGCGCAGCGCGGCGTCGGGCCTGATGCGCGGCTTCCACCGCGCGCATCCCGAGATCGAGCTCGACGTGGTGATGCTGTTCGATGTCGAGACGGCCGTCGCCGCCATTCGGTCCGGTGCGATCGACGCGTCCTTCCGCGCCGTCGCCGTGCCCGGCCGCCCCCTTCCCGAGGACATCGAGTCCGTCCGGGTGCTCGACGAGGCGCTCCAGCTCCTCACCGGTCCCGCCCACGCGCTGGCCGGCGCCCGGTCGGTGACCGTCGCTCAGCTCGCCGGGCACCGGATCTGGATGCCCGGCATCGTCCCCGGCACCGAGTGGGCCGCCTACTACGACGATCTCGTCGCCGAGTTCGGCCTCACCATCGAGGCGACCGGCCCCAACTTCGGCTCCGACGCGCTCCTCGACACCATCGCCGACACCCCGGCCCTGGCCACTTTCATGGGCGAGCAGACCCGCCTGGTCTGGCCCGCCGACCACGGCCTGCGCCGCATCCCGGTGACCGACCCGACGCCCGTCTACCCGCACTCACTCCTGTGGCACCGCGACAATCCCCATCCGGCGCTGGCCACTCTCCGCGCCCACCTCGCCGCCACAGCGGCCCGCCACGACGCCGCCGGGACCTGGGCGCCGGGCTGGGTGCTTCCGCGCTGAACGCCGCCGCGTCTGCGATCATCGCGGACCGACCCGGCGACGGGATCACTCCCCGAGGCGGTCGCTGACGACTTCCCGGCGCTGTTTCACGCACACGTCGCTGATCACCAGTGAGATCGACGGCGGACGGTACGGAATCGGAGCGGAAGGAGAACGGAAGGTCGGTCTCGTAGCATGCCGCAGGCATCGAGCAACCCGGTAACGGGGCGGACCACCTCATGGAGGCTTTGTGATCAGTAGACGTCAGCTCATGCGTACGGTCGGTGTCGGCGTGCCGGCCGCCGTGCTGGGCGGGACGATTGCGCAAATGTCCACTGTGTCAGCCTACGCAGGGACGAAATCGATCACAGCCGAAGGCTCCGAGCCGCAGGCCTGCGCGCAGGGCGAGGGCAAGATCATCCAGTGGGGTCCGGCCAGCGCCCCGGCAGTGCCGGCGGCCGGGTCGTCGGGAGTAACCGCCGTCTCTGCCGGGGCCTGCGCGAACCTGTACAACCTGATGCTCAAGGACGGGCGGGTGAGCATCTGGGGAAACTTGAACCTTCAGGACCCCAACCAGCAAAGGTTGTCCCGAGTACCTGTTGCGGCGACCAGAGATGTCACGGCGATCGCGACAGCCGGCGGGTATGCCTTTGCGCTCAGGGACGGTGGCGTAATCGTCTGGGGCGGTACCCACGACAGCCAGTTGTCTCTCCCCGAAGCGGCGAAATCCGGTGTCACCGCAATCGCCGGCGCGAACGGCGGAGACTCGTACGGCCTCTTTCTCAAGGACGGCGGCGTCATCCAATGGAATGGATACGTCGCCGTTCCTGACGAGGCGAGGGAGGGTATCGTCGCGATTTCCGCACGGCACCATGCTCTTGCGCTGCGGGAGGACGGCCGCGTCATCACGTGGGGGCCCGACCTTCCTGCGAACCTGACGGTGCCCGCCGAAGCGCAGTCCGGTGTCACCGCCGTCTCCGCGGGCGGCGGTTTCAGCCTCGCCCTCAAGAACGGTGCCGTGATCGCATGGGGCGACAACAAGTACGGACAACTGGAAGTCCCCTACGAGGCACAGTCCGATGTTGTCGCGATCTCCGCGGGGAACGTGGCCGGCATGGCGCTGACCGCCAGCGGCAAGATCATCGTGTGGGCGTACAACGTCTACGGGCAACTCGACATCCCCGATGAGGCGCAGTGCGGGGCGAGCACCATCTCGTGTGGATACGTCTGCATGGCGGTGCTGTGACGCTCTGCGGCTGAGCGATCTCGGCCGTCTGGAGGATCGCGGGCCGGGCTACAGCGCGACCGCGACCTGCGTCGGCGCCACGGCGGGGGCCGTGACGCCGACGACGGACGGGCCCACCGCCGCCCGCCACCTGCTGGACGCCCTGGCCCGGGTCTGCTGACTTCGCGAGACGGCGTCAGGGCCGACGCCCAAGGTCTCGCCCTCGAGCCGCCTCATGGAAACGGGGAGGAAACCACCGCTGCACTACAGCTGATCCGTATGACATACCGAACATGGCTGCCGACACTGGCGCTGGCGCTGGCGGGGCTGACGGCGCATCCTTCCGCTGCGGGCGCCACCGCGAACCCCAGCCCGAGCTCCGGCGTTTCGTCCGTGGAGTGGAAATCCTGCCCGGCCTACTCCGATGAGGTGATCCGGAGCTTGGGCGTGACGGAGGAGCGGGTTCCGGCCTTCCGTACCCTGATGAAACGCCTGGAGTGCGGGACGGTCAGCGTTCCGCTGAACCACCGCGACCCCGGCGGGCGGAAGATCGACATCGCGGTGACGCGGCTGGCCGCCACGGACGAGGCCCACCGGCTCGGCGCCACCGCCGTCCTGCCAGGAGGGCCGGGCAACAGCGGATACCTGGACCCGATCCTGCGCGCCGCGCTCAGGAACGAGGAGATGGCCAAGCTCAACGAGCGATACGACATCATCGGCTTCGACCCGCGCGGAGTGGGCTACAGCGCCAAGGTCGCCTGCCCCATCACGCCAGGAGGTCCGGAGGAGCCGGGCACGCTGACCAAGGAGGCGGCCAGGAAGATGTACGACGCCCAGGTCGCCGCCAACCAGAAGTGCGGAGGCTCCGACCCCGCCTTCCTCGGACAGCTCACCACCGAGAGCGTGGCCAAGGACCTGGACCTGGTGCGGACCGCCCTGGGTGAGCGCACGCTCAACCTGCTCGGCTTCTCCTGGGGCACCTACCTGGGCATGGTGTACCGCAGTCTGTTCCCCGAGCACACCGGACGGGCCTTCCTGGACAGCACGGCGCCGCCGTGGACCCGTCTCGACGAGCACATGAAGGACAGCGCGGAGGCGGCCGAGCGTAATTTCGGGCGCATGGCCGCCTGGCTGGCCCGCCGCGATGAGACTTACGGTCTCGGTGCCACCGCCAGGCGGGTGCGCGAGGAGGTGGCGAAGCTGGTCCGCGCGTACGACAAGAGCCCCAAGACCTACACCGACGTGCAGCGGCCCATCGACGGCGCGGCCGTCGCCGACCTGGCCAGGCGCAACTCGACCGAGTGGGTACGCGCGGGCAAGGCGCTGGCCGAACTGCGGACGGCGACGGGCACCACCGCCCCGCCCACCGTCAAGGAGCTGCTCGGCGCTCCGATGATGGGGACGCCCGTGCCCGGCGCGCCCGAAATGCTGAACATGACCATGAACTTGGCGGTCGCGTGCAACGAGGACAGCAGCCGGGCCGGTCTCGACGCCGCCTGGCGTGACTACCAGCAGCTCGTGAAGCGTCATCCGGCGACCGGGCGGTCCTGGGGGGTGGGGGTCATGTGTGCCGGCTGGCCGCTGCCGGTGCAGCAGGCCACGTTGAAGCGGAGCAGCGGGTCACTGGTGCTGGCGGGGCACCTGTACGAGTTCATGTCCGTCTACGACTGGACGCTGCAGACGCGGCGCGCCATCGGCGGCACCGTCTACACGGTCGCCGACGACGTGCACGTGTCGACCACCCGGGTGCCCGAGTGCGCCGCCGACGTGGTGCGGTACTTCGAGACGGGCCGGATCGACAGAGGCTGCGCGGGCATCGGCATCCCGAGCTGAGCGGCATCCCCAGCTGACAGGTGGCCCGCACCCGAAGGGGTGCGGGCCACCCACGATTGGCTGGATCAGACCTCCAGCTTCTCCTCGATGATCCGGAGTTGGTGCCGGGCCATCGCCAGGTTGCCGCGCGCACGGTCGAGGGCCAGGTAGAGGAAGAGCCCCTTGCCCCCACGCCCCGTGATCGGCCGGATGATGTGGTACTGGCCGCCCAGCGTGATGAGGATGTCCTCGATGCTGTCCTTGAGGCCGAGCGAGTCCATCGTGCGGAGCTTTGCCTTGACCACCTCGGTGTTGCCGGCGGCGGCGACTTGGAGGTCCAGGTCCTTGGAGCCGCCGAGCGTGCCCAGCGCCATGCCGCTGCCGTGATCGACGATCGCCGCTCCGACCGCGCCGTCGATCGTCATCATCTCCTTGAGGGAGACGTCCATGCTGGCCATTGCTTCCTCGCTTTCTACCAGGGGCTGGTTCGGTGTTGACGTGCTGCGACGGCGGCCACTGCGGCAGCCGTCTTCCTGCCCTCCAGTCGCAGCAGCCCGACGTTCGCGCCGGGGCCGGCCAGGACTGTGAGGACGATGGTGGGGCCGGCGGCATAGAACGCCACGAAGCCGGCGGTGCCCGAGATGAGGGTCTCCTCGAACGCCCCTTGGCCGGTCATGGTCAGCATCCGCCTGCTCATCGCGAGGAGCGCCGCGGACAGCGCCGCGGCCTGCTCGCCGCGGTCTCCTTCGAGGTCGCAGGCGACCTGCAGGCCGTCCACGGTGCAGGCGACGCTCCCGTTCACGTCCGGCGTGCGCTCACGCAGGAGCGCCATTTCCTCCAGAATCGGTTTCTGCAGCTCCACGGGCGGCCTCCTCCTGAGTCCGGGGAACCTCACGGCAGCTCCTCCAGTGCCTTCTTCAGCCGCATCAGCAGCGCCAGATCGGTCGGATCTCCCGTGGTGGGCGGTCCGACCGGCTGGGCCGGCGCTTCGGGATCGTGTGGCGGCCTCGCGTAGGGGTGGCGCGCCCGCCTCGGCAGCTGTCCGGCCCTGGGTTCTTCGTCCGTCCCGGTCGGCTCGGGGCGCTTCACGGCCGGTGCGGCGTGGTCCGCTTCAGGCGGGTCGAGCAGACCCGCGGCCGCCAGCCGCCTGACGGCCAGCAGGACCGAGTAGCCCGATCGGCCGATCTGATTGGCCAGCTCCAAGGGCGTGGACTTGTGGTCGGCCCCGATGATCACTTCCCATTGCACCCGGCTCAGCGTCACCCCGTGGCCCGGCAGCCACGCCACCGGTCGCACCGGCAGGGCGTCGACGTCCGCGTACGGCCAGATCTCGGCGAGATGCGCGCGCCGCCGCTCGCACTCGCGCACGAGCTCCGGCACGTCGAAGAACCACTGCCCCCCGAGCCAGTGCTGCTCCCCGGGGCGGAACTTGGGGCGTGTCCCGCTGATCGGGAGCAGGAAGAAGGCCGCGTCCAGGACCACGGCCAGCACCGCGTACTGCAGTTCGCCGGGTGTGACGGCCCCCTCCGCGAGGAGTCGCTCGCAGCCGCCGTCCGCCCGGAACCCGCGCAGCACCGCCTCCGTCATCCGGCCCCTGGCGGTGAGCAGGCGCTCGGCGTTCGGGGTCTGCGCATACTCCATGTACGTCACGCGCCCGTCAGACAGGAAGATCGTGCCGTTCCTGCCGAGCCGCAGCGCGCCCGTGGAGCGCTCGCGGGCCAGCCCGGCAAGGAGTGCGTCGAGCCTGGTCATGGTTCACGTCGTCAGCTGGCTGGAGATGGACCGCAGACGATGCCGGGCGAGGGCGAGGTTAGATCGTTCCAGGTCAAGATGTACGTAGATGACAAGCGGCCCCTCGAAGACCGTCTCCAGCGGCCTGAACAGGTGGTGACCCTTGTCGGTGGTGACGAGCATGTCATCGATGCGTACGACCTCGCCCGGGCACGTGCGGGCAAGGCCGTCGGTCGTGGCCCGCAGCGCCTCCGTCAGCGCGGCGGCCGACCGCTCGGCGTCCACGACCGAGGTGCTGCTGCAGGCCACCGCCATGCCGCTGGTGTGGTCGACCAGCATGGCCTCCAGCGCTCCCGGTATGGACATGACCTCAGCCAGGCAGGTGTCGATTCCGAGCACGTGACCTCCTCGCCGTCAGTGGAACGGAGACAGCGTAGGGGTAATAAATGGCGCTGAAGCTGGCTATAGCAGTCGAGCTTTGTTTTTTATGCGCCCAGGGAGCAGGAAAACCACTCCAATACGCATTGCTATCCTATTTATGAATAATTTTCGTGACTTTGGATGGATGCGGCGGCGCGCGCGTCACGCAGACCGTCATCCGGATCCACGCCGTGGGCTGATCCCGCGACACCCGGCCGAGCCGGTGACCTTCACGCCGTCCTGCGCCCACGGCTCGGCTGTGAACACCCTTGGGGCGATCGGTGAATAGGGAACGATGGATCCCCGCAAGAGAAGGCGGCCGATGGCACCCAGAGCGACGGCGAGAGCCGTGACATGACCCAGGTGACCCAACAGGCGACTGACGCCGCGCTCATCGAACGCTCCTTACGACAGCCGGAGTGCTTCGCCACGCTGTTCAACGCCACTACTCGTCCATTCACGGCTACGCCGAGCGTCGGCTGTCGCGCCCGCTGGCCGATGACATCGCCGCTGAGACGTTCCTGATCGCGTTCGACCGGCGTGACACCTATGACCTGTCCCGGCCGGACGCACGGCCCTGGCTGTACGGGATCGCCTCGAACTTGATCTCTCGCCACCACCGGACCGAGATCCGGCAGTACCGGGCGCTGGCCAGGACGGATGTGAGTGAGGTCGGTGAGGACCACGCGGAGCGGGTCGCGGACTCGCTCGATGCCTTCGCCGCGCGCGGCCGGCTGGCCGCCGCGCTGGCTGAGTTGCCGGCCGGGGACCGGGACGTGCTGCTGCTGGTCGCCTGGGCCGAGCTGACCTCCGACGAGGTCGGCAGGGCGCTCGGCGTGCCGGCGGGCACGGTTCGCTCGCGGTTGCACCGTGCCCGTACGAAGATCCGTGCCGTCCTGGATGCGGCGCCCACCAGGAAGGAGCGTTGATCATGAACGACTACTCGCAGGCCGATCTGGAGGCGCTCCGCCAGGCATGGCCACAGCCCGCCCCGCCATCTCCCGACGCCCGTGCCGCCGCCAGGGACGCGCTCCTCCAACGGGCCGCGGCGACCGCGCCTCGGCGGATCCGTCGCGTTCGCCTGCCCAGAGCGGGCCGGCGGGCCGTCACGATCGGCATGCTCGCTGCCGTGATCTCGGCGGTCGCGCTGGTGGTCGACCCCACGGGAGTCGAGGCGCCGCGCTCGATCGTGCCGGGAATGGCGGTGCCGGCCGCCAACGCGCAGGTGCTGCTCGGCCGGGCGGCCGAGGCCGCCGGGAGCCGCGCGTTCACCGCCCCCCGGCCTGACCAGTGGGTCTACATCGAAACGCGCGTGCAGGGTGTGAGGCAGGCTGCCCCGGGCGAGGTGCAGACCCCGCGAACGCCGCTGGAGACCAGGGTGGACCGGGCATGGACCCGGGCCGACGGCAAAGAGGTGGCCCTCTTCGAGGACGGCAAACTGGTTCGCTCGGCTACCGGCGGTGGCATGCCTCCCGTGGACTATGCCACGGTGGCCGCGCTCCCCACGGATCCCGACGCGCTGCTGGCGTGGATGTACGCGAATATGGGCGATCTCCAGAAGTTCGAGGAGGACCGGCAGATCACGGCCTACCGGTTGCTCGGCTCGATGCTCGCCCAGAACCTGGTGCCTCCGGCGCAGGAAGCGGCCGTCTACCGGGCCATGGCCAAGATCCCTGGGGTGACGGTGAACCCCGACGCGGTCGACGTCGACGGGCGTCCGGCGGTGGCGGTGGCCCGGGTCGAAGACGGCTGGGTGAGCCATGAGCTCCTGCTCGACCGCTCCACCTACACCTACCTGGGCGAGCGCGCGATCGCCAGCGCCGACCACACCACTCCGGAGCCGGGCGTCCGCGTGGAAGAGGGCCAGAAGATCAGCAACATGGCCCCCTCCCACACGATCAAGAAGGGAACGATCATGACGCTCGCTGTCCGTCTGGACATCGGGGTCACCGATCGGCCTGGGGTAAGGCCTTGAGCGCCGGCCGCCGGCGCGGGTGGTCGTCGGCTGGGGCGTTGCTCCTGCTGGCGGTCCCCTCGGCCGCCAATCTGGCTGACGGGCCCGGCTGGATCTGGACGCCGTGGCTCCCGCCGCCGCTGCTCGACCTGCTGGCGCGGGCGGGACTGCTCGACGCGTGGCTGGTGGCGGATCTCCTCGCCGCCTCTGGCGTCTTGGGGGCGGCCGGGGTGGCAGCCCACGTGGCGCGGGAGCGAACCGCCGCCGCGCTACTGCTCGCCGCGGTCTCGGCGATCAGCCTCGCCGTCGCCGCGATCGGAGGCGGCTGGCTCCCCGCATGGTACGGCGGGGCCTACGCCGCGGCGCTGATGCTGCTCCGTACCTTCCGGGAGGCAAGGCCATGACCAAGGCTCGCGCCATCCTGGCCGCCGCGGCCCTGATGGTCCAGGGGACCGTGCCTTCGGCGTCGAAGCATCCTTCCGTCGCACGCTGAAATGGCCGGGCAATGTCCGGCGTATGCCCTGCTCATGGCCTTTCATTCTTGACCGGTTCTGTGAAGACTGCTGCGGGGCTGTGCATAGGACATGCCCTATCGGGCGGAGGCGATTTTGAATGGCCGGTCGCGAATGTCATGCCTGACGTAATCCCATTTTAGGAGAGAGTTTCATGAAATCTCTGATGGCAGGGCTCACGAGCGTCGCCACAGCGGCGGTCCTTCTCACGGTCACGGCGCCCAGCGCCAGCGCCGCGACCTACACCTTGCTGGCCCAGAACAGCAAGGGCGGTGTCACGGCCAAGCTCTGGCGCAACAACCAGACAGGTGCCGTCCACGCGCAGGGGCTGAACCTGAGGCCGGGGGAGATGGCCAGACTCGACCTGTACCAGGGCATCACGCGAGCGCAGAACGTGCTGCAGCCGAACAGAGGCACGAAGCTCGACACCTCGTCGGTCGTGGTCCATCCGCCGGAGAGCTACTCGGCCTGTGCGGGTTCCCCGGCGGGTGGGACGCGTTTCGTGTGCACCGTGTACTACCGCATCAACCGCTGACTCCGACGTCCCCGCGTACGGCCGCCTGAGCCGTACGCGGGTCCCCGTCCCTTACCGGACCGCGTCGCCATGGGGCGGGGTGCTCCGCCGTGCTGCCGCGGGCCTGCTCGCCCGTACCCATGCCATGGAAAGGACGGTCACCATGACCGTTCCGATCGCCCCGGAGGCCGCGATCACCGTGGACGACATCGCGTTCTGGGCGGCGAGGCCGAACATCAGAATGGCGGCGCCCTGGGTGACCCGCATCGTCGTCGTGAGCAGTCCCACGGCCTGTCCGCGCATGTCGTCAGGGACGGTCTGCGTGAACTCGGCGGCGAGCGGGATCCAGTAGTACAGAGCGATTCCGGACAGCACGATCAGCAGAGCCGCAACCACCGCCCCGGGCACGGCGATGAACAGGGCCAGCGGAGCGCAGCTGATGATGGAGAGAACCACGACGTGCGGCGTGCGTTGGTCGGGGATCAGCAGGGGCAAGATCCAGAGTCCGATGACGATGCCGGCGGGACCGGCAGCCATCAACAGGCCGCCGGTGGCCGTCCCGTGGCCGATCTGCGCCGCGTAGGGCGCCGCGAGCGTCTCGCGAGGCCGGACAGGACGAAGGTGGTGGCGTTGAACACCAGGACCACGGACAGTCCGGTAAGCGCGCTGATCACGCCCCCAAGGCCGTATCCGACCGTGTAGGCCACGTGGTTGACCAGTTGCGTGACCGCGGACCCTTTCACGAGCCGCATCCCCGGAAGCACCACGGACATGGTGGAGATGTAGGCACTGCTGAACGGTTGGTCCAGCAGCCGGATCGCGAAAAGCAGCGCCCAGAGCGCGACCAACGGCAGTCCGGGGATCGCCATGATCAGCAGGAGCAGTGCTCGCCCGAGGTCAGCGGCCACCATGACGGCTCGCCGAGGGAACCGGTCCGCCAGACCGGCCAGCACCGGGCCCCCGATGAGGTCCGGCAGGCTGGTCAGGGCGAAGGTGACGCCCATGAGAGCCGTGGACCCGGTTTCGGCGAAGACCGTGATGACCAGCGCCGCACGCGCGACGTAATCGCCGATGGTGGACAGCGCACGACTGATGAACAGCGCACGGAACTCCCGCCTGCCGAAGATGTCCGCGTACGTGACGCGGTCGTGGGGGCGGCCTTCGCCGCGGCTGCTCTCCATGTGGTGAAGAGAGTCGGCTACCGGGCGGGACAAATCCAGGGCAGCGACCGGCCATTTTCCGGACACTCCGGTGATGCCCGGATATCAAGCTGCCGCTTCCGCCGCTGCGGCGAGCGGCAGAAATCCACCTCCGGTGCAGCTCAGGCGCTGTTTGCGCGTCTGCCAGGCAATGCACGAATCCTGCACCGATCCGACCAGCGCCCCGCAGTAACCTGCGACAGGCGGCACAAAGCCGCAGGCCATCACCCCTTTCTGCGCCGGCCGGACGTCGTCGCCGGACCTCATCCTCGAAGGGAACCGCACCCATGAAGGCCGACGAAGAACCGCCCATGGGAACGCTGCTACGAACCTGGCGCGAACAAGCGCTGCTGACCCAGGACGAGCTGGCCCACCGGGCTCAGCTGAACGTCCGTACCATCCGCCGCCTGGAACAGGGAGCATCCCATCGCCCACGAATCAACTCCCTGTCCGCGCTGGCGAAGGCGCTGAACCTGGACGCCGCGGAACGTACGCGACTGATCGCGGCCGCGAGCAGAATCCCCGCCCGTCCAGAACCTCGGGGGCCCGAAACCGCCGGGGACGCGCCGCCGCGCGCGACGATCGTACGGCGGCGGCTCCCGTCCGGCTCGACGCGTTCTGCCGGCCATGAATCGGCTGCGCGGACGCGCATCCTGGTGCTGGCCGTCCTGGAAGTCGAGCGCGTGGAAGCAGATACCCGTCCGTCAGTGGAGCTGCCGGACCTCGCTCCGCAGGTGGATGATGTCAGCGCTGGGACAGCGCGGCCCGTGGGTGCGTGTGGTCAACGCCCGTGAGGTCGGCGAGCAGGGCGCGGACCTCGTCCGCCCCCGGGCTGCCGATGTCGGTGAACAGCTCCAGGGCCTCCTGCCAGCAGCGTGCGGCTCTCTCGGGAGCGCCGGCGTCGCGGAGCACACAGCCCAGCACCTGCAGGGCGCGGGCGACCCCGAGGCGATGGCCGGTCTGCCGGTGCAGCTTCAGGGCCTGTCGGGCGTGCATGAGCGCTTGGTGATGGCGGCCGAGCCGGTCGTAGGCGGTGGCCAGCGTGGTGTGGGCGTGGCCCTCCAGGATGCGCATGTCGGCCATGGCGGCGCTGCCCAGCGCACGGTGGGCGCGCTGGAGGGCCTGGTGGGGCTGGTCGAGGGTGAGGCAGACGTCGGCCAGCCCCAGTTGCGCGTCGGCCTCGAACACGGGGCTGGGGATCTGCTGCGCCAGCATGAGTGCCTGCCGGTAGTGGTCACCGGCGTCCTGGGCGCTGCCGAGCCGCAGGTGGATGCCGGCCAGGACGATCCGGACCCTGGCCTCGGTGAACCGGTCGCCGATCTCGCCGGCCAGCCGCAGCGCGTCCTGCGCCTGGGCCAGCGCCTCCTTCGTGCGGCCGGCATCGCGGTCCAGCGCGGCAAGGCAGCGCAGGAAGTAGCCGTGGCCGAACCGGAGGCCCAGTTCCTGGTAGAGCCGCATGGCGCTGGTGAGGCGCCGACGGGCGGTCTCCAGCCGGCCCAGGTCGTGGTCGATCTCGCCCAAGGCGCCCAGCGTGCTCGTCACCCCGATGTGTGAATCGAGCCGCCGGTACAGCGCGAGCGCCTGGGTCTGGTGCTGGGCGGCCTCGTGCAACCGGCCCAGGACTCGCTCCGTCAGGCCGAGGTCGAACAGGCACTCGGCCTCCCCGCCCAGCCAGCCGCTCCGGCGGTACAACTCCACCGCCTGGGCCAGGTCGTCGGCGGACTGATGGAGGTCGCCCGCCATCATGGCCACGTTCGCCTGGCAGAACAGGGCGGCGGCCTGGCCGTCGGTCCAGCCGGCCTGGCGGGCCAGGGTGAGCGCGGTGGCGATATGCCGGCGGGCCGGCTGGGAGCGGCTGGCGGCTCGGTTGGCCTGGCCGAGGCTGAGGTGGCTGAGGGCCTGGGCGCGTACATCTCCGGCGACGGTGGCGGCGTCCAGCCCGGCCTGCGCCACCAGCAGCCACTCCACCATGGGACGCCGCTGCCAGAAGTAGCCGCGCAAGGCGTCGGCGAGCCGCCAGGCGGCCGGGTGGGGGCCGTGGTCGGCGGCGTACTGGGTGGCGGCCACCAGGTTGGCGAGCTCGACCTCCAGCCACGCCGCCGCCTGGGAATGGTCGATGAACGCTGTCGGTGAGGAGGTACCGGCCGCCGATGGGAGGGGCGGCAGGCGCACCTCCTCCGGGTACAGCAGTTCGGCGGCGGCGTCGATGCTGTGGAGGTACCAGTCCAGCAGCCGCTCCAGGGCCGCTTCGCAGTGCGCCTGGCCGTCGTGCTGCTGAGCGCGCCGGCGCGCGTACAGCCCCAGGAGGTCGTGCAGGCCGTACCGGCCATGACCGCGGGGTTCGACCAGATGGGCGTCCGCCAGTTCGTCGAGCAGCCGGCCCGCGACCTCCACCGCGACCCCCGCCAGCGCCGCAGCCCCCGGCACGCTCACCTGCGGCCCCGGCACCAGCCCCAGCAGCCGGAACAACCGTCGGCTCTCCGGCGGCAGGCGGTCGTAGGAGTGGTCGAAGGCGATCCGCACCGCGGCCTGCGGGTCGCCGGCCACGGCCAGCCCGCCCAGCCGGTCCCCGGCCCGCAGCTCCGCCAGGTACGCCGCGATCGACTTCTCGGGGCGGCTGGTGAGGTTGGCCGCGGCGATCCGCAGCGCCAGCGGCAGGAAGCCGCACAGCCTGGCCAGCTCGTGAGCCGCTGCCGGCTCGGCGGCCACCCGCTCGGCACCCAGCAGCCGAACGAGGAGCGCCACCGCCTCCTCCGGGCTGAACAGATCCAGAGTCACGCAGTGGGCGCCGTGGGTGGCGACCAGCCCGGTGAGCCGATCCCGGCTCGTGATCACCACCACGCACCCGGGGCTGCCGGGCAGCAGCGGGCGGACCTGCTCGGCATCGCGGGTGTTGTCCAGCACCACCAGCACCCGCTTGTCCGCGAGCAGCGACCGGTACAGAGCGGCGGCCTGCTCGGTCTCGGTGGGGATCTGCTCGGGTGCGACCCCGAACGCCCGCAGCAGCCCACCCAGCGCCTGCAGCGAAGAGAGCGGCGGGTGCTGCGCGTATCCCTGGAGGTTGATGTACAGCTGGCCGTCGGGGAACAGTACTGCCACGCGGTGGGCCCAGTGAGTCGCCAGCGCGGTCTTGCCCACTCCGGCAGCTCCCGCGATCGCGGTCAGCACCAGGGTCGTGCCCGCATCGTCGCCTTCGCCCGCCTCCAGGAGCGCGTCCAGTCGCTCCAGAAGCTCGGCGCGGCCGGTGAATCCGAGCACGTCCGCCGGGAGCTGCGCCGGCCGCCACTGGCCGTTCACGCTCGCGGCGGCGGTGCCTGCGGCGGCCGTACTCGCGGTGGCCGTGCTCGCGGCGGTCGTGCCTGAGGCGGTCGTACGGTCTGGCGGCCGGATAGGGGCAAGGTCGCCCTGAAGCACCCGCGCCTGCGCGTCCCGCAGCTCCGCGCCGGGCTCCACCCCGAGCTCCCGCACCAGCAGGTCGCGGAACCGGGTGAACAGCTCCAGCGCGGCCGCCTGCTCGCCGGAACCGGCCAATGCCAGCATCAACCGTGCGTGCAGCCCTTCGTGCAGCGGCTCCACCGCCACCAGCGCGCGTAACCGCTCGGCGGCCTGCCGGTGCGCACCCAGCCGGAGGGCCAGGTCGGCGAACTCCAGGGCCGCCGCAACCCGCCGCTGGGTGACCGCCGTCGCGGCCGGGTGCTGCCGCACCCGGGGCAGGTCGGCCAGCGCCGCGCCGCGCCAGCACCCAAGCGCTTGGGTCAGCAGTTCCAGAGCCGCTCGGGGATCGGTGTCCCGCACCTTGTGCGCCTGGGCTGTCAGGGCGTCGAAGCGCAGCAGGTCCAGCTCGCCGTCGCCGACGGTGAACACGTACCCTCCGCTCCTGCCGGCGCTGACCAGCACCTGGGCGGACGCGCTCCCGGCTCGGGCCGGCCGCAGCAGCGCGCGCAGCCGCGCGACATAGGAACGGACCAGGTTGCGGCAGGTCGGCGGCGGGTCTTCACCCCAGAGCGTGTCGATGATCTCGTCGAACCCCACCGGCTGGCCGGGCTGGAGGGCCAGCAGTCCGAGCAGGCTGCGCTGCATGAGCGGCCCGGTCACCGTCCGGGAGCCGTGGTGTACCGTCAGCGGCCCCAGCACCCCGACGCTCAATCGTCCGTCAGCCCCGGACCCGCCATCCATCGACGGTGCGGCGGGTGTGCCTTCCGCGCGGGCGGCGGCAGTCGCCGCCTCGCCCCCGGCCAGGCCGACCGCGGCCGCCAGCCGCCGCGCCGACTCCGACCGGGGATGCCGCACGCGCCCCTGCTCGATGTCCCGCACCGCACGCACGCTCACGCCGGCCCGCCGACTGAGCTGCTGCTGGGTCAGTCCCGCGCGGCGCCGGTGGACGCGCAGCGTCTCGCCGAACGTGGTCGGTCCACCCGCACCGATGCCGGATTCGTCATCCGGCTCCGCGCGTGCCTTCTCCCAGGCGGCCTTCTCCTTGGCGTGCTGCTCGACCAGCTCGGCCTTCTCCCGCCGCAGCCGCGCCAGCTCCTCCTCCGCCGACTCCTTCAGCTTTCCGCCTCCGCCGCCGCTCCCCGTAAGCCCCGCTCCATGGAGAAATTATTCTTCTCCATCTGTCACGTCAACGCCTGCCATTGGTGGAAATACCGATGTTCGTTGACAGATCAGGTGCCAGGGTGGAGAAAAAATATCTGTTATAGGAGATGGTGGTGCGACCGGTGGCACTCCGTGGTCGCCGTCGCCGCCGCTCGGGCTAGCATCGGGCCATGCCGTTGACCGCGAACGACGTCGACCGGTTCGAGGCGTCCAGGCCGCGCCTGGAGGCCATCGCCTACCGCCTCCTCGGCTCCGCCGTGGAGGCCGAGGACGCGGTGCAGGAGACGTTCCTGCGCTGGCAGTCCGCCGACGTCGACCGCATCGAGGTCCCCGAGGCCTGGCTGACGAAGGTTCTCACCAACCTCTGCCTCAACGAGCTCACCTCCGCGCGGGCGCGCCGCGAGACCTACGTGGGCCGATGGCTTCCCGAGCCGCTGCTCGCCGGGGACCCGATGCTCGGCCCGGCCGACACCGCCGAGCAGCGCGAATCGGTCTCGTACGCGGTCCTCACCCTCATGGAGCGCCTCGCCCCCAACGAGCGGGCGGTGTACGTGCTGCGGGAGGCCTTCGACTACCCGCACCGGGAGATCGCCGAGATCCTCGACATCAGCGAGGCCGCCAGCCAGCAGATCTTCCACCGCGCCAAGAAGCACGTCGCGGACGGCAAGGTCCGCACCGAGATCGACGAGGCCGCCGCCCGGCGGATCGTCGAGGAGTTCCTGGCGGCCGCCACCAGCGGCCAGACCGAGCCGCTCGTACGCCTGCTCACCAAGGACGCCATCTCGATCGGCGACGGCGGCGGAAAGGTCCCGGCCCGCGCCAAGGCGTTCGAGGGCGCCGTCGCGGTCGCGAAGTTCCTGCGGGGGCTGCTCAAACCAGGCGAGGCCAAGCGCACCATGTTCGGCGGCACGATCGAGGTCTACGCCTGGACCGCCAACGGCGACCCCGCCGTCGTGGCCGTCGTGGACGGCCAGGTCGTTGGCGTCATGTGCCTGGAGGTCACCGCCGAGGGCCTCGCCGCGTTCCGCAACCAGGTCAACCCCGACAAGCTCGAACGCGCGACCGCTCTCTGGGCGGCAGTCGATCACGGGGAGCCCCTGTTCGAGATCTTCTGATCGCTATGTGAGGTGCTTCACATCGCGTTCCTGTCAGGAAACGGCGGGCTGCCCGGTTCAAGTGGCAAACCCGCGCAACGACAGGGGCAAGGAAATGCAGCACCGCATCATCGTCCTCGGAGCCGGATACACCGGAGCCATCGCCGCCGGCCGCCTCGCCAAGCGGCTCCGCCGCGAGGACGTCACCATCACCCTCGTCAACGCCGAGCCCGACTTCGTCGAACGCGTCCGCATGCACCAGCTGGCGACCGGCCAGGACCTCAAGCCCCGGCCGTTCAGCGAGATGTTCGCGGGCACCGGGGTCGAACTGAGGCTCGCCAAGGTCACCGGCGTCGACGTCGACCGCAAGACCGTCTCCGTCATCGACGCGAACAGCGCAGGCTTGACCGCGCCGGGGTCCGGCGCAGAAGAACTCGCCTACGACACGCTCGTCTACGCCCTCGGCAGCGGCTGGAATGCCCAAGACGTCCCCGGCGCCACCGAGCACGCCTATGAGCTCGCCGGCCGCCCCGGAGCACTCCGGCTGCGCGAGCGCCTGGCCCGCCTCGACGCCGGGCAGACCGTGCTCGTCGTCGGCGGCGGCCTCACCGGCGTGGAGGCCGCGACCGAGATCGCCGAGGCCCGCCCGGACCTCCACGTCGCCCTCGCCGCCGCGGGCGGCCTCGGCGACTGGCTCTCGCCCAAGGGCCGCGAGCACCTGCGGAAGGTGTTCGGCAAGCTCGGGATCACCGTGTACGAGCACGCCGCCGTCACCGGCGTCGAAGCCGACCGCGTCACCACCGCCGGCGGCAAGGCCATCCCGGCCGCGGTCACCGTGTGGACCGCCGGCTTCGCGGTCCACCCGATCGCGCGGGCGACCACCCTGGAGGTCACCGGCACCGGCCAGATCGTGGTCGACGGGACCATGCGCTCGGTCTCGCACCCGGACGTGTACGCCGTCGGCGACGCGGCCATGGTGATGGGCCCCGGGGACAAGCCGCTGCGGATGTCGTGCGCCTCGGGAATGCCGACCGCGTGGCAGGCCGCCGACGCGATCGCGGCGCGCCTGACCGGCGGGAAGCTCCCGAACACAACGATCCGCTACTTCAACCAGTGCATCTCGTTGGGCCGCAATGAGGGCTTGATCCAGTACGTCACCGCCGACGACCGCGCCGTGCAGGCGGTCCTGACCGGACGGTTCGCCGCCGTCTACAAGGAACTGATCTGCAAGGGCGCCGCCTGGAGCGTCGCCAACCCGATGCTCGGGCTGCCGGCCCGCCGCCGCCGCGTCACGCGGGAGGGCGCCGCGGCGGGCACGGCCGTCAAGGAGGCGGCATAGAGCCGGAGGCGAAGCGGGGCTCGCGCTCGCGTTCGTGTCCTCGTGGTGTTTCGCGTCCAGATCGTGGGCGGGATGATCGTGCTGTCCGGCGCGCTCCTCGCCCAGACCGCCACCGGCTCCGCCCCTCGCCGTTCAGCCGTTGCCGGCGCCTGACACTCCAGGTCCAGGATGGGTCTTCATCGATGGGATGCCGTACGCTCGCGCCCATGCCTGTCGAGCCGACCGCATGCCACTGTGTCCTCTGCGACGAGCCTGGTGATCTGGATCGTCGTAATCAGCTGACGATCGAGAAGGTCCAGGAGTACGGGTGGCAGGTCGTGATGATCCCCCATGACGAGCACGGACCCGGTTGGGCCTTCACCATCGGGCTGTGGCACCACCATCGCGCCCCGGAGCTGGCCATGTTCGGCCTGGACGTCCATGACATGCAGGCCTGCCTCAATGCCCTCGGCGAGAAAGTGGTCGCCGGCCTGATGCTGGAGGACGATCAGGAGTGGCACGACATCATCGACGGATACCCCGTCGCGCTCAAGGCCGTCGACTATCGATGGTACGAAGCCTTCTTCGGCACGGCGATCGGGTTCTACCGGCGGCCACCTTTCCCGTTCTTGCAGGTCGTCTGGCCTGCCCCCGATGGCAGCTTCCCGTGGCAATCGGACGGCGACGATCGCTACGGCGACCACCAGCCGCACCTGTGGTCGAGCCCCGACGAACACCCGCCCGGCGTATGGACCCAAGACCTGTGATCGTCCAGGTCACGCCCGCACTGTCCAGGTGCGCCGGCGCGTCAGAGCCGGAGAGCCCTTAAGGTCGTGGGCGTGGAGAAGATCTTGGCGGCGGCCTCGGCGGTCTTGGGTGAGCGGGTCAGCCGGCCGGTCGATCTGGGCGGGAGCTCGCGCAGCCACGTCCTGCGGTGTACGACCGGCGACGGTGGCACGGTGGTGGTCAAGGCGTATCTGGACGCTGCGGGCTTCGGGGCCGAAGTGGCCGGGCTGCCGTTCGGTGGGGGGTTCGGGCCCCGGTTGCTGGCCGTGGACCCGTCCTTCCCGCTCATCGTGATGTCGGACCTCGGTGCCGGTCCGAGTCTGGCCGATGTGCTGCTGGGGGAGTCGCCGGAAGCGGCGAGGGAAGGGCTGCTCGCGTGGGCGCGTACGTACGGGCGGATCGCCGTGGCGGGCGCAGGGCGGCGGCATGAGTGGGAACGCTCGCGGGCGGCCTACTCCGGAGACGGTGTGCGACGGCGTCTCTTCCGTAAAGTGGGCGATCTCCGAGAGGTGCTGCCCGTCGTGCCTGCGGGGCTTGACGGCGAGCTGACGGCTCTGGAGGCGATCGTCGAGCGGTATCCGGTGTTCACGCCGGGTGACATCTGCCCGGACAACAACCTGCTGACCGCCGACGGGCTGCGGGTGCTCGACTTCGAGAGCGCCGGGTATCACTCGGCCTTTCTTGAGGCGGCCTACGTACGCATGCCGTTTGCGACGTGCTGGTGCACGTTCCGGCTGCCGTCCCGGGTGGAAGCGGAGATCGAGGACGTCTACCGCAAGGAGGTGCTCGCCGTCCATCCCGAGCTGGCCGATGACGACCTCTGGGAGGCGGGGGTGCGGCAGGCCGTGGCCGCCTGGACGATCTTCATGACCTGGGTCCTCGTGCCGCGGGCCCGGGAGCGGGATGAGCCCATGCATTCCACCCGGACGCCGGCGCCGAGCCGGCGCCAGCTCCTGCGCTACCGGTGGAGTCGCCTGCTGGACGAGCTCGACCGGGGCGGGGACGAGTTCCCCGCGGTGCGGGAGGCCGTACGGGCATGCCTGGCGAGCACCGCGGAGTGGGATGTCGCCGAGTTGCCCCACTACCCGGCCTTCACCTCGGCCGAGCCAGGCTGACGGCCGGTGCGCCGCAACGGCCGACGAATCAGGCATACGAGGGATGTCCGTTGGCGTGCGGCCGGTCCGACGTCTCAGGTGAAGATCCGTGGAGACCCTCGAACCTGAGAGCAGGCCATGACCCTCACCCCCTCCGCCACCGTGCCGCGGTCCTCCGCGGTGACGGCCAGACTGTCGAGTGCGGCCATCCTCGCGTACCAGATACTGCTGCTGGCGGCGATCTTCATCAAGCCGGAGGTCGACCCGACCCACAAGCCCGTGAGCGAGTACGCGATCGGGCGGCACGGTTGGGTGATGGTGCTGGCGTTCCTCATGGCGGCGTCGAGCTACGCCTGTCTCCTTGCCGCGGTCCGGCCGCTGGTGAGAGGCCGGGCAGGCCGGATCGGGCTCGCCATCCTCGCCGTGTGCGTGATCGGCACGATCGGTGTCGGGGTGTTCGTGGCCGATCCGGTGGACACACCGCTGTCCGACCTGACGACGCGCGGCACCGTGCACGCCGTCTCCGGGCTCGCCGCACTTGTCCTCCTGCCGTTCGCAGCACTGCTCATCACCCGCGATCTGGCCCGCACGGCGGCCGGGGCGGCATCCGTCCTGCGGTGGGCGGCCTGGCTCCCGCTGTCCGGGCTGGTGCTGCACTGGCTGGTGTCCGTCGTCGTACCGCCGGAGGGTTGGCCACCCCGCTTCCTGTTCTTGACGTACGCGCTCTGGATCCTCGTACTGAACGCCCAGATCCTGCGGATACCCAGGCAGGCCCGCCGATGAGCCGCGGCATCACTCGACCTGGCTCCGGGTCTTACGCTTGCCGGCATGAAGGTCCGTCTCAGAACCCCCGAGGACATGGACGCCTGCGTCGAGGCGCTCGCCCAGGTCCAGGCCGTCGATCGCTATCCCGTGGACTGGCCGGACGATCCTCGGCGCTGGCTGACCCCGGCCGATCTGACGTCGGCCTGGATAGCGACCGAGGCAGGCGCCGTGCTCGGCCACGTGGGCATCACCCGGGACGCGGAGATCGTCCGCCTGTTCGTGACTCCGGCAGCACGCGGGCGCCGGCTGGCCGCTCAACTGCTCGACTCGGTCCGCGCCGCTGTGCATGGGCCGCTGAAGCTGGAGGTCTCCTCCGAGGGCAGGGCGGCCATCGCGCTCTACGAGCGATCCGGCTGGCGCAGGGTCGGCAGCAGCCGCGCCGACTGGGTCAACGCAGCCGGTGAGCCCGCTCTGCTGCATCACTATGTGAGCCCGTAGCGCACACACGTCAAGGGCTGATCACTGCCACGTCCGGCTCCAGCAGCGGGAACCGCTCCAGGACCAGCGGATCGTGACCGGCGACCACGAGCTCCGGTCCGTCGGCCAGCTCCCTGATCCGGTCGAAGGCGCCGTACATGCCGGGCATGCTGTGCAGGATCGGGAACGGGCGGTCGTCCTCGATGTTCTCGTAGAAGTGGCTCGCGTCCGAGGCCAGCACCACGTGGCCGCGTGCGGTCCGGACGCGGACCACCTGCATGCCGGCGGTGTGGCCGCCCACCAGGTGGACGCTCAGACCGGGTACGACGAAAGCGTCGCCGTCGACGACCGACACGCGGCCCTCCTTGCGTGCCCGGATCAGCTGGGCGAGGTCGTCGTCGTTCAGCAGCCAGCGCTCCCGCGTGATGCGCTCGGCCCACGGGCCGCTCCAGTAGTCGAGCTCCGCCTGCTGCACGACGTAGCGAGCGGAGCCGAACGCGTGGGCCGTGCCCGTGTGGTCGTAGTGCAGGTGGGTCAGCACCACGTGCCCGACCGCGTCGGCGGGCACCCCGAGCGCGGCCACGGCGTCCACGGGCGAGCGGCGGTAGTCCAGCCCTTTCACGAGGGCGGCACGCTGAGGGCCGATGCCGGTGTCGATCACGACGGTGTGCTCGTCGTTGACCGCGAGCCAGACATAGTACGAGGTCGGATGGGGCTCTTCGCCGTTCGGGTGGTAGCCGTGAAAGTGCTCGCCGCGCCTGGCGTCGCGCTCGGCGTAGCGGATGGCGTAGACGCGGAAGTCGTTCATACCGCCAGCTTGCGATCAAGACCGAGTTCCTCGGTCGGGACCCGGTAGGTCTCCCGGGCCGTCGCCACGGCCGCCACGTTGACCAGGCACAGAGCGGCCGTGATGAGCGAGACGCCGAGCCAGCTGTCCGGGCCGGTGCCCGCCAGCGCCGTGGCCACGGTCGGCGCGAAGCCGGCGATGGCGAAGCCGATCTGGGTGCCGATCGCCATGCCCGACAGCCGGACCCGGGTGGTGAACATCTCGCCGTAGAAGGACGGCCAGACGCCGCTGGTGGCGCTGTGCACGACGCCGAACATCAGGATCCCCAAGATGAAGATCAGCGCGTAGTTGCCGGTGGAGATCGACCAGAGGTAGGCGAACATCAGCACCGCGCAGCCGAGCGAGCCGCCGACGAAGACGGGCTTGCGGCCGATCCGGTCCGACAGCGAGCCCCAGAGCGGGATCGTGATCAGTGCGGCGACGTTGGCCAGCACGCCCACCCAGAGCATCGGGCCGCGTTCCAACCCCATGGTGTTGACGGCGTAGGACAGGGCATGGACGGTGAAGATCGTGCTCACCGATGCGATGACGGCGGCCACGACCACGCGCAGCACGTCGCGCCATTGCTCGCGGAAGAGGACCGCCAGCGGCATCCGCGCCACGGTGTTGGTGGCGACCTCCTGCTCGAAGGCGGGCGTCTCCTCCAGCGTGCGCCGGATGACCAGCCCGACCGCGGCCACCACGATGCTCAGCCAGAACGGCACCCGCCAGCCCCAGCTCAGCAGCTGCTCCTCGGGCAGCGCGGCGATCGGCAGGAAGATGGCGGTGGCGATGATCTGCCCGGCCTGAGTGCCGTTGAGGGTGAAGCTGGTGTAGTAGGCCCGGCGGTTCCCGGGGGCGTGCTCCAGGGTCATGGAGTTGGCGCCCGCCTGCTCGCCCGACACCGAGAAGCCCTGCAGCAGCCGCAGCACGACCAGCAGGACGGGCGCGAGGAGGCCCACGTCGTGGTACGTGGGCAGGCAGCCCACCAGGAACGTCGAGGCGCCCATCATCACCAGCGTGGCGACGAGGACCTTCTTGCGGCCGAACTTGTCGCCCACGTGGCCGAGGACGAAGGCGCCGACGGGCCTGGCCAGGTAGCCGACGCCGAAAGTGGCCAGTGCCAGGAGCGTTCCCGTGGCGGGCGAGCTGGACGGGAAGAAGATCTTGCTGAAGACCAGGGCGGCGGCGGTGCCGTAGATGAAGAAGTCGTAGTACTCCAGCGCGCTGCCGATCCAGGCGGCTACGGCCGCTTTGCGAGGTTTGCCCTGCACCGTCACGATATGCTCCTCACGAGGGAAAAGCGCAGTGCGAGGAAACTAACTCACTGGTTCGTACATTACAAGAGTGTTTCCGGCGGCTGCCCTTTTCCTCGCGTGATCAGCGGGCGGCGCCCGCGCCGCGCAGGTAGGCCACGACCGCGTCCCCCACCATCCGGCGGAGCCGGTCGCGGTGCTCGGGGGCGGCCATGTCGCGCCCGAACAGCGCGCCGAACGTGTGCTGGTTGGCCACCCGGAAGAAGCAGAACGAGCTGATCAGCATGTGCACGTCGATCGCGTCTGCCTCGGTCACGAAGTCGCCGGAGTCCTGTCCCGCGTCCAGGATGAGCGAGATGAGGTCGAGCACCGGCGTGCCGAGGCCGGCGAGGGCCTCGGACTTGCGGATGTGCTCGGCCTGGTGGATGTTCTCGATGGCGACCAGCTTGATGAAGTCGCGGTGCAGGTCGTGGTGGTCGAAGGTGAGCTCGGCCAGGGTGCGGATGGCCTCGACCGGCGCGAGATGCTCCACCTCGATCGTCCGCTCCATCTCGCGGACCTCGGCGTAGGCCTTCTCGAGGACCGCGATGTAGAGACGTTCCTTGCTGCCGAAGTAGTAGTAGATCATGCGCTTGGTGGTGCGCATCCGGGCGGCGATCTCGTCGACCCGCGCCCCCGCGTAGCCGTGGCGCGCGAACTCCTGCTGGGCGACCTCGAGGATCTCCGCCTTGGTGCGGTCGGCGTCCCGCTGGCGCTCGGGGGCTGCGGGCTGAGAGGTCATCCGCCCATCCTAATGACCGTCTTGACGCTTACGGCAGGAGCGTGGCGGCCTTGACCTTGTGCAGGTGGATCAGCACGTCGAAGGACTTGCCGATGGCGACCTTCGTCGCCTGCTCGGGTGACCAGAAGCCGCCGCCGATCAGGCGGGTGGGGCGGGTCTGCGCGAGCCAGGTCCGGGCCGCCGCGGGCGCGGTGCGGGTGTCGAGGATGAAGTCGCTGTAGCGGACCTGGTCCAGGACGTACTCGTTGTAGTCGTCGCCGGCGGCGGGCACGGAGCCCTTGCAGGTCAGGGGCCGCTCGGCGGGGCCGGCGCCGGCCGGGCACTCACCCTTGTCGATCAGGAAGTTGTAGCCGCCCTGGTCGAAGCTGGTGCCGACGGTGACGAAGCGGCGGCCGAGGCGTTCACGCAGGACACCGCCCATGGGAGCGGGCACGAACATGGTGTCGATCGGCGTGTAGCTGATGTGCGCGTTCAGGCCGGACATCTGGATCTTGTGCCCGGTCGCCCGGTTCCACCAGACGATGTTGTCGGCCAGCGCGGCGTCGCGGTAGACCTGAGCCTGCTTGCGTCCCTCGGCGGTGGCCTGGTCGAAGGCGAAGTCGGTGAAGGTCTGCGACAGGGCCCTGGCGTGCTGCACGGCCCACCGGTACTCCTCGGCGTCCCCGGGGGTCTGCTTCTGGAGCAGCTTCAGGGCCTCGGTGGCGCGCCGGGCGCTGTCCTGGCGCTTGTCCAGCGGCTGGGCCAGCGCCATGCCCATGTACTCCCCGGCGTTGGGGGTGGTGGGCCGCAGCCCGTCGTACAGGCGGGTGAACTCCGGCAGCAGATCGGCGTGGTGCTCCTTGACGTAGGCGAGGACCTTGTCGAACAGGACGTCGCCCGGGTAGAGCAGGTCGGCCCCCATGAACTGGACCTTCTTGTCGTGGGCGGCGTTGTAGGAGCGCATCCACGTGATCAGGTCGAGGAACTCGCGGTTGTCGAACAGGTCGTACGGGCCCTTGACCTCGTCGTGCATGATCTTGCGCGGGTCGCCCTTGCCGTTGAGGACGTAGTCGTTCAGCCGCACGCCGGTGCTCCAGCTGAGCTCCCGGGCGAACGTGGTGAAGCCCTTCTCGGTCACCAGGTAGCGGAACAGCCGGTGGTTGAGGGTGTAGAACTCGGCGGTGCTGTGCGTGGCCTCGCCCACGCCGACCACCTGCGCCCCTGCCACCATCGCGCCGAACGCGTCCAGGTCGCGGAGGCCGGCTGCGGGCGAGGTGGAGGCGAGAGGCTTGGCCACGCTGTTGAGCGCGGCCACGACTGCCGCGTCGCCGGTGTCGGCGACCGCGGTGGAGGTGGTCGCGGCGGTCAGGGCGAGGCCGAGCGCCAGAGCGCCGCCGTAGATCTTGGGGTTCACGATCGATGTTCCTCTGCACGAGTGACGTTGTGGATGAGGAAACAGTCGCGGGAGGCGCTGACGGCCTGGCGACAGGCCGCTGACAACGCCCCCGCGGGATGTCAGGCCCGTGCTCAGGTTGCCGAGCATCATCCGTGCCTTCGCCCGGTTCGTCTCCGGCCTCGGCACCCTGCCCACCAGCTTCTGAACAGCACCGGCGCTCTTCAGCCGCCGGTGTTCTGAGGCGGGTGCGGCTCGAAGCTCTCGAAGCGAGAGTCTTCCTCCAATGTCCAAACCTTTCCTCGTCCGTCTCTCTATAGACCGGGCGAGGGGCCCCAACTGTTGAACCGCGGCGCGTGGACCGGCTAGGTGCTCTCGCGCCAGCGGTTGGTGATGGGCACGCGGCGGTCCCGGCCGAAGTTCTTCGCGGTGATCTTGGGGCCGGGCGGGTACTGGCGCCGCTTGTGCTCGGCCAGGTCCACCAGCCTGATGACGCGCGCCACCAGGCCGGGGTCGTGGCCGGCGGCGATCAGGTCGGCCGGGCCCAGGTCCTTCTCGACGTAGTCGTCCAGCAGCCGGTCCAGCACCTCGTACGGCGGCAGCGAATCGGTGTCGCACTGGTCGGGGCGGAGCTCGGCGCTGGGCTCCTTGGTGATGGAGTGCTCCGGGATGGGCCGGGCGACGTCCATGCGGAACCAGCCGTCGGTGTGGGCGTTACGCCAGCGCGAAAGCTCCCAGACCATGGTCTTCGGTACGTCCTTGATCGGCGCGAAGCCGCCCGCCGAGTCGCCGTACAGGGTGGAGTAGCCGGTGGCCAGCTCGCTCTTGTTGCCCGTGGTGAGCACCAGGTGCCCGTGCTCGTTGGAGAGACCCATCAGCACCTGGCCGCGTACCCGGGCCTGGAGGTTCTCGGCCGCGAGCCCGGTGAGCTCCATCTCCTTCTCGAAGGCGGTGACGATGCCGTTGATCGGGACCAGGTGCGGGTTGACGCCCTGGCGGCGTACCAGCTCCTCGGCGTCGATGACGGAGTGCTCGGAGGAGTGGCGCGAGGGCATCATCACCACGTGGACCCGCTCGGGGCCGATGGCGTCGGAGGCGATGGTGGCGGTCAGGGCCGAGTCGATGCCTCCCGACAGGGCCAGGATGGCCGACGTGAAGCCGTTCTTGGCCACGTAATCCCGTACGGCCAGCACCAGCGCCGAGTAGACCTCGGCCAGGTCGTCCAGCCGCGGCGCGATCGAGGGCGTGAGGGGCGAGCCGATCGTCACGGGCTCGCTGGAGAGCACGGACCGCTCCACGGTGATCGTCGAGCCGTCGCCCGCGTCGTAGGCCGTCCTGCCCGGCTCCCGGTCGGCGACACGGTCAGCGACAGGGTCGGCGACACGGTCCGCGGCCGGCAGGTCCAGGTCCACCAGCAGCAGCTCCTCGCGGAACTGCGCGGCCCGCGCGACGAGCTCGCCGTCCGCGTCGACCACGATCGAGTCGCCGTCGAAGACCAGGTCGTCCTGCCCGCCGACCTGGTTGACGTAGGCCAGCGCGCAGCCCGCCTCCCGCGCCCGCCGGGCCACCAGCTCCAGCCGGACGTCGTCCTTCTCCCGCTCGTACGGCGAGGCGTTCGGCACGACCAGCAGCCCGGCGCCCGCCTGGGCGACCACCGCGACGGGTCCGCCCTCCTGCCACAGGTCCTCGCAGACCGCGATGGCCACGTCGACGCCGTGCAGCCTGAAGACGGGCAGCCGGTCGCCGCGGACGAAGTAGCGGTACTCGTCGAAGACCCCGTAGTTCTGCAGGTGGTGCTTGGCCGTACGGATGACGACCCTGCCCCGGTGGAGCAGGGCCGCGGCGTTCAGCGGCGCGCCCTTGGGCCGGCCGACGCGCGGTGCGAGGTCGGCCCTGTCCAGGTAGCCGACGACCACGGGGAGCTCGCCGAACCCCTCCTCGGCCAGCCGGGCGGCGGCCTGCTCCAGCGTGGCGAGCGAGGCGTCCACGAAGGAGGAGCGGAGTGCCAGGTCCTCCACGGGATAGCCGGTGACGAACATCTCGGTGAAGACGGCCAGGTGCGCGCCACCGGCGGCGGCCTGACGCGTCCAGTCCAGCAGTTTGGCGGAGTTGGCCGACAGGTCGCCGACGACCGGGTTGGTCTGTGCCAGGGCGATGCGCAGGTGTGCCACGTGAATCAGGGTAGTGGGGCGCGATTTTGTCGCTCGCCGTGGCCAGGGCATGGTGACGCGTACCGTCCCGCTCGCGGGGTAGCCGTCCACCTCACCCATGATCTCGAAGGGGGAGTGAGCGGACGTGGCCTCTCGCCTGACGGAGACTCTGCACTTGTCGACGGGATGGTTGGACGGGTATCCCGCGGTGGCCGTGGCCATCGGGGCGCTGTGCGTGTCGGCGTCGTCAGTGCTGATCGACCTGGCTCGGACCACCCCCGGGACGGCGTCGTTCTATCGATGCGTGCTGGCGCTGCCGTTCCTGGTGCTGCCGGCGCTCGCCGAACGGCGTCGGGAGGGCGTTCCCGCGCGCGGGCAGCACGTCGTGGCGGCGGTGGCCGGGGCGCTGTTCGCGGGGGACATGCTCCTGTGGACCCAGGCGATCGCCGAGGTCGGCGCGGGTCTGTCGACAGTGCTGGTCAACGTGCAGGTCATCCTCGTGCCGCTGCTGGCGCTGATGATCGACCGGGAGAAGGTGACCCGCCGGTTCGTGCTGATCCTGCCCGTGGTCGTGGCGGGGGTGGTGCTGACGGGTGGGCTGCTCGGCGGCTCCCAAGGCAGGGATCCGCTGTGGGGCACGATTCACGCGGTGCTGGCCGCCGTGTGCTACTCGGGCTTCCTCTTCCTGCTACGGCGCAGCGGGCATGAGGGCCGGGCGGTCCAGTCCTATCTGGAGGTGACCGTCTGGGCGGCGATCGTCTCGCTGGTGGCGGGGGTGGCGTGGCAGGGGGTCGAATGGGCTCCCGGGTGGGCCACGGTGGGCTGGCTGGCCGGGGTGGCCCTGTTCGGGCAGGTGCTGGGATGGCTGCTGGTGGCGGTCTGGTCGCCGCGGCTGCCCAGCTACCTGGGGGCGATCCTGCTGCTGCTCACCCCGGTCGGCTCTGTGGCGCTGGGCGCGCTGGTGCTGGGTGAGAGGCCTACCATGCCGCAGCTGGCCGGTTGCGCGCTGATCCTGGCGGGTGCGTGCGTGGCCGGCATCCGCGCACCGGCGACGAACCAGGCGGACGACGCCGACTCGAGCCGGGACGCGGCCCGGCGGGCCTGACCGCCCAGGCCTCCCGGCTTTACCGGCAGACGGTTCCGGCCGGGGGAAGGGCGCCGGAGATCAGATAGTCGTCGATACGGGCGGTCGCACATGGGCCTCGGAGGTAGGCGGTGTGGCCGTCGCCGCCGTTCTCGTCGTTGATCAGCAGGCCGGAGCCCCGGATGTGGGATGCCAGGCTGCGGGCCCAGCGCAGGGGAGTGGCGGGGTCGTGGGTGTTGCCGACCACCAGCACCGGCGGGACGCCGCCGATGTCCAGGGGGCGCTGCGGGTTGGTCGGCGGGATCGGCCAGCCCAGGCAGCCGGTCGTCATGTCCCAGAACTCCGAGGTGCCCTTCATGTGCGGTGACAGCTTCCTGGCCAGATGGAGCCGGGTACGCAGGTCGCGGTAGCCGCTGATGCCGTGGGCGATGTCCAGGCACAGGATCGACCGGTACGCCGCGGTGCTCGCGGGGTCGTCCAGCACCTGGCCGCGCATCTCGGCGAGGAGCTGGGCGTCGCCGTTCTCGGCCTGGACGATGCCGTTGGCCAGTCCGCGCCCGTACTCGGGGAACTGGGTGAGGAAGGCGTAGCCGACGTGGCGTAGTTCCTCGGCGGTCATCGGGCGGGCGCCTTTGACCGGGATGGGCTCGCGCTCGGCCCTGGCGACGAGGGCGTCCCAGGCGCGTCCGACGTCGCGGCCGTGCATCGGGCACGTCTCCGTCCGGCCGCACCAGGCGGCGAAGCGCTCGAAGGAGTCCTCGACGGCCGCGGAGGCGTCGGTGACGAGCCGCTGCGCGTGGAGGCTGTGGTCGACGGCGCCGTCGAGCGCCATGGTGCGGACCCGGCCGGGGAACAGCCGCGCGTACTCGGTGCCCAGCATCGTGCCGTAGGACTTGCCGAGGAAGCTGATCTGCGCTTCGCCCAGGGCGGCCCTGACGGCGTCGAAGTCGCGGGCGACGCTCGTGGTGTCGATCTCGCCGAGCAGCGCCCCCGTGCCCGACAGACAGCTCGCGCCGACCGCCCGGTTGTGGGCGACCAGCCTGTCGTACTGGGCGACGGTCCGCGGGAACTGGGTGACCGCCGGGTCGTGGACGGGCAGCTTGCAGGACACGGCCGAGCTCTCGCCGACGCCACGCGGGTCGATGCCCACGAGATCGAACCGGCGGCGCAGTTCGTCGCTGACCGCGTATTGCGGCCTGCTCGCCGCAGGGCTGCCACGAGATGTGCGCCGGGGCGGGCGTCGCCGGAAACGCCAGGAGAAGCGCCAGGAGGGCATGGTTCATGGCAGATCATGCTGCTCCGGTGGCGGCTCTTGATCATCGGCCGAACGGACGATCGCGATCGGCCGGACGGCCGGTTTTCCGGCGGTTCCAGGGCGGTCGCCGGCGGCGAGACCGGATCTGCTCACCCTGCGTGGAACGAAGATCGCCGAGGTGGTCTCCTTCCTCACCGCGGACTTCAGCCTGTTCGGCCGGCCCGACAAGATCTTGGACTGACTCCCCATCACCGTCGCTGGCCGGCGGCGATGCGTAGCGGCCTCCCTTCCGTCGCCGCATCTCCCCGGCACGGGGGAGAGCTCTCCCCTTCGGGAGCGAACCCGCCGAAGAAGTCCGGGATTACGGTGGGCCGGCATGAGATCACGTGCACGGCCCGTGCTGCTGGCCGCCGGGTGGACAGCAGCGGCCGCCCTTGCGCTGGTGGCGCCCGGCAACCTGGTCATGCGGCTGGCGTTCGGCAAACTGGACGACCCCGCGCTCGTCCGGCAGGTCCTGATGTGCGCGCTCGGGCTGCTGCTCGCCCTGGTCGCTCTCCGCTACGGCGAGCGCGGCCGCCCGCGCCTGCCCGAGCGCCGGGCCGACGGGACGGTCCGGCCCGCGCTCTGGGTGCGGGCCGTGACCTGGGTGGCGGCCGGCGTGCCGGTGCTGGGCTTCTCGGTTCCGCACCTGTTGTGGGGGCTGGGCGTGCCGCTGGGGGTGGCGTCCGGCGCCGGGCTGGCGGATCTGGGCGGGTCGGCGGTCTTCTGGGGGCTGCTCGTCGCCGGGCCCGTCGCGGGGGCCGCGCTCACGCTGGGGCTGATCAGCCGGTGGGGGCAGACGGTGCCGGCCTGGGTGCCGACGGCGGGAGGCCGGCCAGTGCCCCGGGCCGTCGCCGTCGTCCCGGTGATGCTGGTCGGCCTGCTGGTCGGCCAGTACGGAACGATGATGACGACGTGCCTGGCGTTCGGCATCACCCGTACGTGTGCCCCGGGCGGTGGCGCCGAGATCCTCGACGGCAGCTGGGGGTTCTCCGCGACCTACCCGGTCTTCCTGGCCTGGGGAGCGTCCCTGCTCGCCGCCGGGGCCGGCTACCTCCACACCACCGGAGCACGAGCCGTCCGATGAGTTTCTGTCCCGGCGCCGATATGTACCGGTGAGCGACGGCGTCGGGGGCCGGTGATGCCGCTCGCGGCTGACGAACGACCGGCCGGACGGAGTCTTGCCGTGACAGGACCGAACCTGACCACGAGATCGACACAGGGCGCCGCCGAGGAGAGCGGCGGGCGCTGGTGGATGCTGGCCGTGCTGCTGCTGGGGCAGTTCATGGGGCTGCTCGACGTCTTCATCGTCAACGTCGCCATGCCCGTGATCGGTGCCGACCTGCACACCTCGGGCGCGTCCCTGCAGCTGGTGATCGGCGGCTACACCACGGCCTACGCGATGTTGCTGATCACCGGCGCCCGGCTGGGGGCGCTCTACGGGCGGCGCCGGGCGTACGCCACCGGGGTGATCGTGTTCACCGCGGCGTCGCTGGCCTGCGGCCTTGCCCCCGACAGCGTCGCCCTGATCCTTTTCCGGTTCGTCCAGGGAGCGGGCGCCGCAGTGATGATCCCGCAGGTCATGAGCATCATCCAGATGCACTTCACCGGCCAGGCGCGGGCCAGGGCGCTCAGCGCGTACGGGCTGGTGCTCTCGGTCGGCTCCCTGATCGGCCTGCTGCTCGGCGGTGTCCTGGTCAGCGCGCGGTTGCTGGGCGGGTCGTGGCGGCCGGTCTTCCTGGTCAACGTGCCGATCGGGATCATCCTCACCGTACTGGTGCCGAGGCTGGTGCCCGCCGACCGTCCGGGCCCGGCACGGCGGCTCGACCTGGCCGGTCTGGCCATCGCGCTGCCTGCGGTCGTCCTCATCGTCCTCCCGCTGGTCCTGGGCCGCGAAGCCGGCTGGCCCGCCTGGATCTTCGCCTCGCTCGCCGCGGGTCTCGCGCTGGTGGCGCTCTTCGTCCTCGTCGAACGGCGCATCGCAGCCTCCGGCGGCGACCCGCTGCTGAACCTGGAGGTCCTGAACGCCCGGGGGATCCGGCCGGGTCTGCTGACCCTGTCCGCCGCGCAGATCTCGTACGGCGGCTTCCTGTTCGCCTTCACCCTGCACCTGGAGTCCGGCCTCGGTGCCGACGCGCTGCGGGCCGGGCTCACCTACATTCCGCTCGCCGCCGCCTTCGGCCTGGTCGGCTACTTCTGGCGCCGGCTGCCGGAGCGCATGCACCACATGCTGGTGCCGATCGGCCTGGCGTTGTGCGTGGCCGGGTACGCAGGCACCGCGGTGGCGCTGCGTGACGGCGGTCAGCCGGGTGCGCTGCTGTGGATCGCGCAGGCGCTGTACGGTGCCGGCCTGGGCGCGTCGGTCAGCCCGCTGCTGACCCAGGGGCTGGCCCATGTCCCGCCCGCACGGGCGGCGGACGCCAGCGGCCTGTTCACCACCACCATGCAACTCGGGCAGCTGACCGGCGTCGCCGTCTTCGGCAGCGTCTTCCTGGCGCTCGCGCCGCCGCCGCTTCCGCAGTCCTCGCCGCACGCGATCGCGGTCACGAGCGCCTATCTCGCCGCACTGACCGCCGTCGGCCTCATCAGCGCGTTCTCGCTGGCCCGCGCGGTACGGAGGCCGGCCTGACGGACGTTTCCGCCGCATCTAGCCGAGCAACCGATGATTCGCCGGGATCGAGCGAGTATGTAGTAGCGGTGGAGACGCGCAGGCGCTCCCGCGCGCATGGAGAGGAAGGCTGCAGGAGATGTCGGTCATCGAATCCGTCGACGAGGCGTTCACCCGCCTGGCCGAACCGTTCCGCGACGAGCTGCTGGCCTACTGCTATCGCATGCTGGGCTCCATCCACGACGCGGAAGACCTGACGCAGGAGACCATGCTGCGGGCGTGGCGCTCCCACGACCGCTACGACCCCGGCCGGGCCTCCATGCGGACCTGGCTGTACCGGATCGCGACCAACGTCTGCCTGCGCGCACTCGAGCAGCGGCGCCGGCGTCCGCTGCCGTCGGACCTGGCCCCGCCCGCCGAAGGCGCGATGACACCGCTCGATCGCGCCGCGGACACCGCCTGGCTGCAGCCGATCCCGGACCTGCTGCTGCGGCAGCCGCCCGATCCCGCCGCCCTCGCCGTTCAGCGCGACAGCCTCCGGCTGGCCCTGATCGCCGCGCTCCAGCACCTGCCGGCCAGGCAACGGGTCGTCTTCATCCTGCGTGAAGCCATGGCGTGGTCGGCGGCCGAGGTCGCCGAGCTGCTCGGCGGCTCTACCGCGGCGGTCAACAGCGCACTCCAGCGCGCCCGCGCGCAGCTCGCCGCGGCGGCTCCCTCGCACGAGGACGGCGCCGGACCGCTCGACGAGCGGCAGCGGGCACTCGTCGAGCGGTACGTGCGGGCTTTCGTCAGCGCTGACCTCGATTCGCTCAACCAGCTCCTGCACGACGACGTCACGCTGGAGATGCCGCCGTACCGGACCTGGTTCCGCGGGCGTGCCGCCGTCTTCGGGTTCATGGAGGCGCACCTGTTCGCGACCCCCGGAATCTGGCGGGTGGTGCCCACCGCGGCCAACCGCGGTCCGGCGGCCGCGACCTATCTCCGCGACCCCCACGGCGCCTTCCTCGCCCACTCGATCCAGGTGCTCAGCACCGCCTCTTCGGCGGTCACGGCGATCGTCGCCTTCCAGGACGCGAAGCTGTTCCCGCTGTTCGACCTCCCGGACAGGTACGCACAGCCCTGATCAGCCGGATGCCGGAACGCGCTCGAGCGCCGCCCGGCCCGCGAGGCCCCGTGTCGGCTGCCCGCCGGGCAGGCCACGTTCCCAGGCCTGGTCGATGCCGATGAGGGAGACGCTCCGCAGGACGGCCCACCGGGTACAGAAGAGCACATGAAGATCGTGGAACTGACCTCCGTCGACGGGTACGTCGCCTTCGATCTGGACTGCCCGTTGAGCGCGGGAGGCACCCGCCTCGCCCCGGACGTCACCCGCCGTGAGGCCGAGCTGCTGGCGCGGGCGATGACCTACAAGTTCGCCGTGCTCGGAGAGCGGATCGGCGGAGCCAAGGCCGTGCTGCGGGCCACGGCGGAGGAACGGGCCGAGACGGTGGCACGGTACTGCCAGGAGATCACCCCGCTGGTCAGGAGCGGCGTCTTCCTCACCTCCTCCGACCTGGGCACCAGGACGCAGGACTTCGCCACGCTGCCCGACTACCGGACGGACTCGGTCATGCATCAGGAGGCCGACGGCGAGCTGGTGGACACGGTGGTGACCGGTCTGGGCGTGGTCGCCGCGGCCGACGCCGCGCTGGGCGGCCTGGCCGGGCGGACGCTGGCCGTCGAGGGGTTCGGCAAGGTGGGCGGCGCCGTGGCGCGGGAGGCGGCGCGCAGGCAGGCGCGCGTCGTCGCCCTGTCGACCGTGCACGGCTGCGTGGCGGACGAGGCGGGGCTGGACGTGGCCACGCTGCTGGAGCTGCGCGCCGAGTACGGGGACGCCTGCGTCACCCGGCTCGGGCTGCCCGTGCTCCCGGCCGAGTCCCTGTACGAGGCGGTCGCGGACGTTCTGGTGCCGGGCGCCAGAACCGGGACGCTGAACGCCGGACGCGCCGCCACGGTGCACGCCCGCGTGGTCGCTCCGGCGGCCAACGTCCCCTATACCCCGGCCGGGCTCCGTACGCTGCGGGAGCGGGGCGTCGTGCCGCTGGCGGACTTCGTCTGCGGCGCCGGCGCCACCATCGGATACCTCGCCGATCTGGCCGGGCAGGTGGCCGACGCCGCGTCGATGCGGGTCCTGGTCGATGAGAGGATCAGCCGGCTGACGGCCGCGGCGCTGGAGCATCCCGGCGGTCCGTACGCCGGTTCCTGCGCCGCGGCGGACGAGTTCCTGGCCGGCTGGTGCGATCCCGCCGGCCTCCCTGAGGGTCCGCCGCTCGCCGCCGACCCTGCCGGGTGAACAGGTCGTTCAGGCGAGGAGGCGCGCGGCGATGCGCGTCCAGTCGTCCTCGGGCTCCTCGGCCTGGCGTTCCATGATGCTGTCGGCCGCCCCGGCGAAGGCCTGCAGGCCGCGCAGCAGCGCGATGCGCCCGGCCGGCGGCATCTCGCTCAGCACGCGCGCGAGGTCCGCGCGCCTGCGCTGCTGCAGCTCCTCGACCAGGGAGCGGCCCGAGGGCGTGAGCGAGAGCGTCAGCTCGCGCTTGTCCTCCTCGCAGTGCGAGCGCCTGACCAGCCCGGCCGCCTCCAGGCGGTCGCAGAGTCGGCTGGCGGACGAGGGCACCGCGCCCAGGGCGGCGGCCAGCCTGCCCAGGTTGATGGTCTCGTGCTGTTCGATGGTGAGCAGGGCCTGGAGCTGGATGGAGGACACCTTGGTGGCGAACGCCTGCCGCGAACGCCCCCACACGGCCACCAGGGCGGCCGCCTCCCTTTCGATGACGGACCACTCCGTCGGCGGCAGGTGGCCGACGAAGGGCGGAACTGGCTCGTCTTTCACGCTATCCACTCAGTGAGTCAAGGACGGGTGCCGTCCGGGCCGGGGATCCAGTCGAAACACACCACCACGGCATCATCCAGCACCTCCGTGCCCCGCCGGAAGTCCAGCAGGCCGCGAATCATCGTACGGACCGCCTCGTCGGCGGGCTGCATGCGGGTCGATTTCACCAGGGCCTCCAACGGGGACCCGCCGAACTCGGTGCCGCCGAGCGAGCGGGAGGAGTAGACGCCGTCACTGGCGATGACGAGCCGGTCGCCCGGCTCCAGGGCGAGCCGCTGCTCGGTATAGGTGGTGTGGCCGAACATGCCGAGCGGGAGCTGCTGTTCCAGCTCGACGGAGCGTACTTTACCGTTACGCATCAGCAGGAGCCGGGGCGATCCCGCGTCGACCATGGACACTTCGCCGGTGGTGGCGTCGAAGTGCAGCAGCAGTGTGGAGACGTGCAGGCGGCCGCCGTGCTGGCCGTAGATCGCCTCGTCGGCCAGCCCCGCCTGCTCCTCGAGACCTGCGCCGGAGCGGCGGGCGTTGCGCAGGGCCGTGATGGCCAGCGTGGTGAGCAGGGCGGCCTCCATGCCCGCGCCCATGCCGTCGGTGACGGACAGCGCCAGCCAGCGCGGCCCGCACGTCCAGTCGAAGTTGTCGCCATAGACCGCGTACGCGGGCTCCAGTTGCCCGGCCAGCCGGTAACCGTCGCCCTGGTGGCAGGAGCCGGGCAGCAGGTCCCACTGCATCTCGGCGGCGAGCGTGAGCCGGGCCATGCGGCGTACCCGCTGGTAGCGGTCGGTGATCCGGTCGGCGCCGCGCAGGTCGTGGCCCAGGGCGGCGGCGATCTCCTGGAGGTCCGCCACGGCGGGCGCGCCGAGGAGCGGGTCGGCGAGGCGGAGGCTCAGCACGCCGACGCGCTCGCCGCACGCGGTGACGGGCAGGTGGAGCAGCCGTCCTTCGCGCTGGGGCTCCTGGGAGGCGAAGGCGCGGCCCGCCGCCGTGCCGTCGATGAGGATGCCCGGCACGCCCGGCGCCAGCTCCTCGAGCACAGGACGGAGCGTGACCAGCGCGTAGTCGGCCAGCAGCACATCCACGTGCTCCACGGCGAAATGCAGGGTCACCGCGTCGCGCAGCGCCTCGACGACCGCATAGGGCGGGGCCGCGTGCATGGCCTGCTGCACTGCGTAAACGCCTTCGGGAATGGTGCCCAACGGAGACCTCTTCGTCCGGGCGTCGTAACGTGGACGCCAAGTAATTTGCACAGTAGCAAATAACTCTGCGGGTGAAGGGTCTCAAGATCCTATATATTTGTCATACGGCAACTAACGGATCGGTACGAAGAGGGTTGTCCATGCTGGGTGACGCGGAACGCACGAGAGAGGAGATCGCTCGTGTGGTGGGCGAGCAACGCGACCGGATCGTGGCCACCTGGGTCCGGACACAGGAGATCACGCTAGCAGCGGGCGGCGCCGTGGACGGCGACGAGCTGCGCGAAGAGGCGGAGACGATCATCTCGTGCCTCTACGAGGGACTGGCAGGGGTCACGCCTCTCGACCAGGTCGCCACGCGCTTCCCGCCGCTCAGGAACGCGGTGACCGACCTGTCGCACCGCTGGGCCAGGCTCGGCGTCTCGGCCACGGCGATCGCCGGTTCGATCTTCGCGCTCAAGGACGCCTGCGTTCAGGTGCTCGCCGACGAGATCTCCGACCTGGCGCTCAGGCTCGACGCCATCGAGTTGACGAACCGGCTGCTCGACGGAGCCGGGCTGCTGACGTTCCAGACGTACGTCGACAGCCGCGAGGAGATCATCCAGCGGCAGAACCGGCAGCTGCTGGAGATCTCGACCCCCGTCGTACGGATCTGGCGCAAGGTGCTCGCGGTGCCGCTCATCGGCACCCTCGACAGCGGCCGGGCACAGATCGTCATGGAGAGCATCCTCCAGGCCATCCAGGACCACGAGGCCGCCGTCGCGATCATCGACATCACCGGTGTCGCCACCGTGGACACCGCGGTCGCCCAGCACCTGATGCAGACCGTGGCGGCCACCAGGCTCATGGGCGCCGACTGCATACTCAGCGGCATCCGTCCCCAGATCGCGCAGATGATCGCCCGGCTGGGCATCGATCTGTCCGAGATCGTCACCCGCTCGTCCCTGGCCGACGCGCTGACCACGGCGATGCGCATGGTCGACGACGTCTGGCCGGCCGAGGAGAAGCACAGCGAAAACACACTGTCGAACGTTCCATGACCTCATCAGAGATTCCGATCCTGCGACTCGGCAAGATCCTGCTCGCCGGCCTCCTCAGAGAGCTGGACGACAAGACGGCCGTGCTCTTCGCCGACGAGCTGAGCCGGCAGGTGAGCGATGCCGGGGCGGAGGCGGTGGTGCTCGACATCACCAAGCTGGAGATCGTCGACTCGTTCGCGGCGCGGATCCTGGTGGAGATCGCCACGATGGCCCGGCTGCTGGGCGCGCGCGTGGTGGTGGCCGGCATGCGTTACCCGGTCGCGATCACCCTGGTGGAGATGGGGCTGGACCTGCCCGGTGTGGAGACGGCACTGTCGGTGGAGCACGCCGTGAACCTGCTCTCCCAGCCGGGAGGATCTCGTGACGGATAGGGAAGTCATGGCGCCCGGGCAGGTGAGCTCGTTCCAGATCCGCGCCGAGGACGACCTGCTCACCGCCCGGCACGCGGTACGGGCCGCCGCGCTGGAGGCCGGTTTCGGCCTCGTCGCCCAGACCAAGCTGATCACGGCGGCGAGCGAGCTGATCCGTAACTGCTACGTGCACGGAGGCGGCGGGGAGCTGATGATCGAGCATCTGGTGCCGCCGCCGCGGGCCGGCCTCCGGCTCACCATCTCCGACGACGGGCCGGGCATCGCCGATCCGGACGCGGCGCTGGTCGACGGCTACTCCACCGGGCCCGGGCTGGGCCACGGGCTGGGCGGCGCCAAGCGGCTGGTCGACGAGTTCCACCTGGACACCGGGCCGGACAGGGGCACGACGGTGGTGATCACACGCTGGGTGGGCGACCGTTGATCACCACGGAGGTACGCGTCGATCACGAGGCCGCCGTCGTCCAGGCGGTCTCCGTGACGCGCCAGGCCGCCCGCGAGCTTGAGCTGGCGCCCCTGCTGGCCGAACGGGCGGCCGTCTCGGCCTCCGAGCTCGCCAGCAACATCGCCAAGCACACGCAAGGGGGCGCGCTCCTGATCCAGCCGGGGCCGGCGGGCGGCCTGGAGCTGCTGGCCGTCGACCACGGCCCCGGCATGGAGGACGTCGCCCGCTGCCTGACCGACGGCTACAGCAGCGCCGGCACGCTGGGCAGCGGGCTGGGCGCGGTACGCCGTCTCGCCACCACGTTCGGAATCTTCTCCCGCCCTCGGCACGGGACCGCGATCTTCGCGCGTTTCCACGACGCACCCGCACCGGCGCGGACGGGCACGTTGCGACTGCCCGCGCTGGGACAGGAGACCAGCGGCGACGCGTTCGTCCTGACCGAGACCGCGGGCGCCACGGTGGCGCTCGTGGTGGACGGCCTCGGCCGCGGCGCGGACGCCGCTCCCGCCAGCCGCTCGGCCGCCGCCTCGTTCCTGAGCGACCCCGAACGCCCCCTGCCGCTGGCCATGGCGGCGATCCACGACGCGCTCCGGCACTCCAGAGGAGCCGTCGCGGCCCTGGTGCGGCTGCCCCACGGCGCGGCCCAGGCGGAGTTCTGCGGGGTGGGCAGCGTCGGCGCGGCCATCCTGTACGGCGGCAGCCCGCCGGCCGTGCTGACCCCGCAGCCGGGAACGCTCGGCCTGCGCATCCCGCAGCTACGCCTCCAGACCGTGCCGCTGCCTGCCGGGGCCACCGTGGTCGTGCACAGTGACGGCATCGCCCGGAGCTGGCTGCGTACCGCGGGCGACTGGATGTTCACCCAGGCGCCTCCGCTGCTGGTGGGCCTGCTGGCCCGCGACCATAGGCGCCTCCGCGACGACGCGACGGTCGTGGCGCTCAGGGAGAGGGGAATGTGATGACCTCCTCCGAGGAGGCGCTGCACCGGCGGATCCGCAGGCTGGAGGAGGAGCTGGCCAAGCTCCGTGACGAGCTGGCCAGCACCAACCAGGGCGTGCTGGCCCTCGTCGTGGAGCTCGAGGAGCGGGACGAGCAGCTCAGGCGGGTCCACCGGACGATCTTCCGCGAGCTGGAGGACGCCCTGCGCCCGCCGATCCCTGAGGTGGAGCAGGCGCGGCTGGCGGTGTACTACTCCTCGGCCGAGGACGACGCGCCGACCGGCGGCGACCTCTACGACGTGGTCGTCCTTCCGGGCGGCGAGCTGCACATCGTCGTGGTGGACGCGGCCGGCCACGGCGTGGCCAGCACCCGTGCCGCGCTCAACATCATCCACGCCGTCCGCGTGCTCTCCCTTGCCGGGCTGCCGCTGGAGAGCGTGGTGGAGCGGGCCGCGGCCATCCTGCAGCCGGTCTTCCCCGACCTGACCGGGACCGTGCTGGTGGCCCGCTTCGATCCCCGTACCGGGATGTTGCGGGTCGCCACGGGCGGCCATCCGCCACCGCTGATCGCCGCGCCGGGCGAGCGGACCACATATCTGGAGGCGTGGGGGCGCGGCCTCGGCTATCCGGAGCCGGGCAGCGACCACGTCGCCGAGTGCCGGCTGGCGCCCGGCACGCTGGTGCTGTTCTACACCGACGGGCTGGTGGAGGCCCGGCGCGACCTCAACGCGGGGCTGGACGAGCTGGCCGACCTGGCGGGGCGGTACCGCGACCTGCCGGTGGACGAGCTGACCGACACGCTCGTCCGCGTGATGCACCGCAGGGTGCTGCACAGCGACGACACCCTCCTCCTGGCCATGCGCTGGACGCCCTAGCCGCGAACGAAACCTGCCGCCGTCAGACGACGGCGTGGCCGCTCACCGTGGTCTCGGGGACGTCCTCGCGCAGGTCCCAGTGCTCGGCGATGAGGCCGCCGGCCAGCCGGAACACGTCCACCACGGCGACGCCGCGGTGCCCGGGCTCGGCGGTGAACAGGCTGTGGACGAAGACCAGGTCATCCTGGGCGGCGAGCCGGCGGATCTCGAAACGCGCCTGCGGCAGCTGCCGGCGGAAACCGTCGATGAAGTCCACCAGGGGCTTGCGGCCGTCGGGCAGGTTCGGGTTGTGCTGGACGAGGTCCTCGGCGAGGAACCGGCCGGCCAGGTCGGTGCGGCCCTGGTTCCAGACGAGCTCGACGTAGTCACGGATCAACTCGGACATCATTCTTCCTTTCGGTTGTGGGTTCAGTTACGGACGAGTGCGGGGGTACGGGAAGAGGCGACGTGCGCGGCCGTCGCGAGGGCGAGGGGCAGCAGGGCCAGGGCCGGCAGCGGTCCGTCGCCGAGCGAGGGCAGCAGGCGGCTGCCGAGCAGGCTGCCCAGGCTCATGCCGAGATAGAGCGCGGAGGCGTTCGCGGCCAGCAGGATGCCACGCTGCTCGGGCAGCAGTTCGACCAGCCGGGCCTGCTGCGGTGCCATGAAGAGCCCGCTGAAGAACGCCCAGAACGCGAACACCGCCACGGCCACGGGGATCGATGAGGGAGCCGCGGTCAGCGCCACGAACGCGATCGCCAGGCCGGCCAGCGGGACGGTGATCGTCCGCGTGCCGCCGAGCCGCCCGTAGATCCTGGCGGCGACCGCGTTGCCGATCAGGCCCACGATGCCGAAGGCCAGCAGGACCAGCGAGATCACGGACTGCGGGGCGGCGAAGCGGGCCTGGAGGTACGCGCCCGCCACGCCGTACACGATGAACTGGGCCGCCAGCACCAGCAGCGTGGTCGTCACCATGGACAGCGCCCCGGGGACGCGCAGTACCTCGGCGAAGACCCGCCCGGTGGGCGCGGGCCCCGGCTCGAGGGGCGGCAGGAGCACGGCGATCAGACCCGCCGCGCACGCGGTGAGCACCGCCACGCCCGCGAACGCCCAGCGCCAGCCGATCGCATCGCCTGCCGACGCCGACAGCGGCACGCCGAGCACGGTGGCCGCGGTCATCCCCGCGAACACCGTGGCCAGGGCGCGGGGCCGTTGCTCCGCAGGGACGATCATGGATCCCGCTGTGGACGCGGCCGGGCCGAAGACGGCCGCGCCCAGCCCGGCCACCACCCGGGCCGCCGTCAGCGCGGCGAAGCCCGGCGCGAGCGCTCCGACGAGACCGCCGACGATCATGAGCCCGAGCCCGAGCAGCAGGGCCCGCTTGCGGCACATCCTGCCCAGGACGATCGAGGCCACCGGCGCCGCCAGCGCGAACACCAGCGCGAACACCGTGACCAGCGTTCCGACCGTGGCGGGCGCGACCGAGAGGTCGGTCGCGATGGGGATGCTCAGGCCGATGACGGACAGGGACGCGGTGCCCAGGGTGAAGTAGCCGAGCGACAGCGCGAGCAGTGCCGGGGTCGAGGATGTCATCCGCACGGCACCCTCCTTTCTCCTAAAGTGCCGGATGGGCAAGAATGCTCGCGTAGCAGGTCAGACCCGGCACAGTGCCGTAGTCACCGACGCGGTATGCATTTCGCATATGAGGCATATGAAGGGGTGGCGTGGTCCGAGTTCTCATCGCGGAGGACATGGTTCTGCTGCGCGAGGCGCTGGTGGGGCTGCTCCGCCTCGACGACGGCATCGACGTGGTGGCCCAGGTCGCGAGCGGCCTGGAGATCGTGGCGGCCGCGGAGCGTCACCGGCCCGACGTCGCCGTGATCGACATCGACCTGCCCGGGATGGACGGCATCGCAGCCGCCGCCGAGCTGGGCGAGCGGCTGCCTGAGTGCAGGGTACTGATCCTGACCGCCTTGAGCAGGCCGGGCGAGCTGCGCCGTGCGTTGAACGCGCAGGTCGCCGGGTTCGTCCCCAAGGACATCAGGCCCGACGAGCTCGTCGCGGCCATCCGTACGGTCGCCGCCGGAGGGAAGGTGGTGGATCCGGCCCTGGCCATGACCGCCCTGCGGGCGCCGGAGAGCCCGCTCACCCAGCGGGAGACCGAGGTGCTCCGGCTGTCGGCGACCGGCGCCCAGCCGCTGGAGATCGCCGAGCGGCTCTTCCTCACTTACGGGACGGTGCGCAACTACCTGACCTCAGCCGTCACCAAGCTGGGCGCGCGGAACAGGATCGACGCCATCCGCATCGCCTCCGACGCCGGCTGGATCTGACCGGAACTCCGCGACGACCTCGAACCTGCCGCCGGGCAGGTACCCGGCGCTCAGCCGCCCTCCCGCGCGCTCGGCCAGCCCCGCCAGGCCCGACCCGCCGTCGAGCCGGCCCGGCGTGGCGACGCCGTCGTTGACGACGCGCAACCGTACGGCGTCGCCGGACACCGTGACGGTGATCGCGCAGGAGCGTGCCCTGCTGTGGCGCAGCACGTTGGTGACGCTCTCGCGCACCACCGCGGCAAGAGCGTCGGGGAGCGGGCCCTCGTCGACGGTGATGTCGGCCCGGACCCCCGCGGTCTCCAGCATCTGGCCGGCCGCGGCGATCTCGTCGCGCGGCCGCAGCCGGACCCGGCCGCCGGTGATCGAGCCCAACTCGGCCAGCGCCTGCCGGACGAGGGCGGTGAGGGAGACCGGCTCGGTTTCCGCGCGTTCGGGCTCCCGCATGGCCAGCTCGCCCCTGAGCGCCACGGCCGACAGGGTGAAGCCGAGCACGTCGTGCAGGTCGCGCGCGATGCGTACGCGCTCGGCGGCGGCCGCGGCCCGCGCGAGGTCGTGCTGGGCCCGCTTGAGCAGCACCACCAGACCGGCCAGGCGGGTCAGGCTGTAGACCAGCCAGGCCAGCATGACATGGGAGACCGCGTCGGTGAGGATCGCCGGGACGGACGGCACCGGCGGCGGGTAGAAGAAGAGCGAGAAGAATCCCGCGAACAGCAGCAGGGCCAGAGCCCACGATCGCGGCGGCCGCACCCCGGCCAGCACCGCGCCGGTGCAGAATCCCCACAGGGACATGAACGTGGACAGCGATGGGGCGAGGTAGCTCGCGGGCAGGGCGACGGGCACGAGCGTCAGGGCGATCAGGGCCAGTTTGGCGCGGGTGGGCCGCCTCAGTTGGGCCATCTGCAGGGCGATCATGGCGCAGAGCAGTGGGATGCCGAGGATCAGCGGCAGCGGATCGCCGTAGTCGTGCGTGCCCGACGCCAGCACCTTGACCGACTGGATGACGAGGACGGCGAGCAGGACGAGAGCGGGGAGTCTCGGCGACTGGATCGGCAGCGCCTTCTCGGACTCGGCCGTGCGGTACTCGCCGGCGGTGGCACGGATGTCGGCCAGCGTACGTCTGGCGATCTCCACCGCGTCACGGACGTCGCCCTGCTCCAGGCGGTCCGCGATGAACTGGAGCCTGTGGCCCACGGTCGTGCGCAGCTCGCCGCCAAGTCGTGAGCGCTCGCGTGCCGCCGCCAGCCTGGCCAGCCCGTCCCGGGTGGCGTGCAGCCTGCTGATCGTGTCGCTCAGGGCGTACAGGCTGAACAGGATCAGCCCGTCGGTGGCCGTGGCGGTCGCCAGCTGCAGGGCCCGTAGCGGCCCGTCGCCGGACAGCACGACCCACGCGCCCGCGGCGAGCACGATCAGGCCGAACAGCGGCCAGGCCGCCCGGCCGGGCAGCAGGCAGAGCACCGCCACGGCGAGCGGCCACGGAAGCCAGGACCACGCCGTCCCGACGAGCAGGAACGGCAGCGCGTAGAGAACGGCCACGGCGGTCAGCAGCCCGAGGCGGGCCCGCGCGCGGTGGTGGGGCCGCGCCAGGATCACGACGATCGCCGGGTACGGGGCCGCCGTGATCAGCAGGTGCGTCCATGGGACACCCTCGGAGACGCCGGACACCAGCCGGATGAGGACGAGGAGGGCGAGCGCCGCCCACATCATCCAGCGCGCCACCCTGGGCGGGAGGTCCTCAGGATCGCGGCCACGCGTGCTCCCGAGCCACTGCACGGTCGCGAGACTAGCCCACTCGCCCGCACTCGCTTGCCTAAGACTCCTAGGAATTAAGCTAGATTATCTAGGAAACACGCGAAAGGATGATCATGACCATGCTGTCCGTACCAGGTGCCGGCCTCTATTACGAGGTCAGCGGCAGCGGTCCGGTGCTCCTCATGCTGCCGGGCGGCGGCGGTGACGCGGCCGTCTTCGACGTGGTGGCCGGCCCGCTCGCCGAGCACTTCACCCTCGTCACCCTCGACCCGCGCGGGTACTCGCGCAGCCGCCTGGACAGCCCGGTCCCCGTGGACCAGCGGGTGGACGTGCAGAGCGACGACGCCCGCCGGTTGCTCGACGTGGTGAGCCCCGACCGGCCCGCCTACGTCTTCGGTGGCAGCAGCGGCGCCATCGTCGGTCTTGACCTGCTCGCCCGCCATCCTTCCCGGGTACGTCGCCTGGTCGCCCATGAGCCGCCGTGCTTCGCCGTGTTGCCCGACGCCGCCGCGCAACTGGCCTTCGTCGAGGAGGTCTACGAGCTCTTCCGCACGCAAGGGCTCGTGGCCGCGTCAGCGCGGTTCGTGGAGGGCATCGGCGGCACCATGAAGGCCATGCCGGACCCGGCCTCGTTGCCGCCTCGCGCCGCCGAGATGATGACGCGGCTGATGAACAACGCTCCGATCATGATGGAGCACGAGTTGCGGCAGTTCACCTCCTACGTGCCTGACCTGGCCGCTCTCGGCCAGGTCTCCGACCGGCTGGTCCTCGCGGCCGGGCGTGAGACCAAGGGGCATCTGCCGTACCGGCCCGCCGCCGTGCTGGCCGAGCGGCTCGGGACCGAGCTGGTCGAGTTCCCGGGCGCGCACAGCGGTTTCACGGACGCTCCTGAGGATTTCGCCAAGCAGCTGATCGAAGTGCTCGGCGCTCCCTGATTTTCCGGCGGTGTCTTCAACGACAAGACACCGCCGGGACGGAAGAACGTCAGTGGGAATGATTAGCGTGGAGCGGGTTAGTCCCAGGCTTGGGGGCCGAGGCTCGGTTCCGAGGCCATGGTGTCTCAGCGTTCGACCGGAGGGGGCGATCGTGGGGTCTGTCGCGGGCGGTGAGCTGCCCCCGGACGACGTCGTCGTCACGGCCCTGCGCGCCGGGGACGAGGCGATGTTCGCGGCGCTGCTCGACACCTGGTCCGGAGGCATGCTGCGGGTGGCCAGGTCCTACGTGTCCACCGACCACTCCGCGGAGGAGGTCGTCCAGGACACGTGGTTGGCGGTGATCGGCGGGATCGACGCCTTCGAGAGCCGCTCGTCGGTCAAGACGTGGATCTATCGCATCCTGGTCAACACCGCGAAGAAGCGGGGCGTCCGCGAGAGCCGCACGCTGCCGTGGAGCTCCTTCGAGCAGGACGGGGCGGCGGGCAGGGATCTCGACGAGGTGCCGGCGGGCTGGAAGGAGTTCGCCGGGGCCTGGCCGACGCCCGAGAGCGAGGCGCTCGCCTCGGAGGTTCGTGGGCTGATCGCCGAGGGGCTGGCCAGGCTGCCTCCCCGGCAGCGCACCGTGATCACCCTGCGTGACGTGGAGGGGTGCACTTCGGAGGAGGTGTGCGAGATCCTGGAGATCTCGGCGGCCAACCAGCGGGTGCTGCTGCATCGCGCCCGCACGGCCGTGCGGGGCTGGCTCGCCGACTACTTCGAGTCGGTGAAACAGCCGGAATAAGCTCGCAGGCTCCTTCCGGCTGAGGTGGCGGCACAATTAGTGAAGCGGTTCATATCCAGAGAAAAGGGCGGTCGACGTCGTGAAGCGGTTCACCTGCGACGAACTGGCGGAGCACCTCACCGCCTACCTCGAGGACGCCCTCGACCGGCCGGCCCGCGACGGCGTGCGGGCGCACCTGGCCTGCTGCGAGGGGTGCGAGCGCTACTTCGAGCAGTTCCGCGCGACCATCGGCGCCCTCGGCGACCCGCCTCCGGAGAAGCTGCCCGCCGACGTGCGCGCGCGGCTCATGTCGGCCTTCCGCGAGCGGCGGAGGTTATGACCGGCGGCCGGTCCATTGTCTAAAAATTACCTGTAACGCTGGCGAGTTTCGCGGGTCTGTATACCCGTGCGCCACGCGAAGGGTAGACGATGATCGGCCTGACGTCCGAGGGCACGCCGCTGCGGGATGCCTCCGAGGTGGCGGAGTTCGCGCGCCGCTGCTTCCAGCCGGGCCTGGACGTTGCGGACCGGGTGGGCGTCGAGCTGGAGTTCCTGGTCTTCGACCGTGCGACCGAGGCCGCGTACGTGCCGCTGGACAGGGTGGAGCGGGCCCTCCCCGCCCTGCCGGGCGGCAGCCGGGTGACCTTCGAACCGGGCGGCCAGCTCGAGCTGTCCGGCCCGGCGGCCGCGCTGCCGGACGCGATCGCCGGCCTGGCCGCCGACGTGGCGGCCGTACGCGCCGCCCTGCGCGAGGAGGGGCTGGTCCTGGCCGGAGTGGGCCTCGACCCGGTGCGGTCGCCCCGCCGCCAGCTGCGCCTGCCCCGCTATGAGGCCATGGCCGAGTTCCTCGGCGAGCCGTACGGGCCGCTGATGATGTGCTCGACCGCGTCCGTCCAGGTCAACCTGGACCTCGGGAAGCGGCCGGCGGCGCGCTGGGAGCGGGCGCACGCGCTCGGCCCCGTGCTGATGGCGGCCTTCGCCAACTCGCCGCTGTGCGGCGGCCGCCCGTGCGGCTGGATGTCGGGCCGCCAGGCCGTGTGGGAGCACCTCGACCGCACCCGCACCTCGCCCGTGCCCGCCTCGGCAGACCCCGTCGCCGACTGGGCCGAGTACCTGCTGGACGCCCGGCTCATGCTGGTACGCGAGGGCGAGGAGCGCTGCCGCCCGGTCCGCGACGGCTCGACGTTCCGCGACTGGCTGAACGGCGGCGGCGAGCGCCGGCCCACCGCCGACGACCTGGCGTACCACGCCACGACGGTCTTCCCTCCGGTGCGCGCCCGTGGCTGGCTGGAGATCCGCTACCTCGACGCCCAGCACCCGGCGGCGTGGCCGGTGTGCGTGGCGGTGACCCACGCCCTCGTCGCCGACGACCGGGCCGCCGACGCCGCGCTCGCCGCCGTGGAGCCGTACCGGACGTGGTGGGAGACGGCGGCGCGGTGCGGGCTGGCCGACCCGCGCCTGCGCCGGGCCGCCGAGGCGTGCTTCCGCGCCGCGCTGGAGGCGCTGCCCCGCCTCGGCGCGGGTCCGGGCCTGGTCGGCGAGGTGGCGGCGTTCGCCGACCGGCATGTGACCACGGGCCGCTCGCCTGCGGCCGACCTGATGGATGCGGTGACGGGAAACTCAGCCTTCAAGGGGTTTGGATGAACGACTTCAAGGAACGCATCGCGGCCGAGCTCCTGGCCGTGCGCGACCGGTCGCTTGCCTATACGGCGGCGGACGACGACCTGCTGGTACGCCAGCACTCGCCGCTGATGTCGCCGCTGGTGTGGGACCTCGCGCACGTGGGCAACTACGAGGAGCTCTGGGTGCTGCGCGAGGCCGGCGGCATCGACCCGCTCCGCCCCGAGATCGACGACATCTACGACGCGTTCAAGCACCCGCGCAAAGACCGCCCCACCCTGCCGCTCCTGGGCCCGGCCGAGGCCCGCCGCTACATCGAGGGCGTACGCGGGCGCGTGCTCGACGTCCTCGACGCGATCGACCTCGACGGCCCCACGCCGCTGCACCGCGACGGTTTCGTGTTCGGCCTGGTGATCCAGCACGAGCACCAGCACGACGAGACCATGCTGGCCACCCTGCAACTGTCCGGCCAGCCCGGCCTGGTGCGCGAGGGCGAGCTGCCGCCCGGCCGGAGCGGCGGCCCCGAGGAGGTGTACGTGCCCGCCGGCCCCTTCCTCATGGGCACCGACACGTTGCCCTGGGCCTACGACAACGAGCGCCCCGCCCACCAGGTCGAGCTCCCCGCCTTCTGGATCGACCGGCTCCCCGTCGGCAACCGCGCCTACCTGGCGTTCGTCGAGGACGGCGGCTACGACGACCCGCGCTGGTGGAGCGCGGAGGGCCGGCAGTGGCGGCAGCGCAGCGGCGTCTCCGCCCCGCTGTTCTGGGTCAGGGACGGCGACACCTGGTGGCGCACCCGCTTCGGCCGCACCGAGCCCGTCCCGATGGACGAGCCGGTCCAGCACGTGAGCTGGTACGAGGCCGACGCCTACGCCCGCTGGGCCGGCAAGCGGCTGCCCACCGAGGCCGAATGGGAGAAGGCCTGCGGCTGGGACCCGGAGGCCCGCCGGGCGCGCCGGTACCCGTGGGGCGAGGACGACCCGGGCCCCGACCGGGCGAACCTCGGCCACCGCGCCGCCCACCCCGCGCCGCTCGGCGCCTATCCGGCCGGGGCCAGCGCGTACGGGGCCGAGCAGATGGTGGGAGACGTCTGGGAGTGGACCGACTCCTGGTTCCAGCCGTACCCGGGCTTCCGCAGCTTCCCGTACAAGGAGTACAGCGAGGTGTTCTTCGGCCAGGAATACCGGGTGCTGCGCGGCGGCTCCTGGGCGGCCGACCCGGCGGCGGTGCGCACCACGTTCAGGAACTGGGACTATCCGATCCGCCGCCAGATCTTCACCGGGTTCCGGTGCGCGCGCTCGGAGCTGGTCTGAGGTGTGCAGGCACGCGGCCTGGCTGGGCGCTCCCCGCCCGCTCACCTGGCTCATCCACGAGCCCGAGCACGGCCTGCTCCAGCAGTCGTACGCGCCACGGCGCCAGCGCCAGGGCCTGATCAACGCCGACGGCTACGGCATGGGCTGGTACGACGCCGCGCGGGCCGAGCCCGTGCGGTACCGCCGTACCGTGCCCATCTGGGCCGACGCCAACCTGCCCGCGCTCGCGCAGGTCGCCCGCTCGACCTGCCTGCTCGCGGCCGTGCGCTCGGCCACCACGGGCATGCCGATCGAGGAGAGCGCCACCGCGCCGTTCACCGACGGCGGGTGGCTGCTCAGCCACAACGGGCGCGTCAGCAGGGACGCGCTCCGCGACCTCGCCGACGACCTGGCCGACAGCGCGGAGAGCGCGTGCGACGCCGCCTGGGTCGCGGCCGCCGTGTTCCTGCGCCGCCGCACCGGGCTGGGCCTGGGCGCGGCGCTGGCCGAGGTCGTCGTCCACGCCGGGGAGAAGGACCCCGCCGCCCGCCTCAACCTGCTCGCCTGCGACGGCGCGTCGGTCGCCGCGACCGTCTGGGGCGACACGCTCTTCTACCGGCAGCACGACGACGGCGTGCTCGTGGCCAGCGAGCCGCTCGACGGCCTGCCGGGCTGGCAGGCCGTCCCCGAACGCAGCCTGTTGACCGTCACCCGCGACCACGTGAGCCTGCAGCCGTTGTGATCCAAGGAGGCCTCATGGCCGTCAGCCAGTCCATCGTGCATGTGATCAGCCATCTTGACCGTGACTACCTGCGGCAGGCACTCGAACGCGACGTCAGGACCGGCCTGACCGCGTCGCCCAAGTGGCTGCCGCCCAAGTGGTTCTACGACGCCGCGGGCAGCGACCTGTTCTCCCGCATCACGCGCCTGCCCGAGTACTACCCGACCCGGCGCGAGCTGGCGATCCTGCGGGCGCGGGCCGCTGACCTGGCGGCGGCCTCCCGCGCGGACACGCTGGTTGAGCTGGGGTCGGGCACCAGCGAGAAGACCGAGCTGCTGCTGGAGGCGCTCGCCGCGGCGGGCACCTTGCGCACGTACACGCCGGTGGACGTGGACGCCGTCACCCTCGAGGCGGCGGCGCGGCGGCTGGCCGGGCGCTTCGCCGGGCTGGAGGTACGGGCGGTGTGCGCCGATTTCGAGCGGCATCTGGGGTTGCTGCCGCGTACCGGGCGGCGGATGGTGGCCTTCCTCGGCGGCACGATTGGGAACCTGGACCCCGCCGCCCGCAGGGTGTTCTTGAAGGAGGTGCGGGCCACGCTCCGGCGCGGGGACACGTTCCTGCTCGGGGCCGACCTGGTGAAGGAGACCGGGCGGCTGGTGGCCGCCTACGACGACGCGGCGGGGGTGACGGCCGCCTTCAACCGCAACGTGCTGCGGGTGATCAACAGGGAGCTGCGGGCAGACTTCGAGCCGGAGGCGTTCGAGCACGTGGCCCTGTACGACGAACGGCACGACTGGATCGAGATGCGGTTGCGGGCCGGCCGGGACATGCGGGTGCGGATCGAGGACCTCGGGATGGTGGTGGACTTCGCCGAAGGGGAGGAGATGCGTACCGAGATCAGCGCCAAGTTCCGGCCGGAGGGGCTGCGGCAGGAGCTGGTGGCGGCGGGGTTCCAGGTCCGCCGTGGCTACACCGACCTGGCAGGCGACTTCACCCTGATCCTGGCGCAGGCGTGATCGCCGGAGCCTGGCGGGCCGCGCGCAGCGTGATGCCGCCGGGGCATCTCGACGCGGCCGGGTGCAACGTGCCCAGCGACCAGGTGCTCGACGCCGTCGTGGCGCACCTGCGGCTGGAACGCGAGCGCGGCGGCTACGCGGCCGTACCGGACCTCGCCCCGGCGAAGGCGGCCCTGGCCGCGCTGGTGGGAGCCGCTCCGGAGGATGTGGCGTTCCTGGAGAGCGGCACGGCGGCGATGGCGGCTCTCCTGGGCGGGTGGCGGCTGGAGTCGGGCAGCCGCGTCGGCTACCCGCGCACCGAGTACGGCAGCACGCTGATGCTGCTGCACCGCCTGGCCGCCTGGCGCGGCTGGAAACCGGTCGAACTGCCGGTGGACGGCGACGGCCGCCTGGACCCCTCGGAGCTGGGCGCGGGGCTCGACCTGGTGATCGTCTCGCACATCGCCTCCCATCGCGGCGTCGTGCAGCCGGTCGGGGAGATCGGGGCGCGGTGCCGCGCGGCCGGGGTCCCGCTCGTGCTCGACGTCTGCCAGTCGCTCGGGCACGTGGACGTACGCGGGGCGGGCGCGACCGCGTACGTGGGCACCTCCCGCAAGTGGCTCGCCGGTCCGCGCGGCGTCGGCTTCCTGATCGTCCCCGGCCTCACACCGGCCATGGACGCCGCGACCCCGACCCTGCGCGGCCACGCCTGGACCTCGCAGGCCGGTGATCCGGTGCTGGACCCCATCCTCCGCGGTGACACGTGGACTCCACCGGCCGGTGATCCGGTGCCGGTGCCGGGCGCGGTGCGGTACGAGAGTGCGGAGGCGGCGGTCGCGGCGCGGGCGGGGCTCGGCGTGGCCGTGCTCGAACATCACGCGCTCGGCCCGTCCGCCGTCCACGCGCACCTGGCCGACCTCGGCCGCACGGCACGCGGCGTGCTCGACGGGGCCGGCGGGTGGCGCGTGGCCGAGCCGCTCGACGAGCCGTCGGCCCTCGTCACGCTCACGCCCCCGCCCGGTGACACGGCGGAGGCCGCCGCCGCCCGGGCCGCCGAGTCGTCCCTGCTGGTCAGCGTGGTGCCGACCGCCCGGGCGCCGCTGGACCTGCGCGAACCCGTGCTCCGCGTCTCCCCGCCACCCGGCACGCCCTTGGAGACCCTGCACGCCCTGGCCCGCGTCCTCGCCCGTTGACCACGACCCTGGACTGTCCTACGGACAAGGCAGACGGAACCGATCATGTAGCAGTAATCTTCCCTTGATCGTTTGCCGGCTCCCGGGGCGCGCCAGATGCCCCGACGAAGCGGCAGCGCTCCCTCAGGACGCCCCATCAACAAAGATGAGGAAGGCTCGTGATCCGACGCTCCAGGGCATTATTGCCCGCAGCGGCCATCCTGTTGGCCTGCGCCGTTGCGCAGCCCGCCGCCGCGGATGATGCCTCACATTCCGGACCTGCCATCGTGCGGCCGGTCTCGGGCACCAGCCCGCTGCCCGCAGGCTGCGGGCTTCCCCCGGCCGACGGCTACACGCTGAACTCCAACGCCGAGGTCCTGCCCATGCTGGCGCGAGACCCGAACCGTCCGTGGCACCTGGTCACGGTGTTCCAGCAGGACCGCTGGAACCGGTACGGCAGCAACGGCGCGGTCACCGCCGTGTCGGACGACTACGGCAAGACCTGGCGGCGGTCCGAGAACCTGCCCGCCTTCTCCCGGTGCAACGGCGGCACGACCGCCAACGGCGGAGACTACGACGTCACGACCGACAACTGGGTCACGGTCACACCGTCGGGCGCGGCGGTGGCCGCGTCGTTCTCGCTGTCCCGCACCGGCGACGTGACCGCCATTCTGGTGTCCCGGTCCGCTGACGGCGGCCGGCACTGGGACGCGCCGGTCACCCTGCAACGGGACGACAACCCGCGCTTCTTCAACGACCGCCCGTCGGTGACCGCGGACCCCTACCACCCGGGCGTGGTCTACGCGGTCTGGGACCGCATCGACAGCACGGAGGAAAGCTGGGTACAGCCGATCTACCTGGCGAAGTCGACCGACGACGGGCGCACCTGGACCACGAGCAAGGTGTACGACGTACCCGCCAACAGCGGCGTCATCGGCACCCAGCTGGTGCCGCTCGCGGATGGGACGCTGCTGATCGGCATGCACCACGAGACGGACACCGAGGGTGCCACCCAGGTCATCCGCTCGACCGACGGCGGCCGGACCTGGTCGGCGCCGACGCTGAACGTTCCGGCCCCGCTTGCGGTGGGCCCTCGCATCCCGGACCCGGACAACTCGGGTGACCCGATCCGCAACGCCTCCTTGCCGCTGCTGGCCGCCCAACCCGGCACGCAGGTGGTGAACGCGGTCTGGCAGAGCCAGGACTCCGACGGCACCTTCCACGTGGCCTACTCGCGGTCGACGAACGGCGGGAAGACGTGGTCCAGCCCGGTCCGCGTGGACAAGACGCCCACCGGTTCCGCCGCCGTACCGGTCGTCGCCGCGTCCCGTACGGGCACCGTGGCGGTCACCTACTACGACTTCCGTAACAACACCTCGGATCCCGCCACCCTGCCCACCGACGTGTGGGCCGTCACCTGCGCGAGCGACTGCACGCGGTCCGGGGCGTGGAGCGAGCAGCACATCGAGGGGCCGTTCGACGCGCGGAAGGTCCCGGCGACAAGCGTGGGACGCCTGGTCGGGGACTACACCGGCCTGGTCTCGGTCGGCGGGAACGCCTTCACGGCCGTGTACGGCGTGGCCACCGGCGATGCCGCCAACCCTGTGGACATTCACAGCGCGGTTTTCTCTGGCTGAGCACGTGTGCCGCGCCCGGCGGGGTTAGGTCGGACCTCGCCGGGCGGGTCGAGCCGCAGATAGTACCGATCGGTTCGATCGCTGCTAACATCCAGATCATGGCGACATTTGTGCTGATCCCCGGTATGTGTCATGGCGGCTGGTGCTTCGACGAGCTCACCGAGCGGCTGCGAAGCCACGGGCACCGTGCGTACCCGCTGACACTGACCGGGGTCGGCGAGCGCAGCCACCTGCTCCACGGCGGCGTGAACCTCGACACGCACATCCAGGACGTGACCGGGGTGCTGGCGGCCGAGAACCTTACGGACGCCGTTCTGGTCGGCCACAGCTACGGCGGGATGGTGATCACCGGAGCCGCCGACCGCGCGCCCGAGCGGGTGCGCGGCCTGGTGTACCTGGACGCCGTGGTGCCCGGGCACGGCGAATCCTGCTGGAGCCTGGTCTCCGAGCAGGAACGGCGGTGGTACCTGGACGTGGAGGAGAGCGGCTACGCGACCCGGCCGATGCCGTTCTTCGACCCGCGGGCCACGGCTCACCCGCTCGCGTCGGTGCTCCAGCCGCTCCGGCTCACCGGCGACCTCGCGCACATCCGCCGCAGAGACTACGTGTACGCGTCCGGATGGGACGGCGAGTCGCCGTTCACCCCCGTCTACGAGCGGCTGCGTCAGGATCCTTCATGGACCACGCACGCTGTGGACAGTGCGCACAACGTCATGCGCGACGCTCCTCAAGAGCTGCTGGAGATCCTGCTCGACGTCGCCTAAGCAGCGGCCGCCCCACTGCCCGAGCGGTTGATCTCCAGCCAGGCCGGCAGGGACAGCGGCTCGCCGAACCGGGCCCAGACCGCGCCGGAGTCGACGATCTGCGGCTGGGTGTCCAGCAGCGCCCCCATCTGCATCCGCCGCGCGAGCACCTCGTTGAACGGCCTGGTCAGCGGGCTCATCACCTGGAGCATCCCGACCGGCATCCTGTTCTCGCCCGTGATCTGCAGGCCCAGCGAGTCCGCGATGAGCTCGTTGACCTGCCGGAGTGTCAGCGCCTCTGGGCCCCCGAGGTCGGCGGACCAGTCCTCACCGGGGCGGACGGCGAGCGCGGCCGCGACCCTGGCGACGTCCCTGCCGGCCACCCACGAGACAGGGGCGGCGCCTGAGCCGAATATGGTGGCCTTCCCCTTCTTGTTGATCGACTCGGCGAGCAGTTCCACCCAGGTGTCCATCAGGTGGGTGGGCCGGAGGATCGAGTACGGCAGGCCGCTGGTGCGCAGGGCGCGCTCGACCTCGAACTTGAGCCGGAAGAACTCCACGGGGCTGTCGGCGCGGGCGCTGGCAGAGGAGACGTAGACGAAGTTCTCGATCCCGGTGTCACGTGCGACGCCGATGAGGCTCGGGATCCCCGCGCCCTCGATGCCCTTGGGGCCGTTCTTCCCCTTGCCGTCGCCTCCCTGGACGGTGCAGACGATCGCCTGCGCCCCGACCGCGGCCCGGATCAGCGTGCGCCGGTCGTGGACGTCGCCTGCGACAACCTCGACGCCCTGAACCATGCGTGCCGAGGTGGGATCGCGGGTGACGACGCGTACCGCCTTTCCCTCCTGGCGGAGTTGCTCCACGATCTGACGCCCGACCCTGCCTGTCCCGCCGAACACGACGATCACGCTGCGCTCCTAACTTCGTTCATAAATCTATCAATGTTAGGAATTAGACCGGCGATAGGATGTCGGCGTCAAGAGAGAGGACGCATCGTGACGACGAAGGCCCAGCCCGAGCCGAGCGCCAGCAAGAAGCGGCGCGAGCGGGAGCGGCAGGAGATGCGCGTCCGGCTGCTGGAGGCGGCCCGGGTCATCGCCTCCGAAGAGGGCTGGAACGCGGTCACGATCCGCCGCATCGCCGGCAAGCTCGAATACAGCGCGCCGATCCTCTACCAGCACTTCTCCAGCAAGGAGGAGCTGCTCGTCGAGCTGATGACGCTCGGCTTCGCCGAGCTGTCCGAGCGACTGAGCCTGGCGGCGGAGGGCGCCCCTGAGGGGCGGCTGGTCGCGATGGCCGAGGCGTACTGGGCGTTCGCGTTCGCCTCACCGGAGCTCTACCAGGCGATGAACGGCATGGACGGGGTGCCGTTCGGCACGGCCGAGACTCCGCTGGAGGCCAGGAACGCCTTCCGCGTCTTCCGCGTCGCGTTGCAGGACATCGCGAAGGCGCGGGGCGCCCAGCTGGCCGATCCGCCCGGTGCGGTCGACACGATCTGGGCATTCCTGCACGGCTGCGTGTCGCTGGCGATGGCGGGCAGGATCGCCGGCGGGACGGAGCGATCAAGGACGCTCATGCTGAACGCCCTGGAGCCGATGTTCGCCGCCCAACTGAGGGACTAGTCGGGTCGGAGCGTCTTGGACAGCACCCTCCGTACCGTCTCCTGAAGTGAGCTGTCCTGCCGGATGACCGTTTCGCACCCGCCGGGCAGGAGATCTCGCTCGACGTACCACTCCCGCATCAGCTCCGCGCCGAACTCCGCGCTCTGCGGACGGGTGGCGTGGCGGCGGAGCGTCTCGTCGAAGGGGATGTCGAGATAGAAGAAGTGGCTCCTGCCGGGATGGTCTTCCCGCAGTGACTCGAGCATCGGCCCGTATCTCGCCGTCGTCAGGATGCCTTCGAGGATGACGTGGTGGCCGTGGTCGAGCGCGTAGCGGGTGACGGTGTCGATGAGCCCGATGTTGACGCCGCCTGGCATGTCGAGCTCGCGGAGGATCTCGCGGCGCAGCATGTCCTGGCTCACCAGGGCCAGGCCGCGCCTGCCGTACGCAGCGCGCAGCGCGCGGGCGACGCTGGTCTTGCCCGAGCCCGAGTTGCCGCGCAGGACGATCAACTGGGTCGGGTCCGAGGGGACCGTCACAGGGGGAGGCCGCCGGTGGCCGAGCTGGTGGAGCCGGTCGCCTGGTAGGCGGCTATCGTGCGTTCGGCGATGCGCATCTGGTGGATCTCGTCGGCGCCGTCGGCGAAGCGCGCCCAGCGGGCGTGCTGGAACATGTGCGCCAGCGGCGTGTCGGTCGAGTAGCCGAGCGCCCCGTGCACCTGGATCGCGCGGTCCACGATCCGGTTGAGGCTGCCCGCGACGAAGTGCTTGGCCATCGACACCTCCGTGCGGAAGTCCTCGCCCTTGTCGATCTTGGAGGCGGCGTGGAGGACCATCAGCTTGCACTGGTACAGCTCCATGGCCGAGTCGGCGATCATCCACTGGATGCCTTGCTTCTCGGCCAGCAGCGAGCCGTGGCTGTAGCGGTTGAGCGCACGGTCGACCATCATGTCCAGGGCCGTCTCCGCCTCGGAGATCCACCGCATGCAGTGGGCGAGCCGGGCCGGCCCGAGGCGATACTGGCCGAGGCGGTGGCCGTTGCCGCGCCCGCCGAGGATCTGGCCGTCGGGCAGGCGCAGGTCCTCGATGACGATCTCGCTGTGGCCCGTGGAGCCGTGCATCGTCTCCACCTCGCGTACGTCGTTCCAGCCCGGCTGGGGCAGGTCCACGAGGAAGGCGGTGTTGGCGCCGCGCGAGCCCTCCGGCACGTCCTGCTCCGTACGGGCGATGAGGATGGCGAAGTCAGCCCGGCGAGCATTGGAGATGAACCATTTGTGGCCGTTGACGATCCATTCGTCGCCGTCGCGCACGGCCGAGGTCCGGATCAGGGTCGGGTCGGAGCCCGCCACCTCCGGCTCGGTCATGGCGAAACAGGACATCTGCGTTCCCTCCGCGAGAGGGCGGAGGTACTTCTCCTTCTGCTCGTCCGTCGCCCAGTGCAGGAGCGTGTGCATGTTGCCCTCGTCGGGTGCCATGCAGTTCAGGACCCACGGGCCGATGCGGGTCTTGGCCGCCTCCGACTGCACCATGGCCAGCTCCACGTGACCCAGCCCCATGCCGCCCCACTCCTTCGGCATGTGGGGCAGCCACAGCCCCTCGGCCCTGGCCTGGGAGCGGAGCTGGAAGATCGTCCGGAGGTACGCGTCCCGGCCGGCCTCCTTCACCTCCTCCACGGCGGGGATGACGGTGTCCTGGATGAAGGCGCGGACCCGCCGGCGGATCTCCTCGTGCTCGGGAGCGAGGGTGAAGTCGATGGCCATACCTGACACCGTGTCACGGTCGGCGGAGCGGGGTGAAGGCCCAGGACATGCGCGGCTCGACCGCCCAGTGGAAGATCCGGCGGACCGGTGAGGTGCAGAGCAGCGTGGCGGCGGCCACGCCGAGCAGGATCGACAGCGGGACGCCCAGCTCGAACCGCTCGGCGACCTTGACCACGAAACCGTGGAGCAGGTACGCGTACATGGTGGCCGCGCCGAGCCCGCTGAACCACGTGCGCCGCGCCGGCGTCACCGCGAGGAACGCCGCCACCAGCACCGCCCCGGCCACCAGCAGCCCCAGCCGGACGGCCGTCCCGGTGAGGTCGTCCACGTGCAGCGCCGAGTTGGGCAGGCGCCACCTGATCCACTCCGTCGGCACCCGGTCGTGCACGAGCAGCGCCGCCGCCAGCCCCAGGCCGAGCACGCACGCCCCGGTCAGCCGCAGGTACGGCCTGCGCAGCCACGCGAAGTGCTCCGGCTTGAGCATCAGCCCCAGCACGTAGAAGGGCAGCAGGCCGAACGTCCGGTTCATGGCCAGCTCGTCGGGCAGCGCGCTCGTCCCGGTCAGCAGCGACAGCGCGACCGCGATCGCCAGCGGCCACCTGAGCTGCTGCCACACCGGCGTCGACAGCCGCCACAGGAAGAGCGAGAGCAGGAACCAGGTCAGGTAGTACGGGTCCAGCAGGCTCAGCTCGAACTTCCCGTACAGGATCAGCCGGGGCAGCGAGTACGCGAACTCGAAGATCAGGTACGGCACCGCCAGCGTCGAGATGAGCTTGCGCGCCTTCCCCGCCGAGAACGTGAACCGGCGCGACAGGTAGCCGCTCAGCACGATGAACAGCGGCATGTGGAAGACGTAGACGTAGAAGTAGAGCGCATGCGGGATGGCCGCGTCCCGCTGGTCCTCGATGAGGTGACCGCACACGACCAGCAGGATCGCCAGGTATTTGGCGTTGTCGAAGAACGGGTCCCTGGCGGTGACGGGCTCGGCGGTGACGGCTGCGCTGCTCACAGATCCCGCACCCTAGCCAGCGCCGCAGTAACCGCTGGGAAACGGGGAGTGAGGGGTTGCGGAAGGGTCGATGGCCGGGTGGCCGACTTGAGTCGTGGTCGGCTCGGCTGGTACGGTTCACAACATGCCGCTGATCAGTCGATTTTCGCGCTATGTGCAGGCTCCGGGTGGGGCCCAGGATCACATGCGCTGATCAACTGTTCATCCGGAGCCAAAGGCAGAGAGATTCGTCTCCTGCCTTTTCGTCATTTAGGCGGTCGGCTCCGGACCCTCGGGCATGGGCCGTATCGCCGCCCGAGCGCTAGAGAGCAGGCCCACCCCATGACTGTGACCAGGGATCTACGCATCACCTCGTTCGAAGCCCTGTCCGCACCCGCGGAGCTTCGCGCGGAGCTCCCGCTGGGAGAGGAGAAAGAGGAGTTCGTCGCGGCGAGCCGTCGTGCCGTCCGCGACATTCTCGCCGGTGACGACGATCGGCTGCTGCTCGTCATCGGACCGTGTTCGGTGCACGATCCCGAGGCGGCCCTCGACTACGCCCGCCGCCTCGCCGCGGCCACCCGCGGCATGGAGGACGCCCTGTGCGTGGTCATGCGCGTCTACTTCGAGAAGCCGCGGACGACCATCGGCTGGAAAGGGCTGATCAACGACCCGGACATCGACGGCGGCCATGACGTGCGACGAGGTCTGCACCTCGCCCGCACCGTGCTCCTCGACGTGCTCGGCACGGGACTGCCCGTCGGCTGCGAGTTCCTGGAGCCCACCAGCCCGCAGTACATCGCCGACGCCGTCACGTGGGGGGCGATCGGCGCGCGTACGCCCGAGAGCCAGGTCCACCGGCAGCTCACCTCCGGCCTGTCCATGCCCGTCGGCTTCAAGAACGCCACGGACGGCGACGTGCAGGTGGCGATCGACGGCGTGCACGCCGCCGCCCACCCGCAGGTCTTCTTCGGCATCGACGACGAGGGGCGGGCCGCGGTGGTGAGCACCAAGGGCAATCCGGACTGCCACATCATTCTCCGCGGCGGCCGTGGCGGACCCAATTACGACACGGACTCCGTGGGCGACGCCCTCGCGCTGCTGCGCAAGGCCCAGCGGCCGGAGCGTCTTATCGTGGACGCCAGCCACGGCAACAGCGGCAAGGACCACGTACGTCAGGCGGCCGTGGTCAGGGAGATCGCCGCCCGCATCGCGGAGGGCGAGGAAGGGATCGCCGGTCTGATGGTGGAGAGCTTCCTCGTCCCCGGCCGGCAGGAGCCCGGTCCCCGCGAGGGCCTGACGTACGGGCAGAGCATCACCGACGCCTGCGTCGGCTGGGACGAGACGGAGCGCCTGCTCGACGTCCTCGCGGCCGCCGCGCGCTCCCGCAGGGCGTCCAAGAGCTGAGCCACGCGGTGGTGGCGGCTCGGTCCGAGCCGCCACCATCGCGTCATCGCAGCAGGTCGCGGGCTACGGCGGAGGCCGAGGCCGTGTCCAGTCGCCCGTCGATCACGGCGGTGACGACCCGCCTCGTCAGCGTGCTCTCCAGCACCAGCGGCCGGTCCCACGCCAGCGCCTGGCCCACTCCCGGATAGTGCTCCACCCGTACGAACCACGGATCGTCGGCCGTCTGGGCGAAGACCAGCGTCCAGTCGCGGCCCTCGGGCGTGGTGCCCGCCATGGCCACCCACGGGGAACGGCTGCCGTGCACGGCCTGCTCGTCCCCGGGCAGGGTGACCCGGCCGGTGGAGGTTCCCGGCGCGCGCCAGAAGAACCCGCCGTAGCCCGCGCCCTCCCGGCCCTTGGTGGCCGAGCTGTGGATCTCCACGGGCGCGCCGGTGAGGTTCGTCAGCGTGAAGGAGAACTCCAGCGCCCACGCCCCGTCGATGGGCCGGGCGAGCACCGTACGCTCCTCGCGCGCCATCAGCCGCCCGCCGGGGCCCACCCACTCCAGCTGCTCGACGAAGCCGTCGTCGTCCAGCCGCGGGAACGCCAGGTGCCGCTGCACGCCGTGATCGTCCAGCCAGGTCGGCCCCTGGTCCTTGACGTAGGTGCGGCCGCCCCAGAAGTTCGCGCCGCCCAGGTCGGAGATCGCGACTCCCGCGCCGAGGTGGTGCACGTGGTCCTCGGGGCGCAGCTGGGTGACCTCCACGCCGCCGAGCGTGCGCACCGGGTGCAGGTAGGGCCGGGGCGAGTCGGTGACCGGCAGGTCGGGCCGCCACTCGTAGGAGGCCACCGCCGTGTCGGCGACGCGCAGCTCCACCGTCGTCCACGGCACGTCCAGCTCCGAGTACAGCGCCAGCTCCTCGGCGCTGCGCGCGGTCAGCTCGGCGACGCCCGGCAGGAACCGGTGCGTGACCTCGCCGGACCCGGGGTCCCGCTCGACGACCTGGTGCCGCTCCGGGATCGGCGACGGCTCGGGGGCCAGCCGGACCGCGTCCAGCACCTGCGTGAACGACTCCGTGACGGAGAGCGGCACCAGCAGGTCCGCGCCCGTGCGGAGGTGGTCGATGAGGTTCTCCAGCAGGTCCGTACGCTCGTACACGGTCGTCGTGACCGAGCCGTCCGGCAGCTCGACCTTGAGCTGGTCCTGCGTGTAGACGAGCGTGGCGCGGCCGGCGTCGCCGTGCACGATCAGGTACGGCTCGTTCCTGCCGGTCGCGCAGAGCGTCACCGCGATCGTGATCACGAGACCGCCGTCGAGCCGGATCCGCAGGCAGGACGTGTCGTCCGACTCGATCGGATTGGCGTGGTAGAGCTCGGTCTCGATCTCCGCGATCGGGCCGTCCACCAGGGCCAGGGCGGTCGCGACGGCGTGCGCGAACGGGTTCGTCAGCGCTCCGTCCACCACGTCCACGCCGTCGATCCGGCGCTTGCCAGCCCAGGCGGACCTGGTGAAGTATGCGGAGGGCCGCTCCCAGGCGCCCGCGCCGCCGATGCCGCGCACGCGCCCGATGGCGCCGTCGGCGATGAGCGAGCGGAGCGCCGGGATCGCCGCCGAGCCCAGCGACTGGAAGCCCACCTGGCAGGCGAGCCCCGTCTCCGCCACCGCCGCGGCGATCCGCGCGTGTTCGGAGGGGCTGGCGGCGGGCGGCTTCTCCAGCAGCACGTTCGACCCGGCACGCAGGGCGGTGACCGCGAGGTCGGCGTGCGTGTGAATAGGCGTGCAGATGACCGTGATGTCCGCGCCGGTCTTCGCGAGGAGCTCGCCCAGGTCGGGCGACTGCAGCGGCGAGGCGAAGTCCACCTCGGCGGGCCGCACGTCGCAGATCCCGGCCAGCTCGACCTGCCCCAGGTGGGTCAGCCTGCGCAGGTTGCCGAGATGATGCCGCCCGTGCCCGTGCGCGCCGGCGAGTACGACCTTCACCGGGCCGTTCACCGGGACCACCTCAGTCCCAGCCCCGCGTGCTCGCCCGCCCGCAGCACCCCGTCCGACACGTTCACCGGGTACGGCTCCTCCAGCAGCCCGAGCGCCGCGAACGACGCGTCCTCCACGTCCTCCGCCATGACCGGCAGCGGCAGGGCCAGCGCGAGCTGCCCGGACACGTCGCTCAGCAGGTGCGGATAGACCGGCACGTCGTACGTCCTGGCCAGCTCCACGATCCGCAGGAACGGCGTGATCCCGCCGACCCGCACCACGTTCGGCTGGACGACGTCGCACGCGCCCGCGGCCAGCAGGTCGCGGAAGCCGTACGTGGTGTAGACGTTCTCGCCGACCGCCACCGGCACGTCGATGGAGCGTCGCAGCTCCACGTGCGCGGCCACGTCGTCGGCGGGCAGCGGCTCCTCGATCCAGTGCAGCCCGAACTCCCGCAGCGCGGAAATGGCCCGCCTGGCCCGGTGCAGGTCCCACCGCTGGTTCGCGTCGATCATCAGCAGCCGGTCGGGCCCGATCACCTCGCGGACGGCGGCCACCCGGGCCACGTCCTCCGCCAGGTCGGGACGGCCCACCTTGATCTTGACGCCCCGGTACCCGGCCGCCACCCAGCGCCGGACCTGCGCCACCAGCTCCTCCAGCGAGTAGTGCAGGTTGACGCCGCTGCCGTAGACGGGCACCTCGTCCCGCCGCCGCCCCAGCACGTCGGCCAGGCCGCGCTCGCCGCAGCGCAGGTCCCACAGCGCCAGGTCGATCCCGGCCAGCGCGATCGTGGTGATCCCGCCGGGCCCCGCCTCGCGCAGGTGCCGCCAGAGCCGGTCCCACACCACCTCGGGGTGCGCGGGCAGCCCGATCAGCGCCTCACGCAGGTCGTGGTCGAGCAGCGCCTGTACGGCGTGCGCCCCGATCTGCGGCGTCCACGAGAACCCCGTCCCGGTCCGCCCGTCCTTCAGCGTGACCTCGCACACGACCACGTGGTTGGCGGGCACGTCGGCGCCCCAGGGTCGCGGCAGCGGGACCGTCCGCAGCGAGGTACGCAGGTCGGCGATCGTCATGACGCCGCCAGCTCCAGCCCCGTCTTGATCAGCTGCTCCAGCTCCGCCAGGTGCTCCTCGGTCGGCTCGACCAGCGGCGGGCGGACGGCGCCCACGTCCAGGCCGCGCAGCCGTACCCCGGCCTTGACCAGGGCGACCGGGTAGCCGGGGACCTTGCCGCGCAGGCGTACGAGCGGGGCGTAGAACCCGGTGAGCAGCCGCTCGTCACCGTTCAGATAGGCGAGCGCGATCTCCGGCGCGAACGCGAAGACCGCGCTCGAGTACAGCTGCACGCCGATGCCCCGGTAGGCGGGCATGGTCAGCTCGGCCGTCGGCAGCCCGTTGAAGAACAGGAAGTCCGGGTACGCCTCCCGCACCGCCAGCACGGTCCGCTGCATCCTGTCGATGTCGCCCACGCCGTCCTTGAGCCCGATCACCCCGGGGATCCCGGCCAGCTCGACCACGGCCTCCGGCTCCAGCACCACCGAGCCCCGCTGGTAGACGATCACCGGCAGCTCCGCGGCCACCGCCGCCACGTAGGCGGCGAAGCCGTGCCCGGGACCCTGCGCCAGGTACGGCGGCATGAGCAGCAGTCCGTCGGCGCCCGCCTCGCGCGCGGCCCGCGCCTGGTTGAGCGCCGTGCCGAGCGGGCCGCCCGCGCCCGCGAACACCGGCACCCGCCCGCCCACGACCTCGGCCGCCACCCGCACCGCCCGCGCGTGCTCGGCCTCCGACAGCGCGGAGAACTCGCCGGTGCCGCACGCCACGAACACGCCGCCGGGACCGTGCTCCATGCCCTGCCGGATGTGCTCGGCCAGCACCTCCTCGGCGAGCCCGCCGTCGGCGTCGAAGGGGGTCACGGGGAAGAACAGCACACCGCTCAGATTCATGCAGATTCCTTCAGTTCAGTGCGCCAGCTCCGCTTGGCCTGCCAGCCGAGCAGGCGCTGTGCCTTGGTCGTCGAGAAAGCGGGGGAGGTGCCGGTGAGTCCGGCCGCGAACGGCTCGGTGCCGGGCACGACCTGGGGCAGCAGGTCGGCGAGCGGCTTCCTGGCCAGCGCGTCCGCGGCGCCGGCGAAGAACACCTCGCCGTTCGGCAGCTCGGGCAGCGCCTCGGCCAGCACGGCGATCAGCTCGGCGGCGTCGCGGGAGTCGATGTAGTTGAACAGCGAGACACCGCCCAGCTCGGGCCGGTCCAGCCGCTCCTTCACGGTGTGCCCCGACTGCGTGGGCGCGCCGGCCCACTCCTCGGGCGGGATGACGAAGCACGGCCGCACCGCGGCCATCCGGGTGGTCCCGGCGAGCGCGAACGCCTTCATGGTCTGCTCGGCGACGACCTTGGACAGGTTGTACGCGTTCCACGGGCGTACCGGGTGCTCTTCGTCGATCGGCAGGTAGGTGGGGGCCCAGCCGCCCGGGGCGCCGTACCCGATGACCGTCGGGCTGCTGGCCACCACCACGCCGCGCACGCCCAGCGCCACGGACGCCTCGCAGACGTTGAACGCGAGCTGCGTGTTCACCTTGTAGATCACGGATTCCGGGTAGCTGAACGGCGTCGCGATGGCGGCCAGGTGGATCACGGACTCGGGCCGGAACCTGGCGATCGCCTCGAACGCCTCGCCCGTGTCCGTGAGGTCGGCCGGTAAGACGGCCGCGGCCTCGGACGGCGTGCCGGGTGCCCGGTCCACGCCGATGACCTCGTGTCCGGCCGCCGCCAGCGTGCTGACCACGCTGCGGCCCAGACGTCCTGCGCTTCCGGTGACGAGGACTCTGCTCACCGTGGGGGGCTCCTTCAAGACTGCAAACAGTTGCACTAAACCTTTGTGTCACCGAGGCCGAGGCGTCAAGTGGTGATTTCGTAGCCCCGGCTGGAGCAGGGTTTTCCCGCTGCAATCGCTCGGCAAGCGCTTTCATGGTACTCAGGGATTCTGCAAGCGGTTGCGTTAGGGTGTGCGACTGTGACAGTGACGATTCGTGATGTGGCCCGGGCCTCCGGGGTGCATGTATCGACCGTGTCGCGGACGTTCTCCGCGCCGCACATGGTGAACGCGGCCACCCGCACCAGGGTGCTGACGGTGGCCGAGGAGCTGGGATACCGCCCCAACCGGGCGGCCAGGGCGCTCACGACCGGCCGCACCCACAACCTCGGCCTGATCGTGGCCGACATCGCCAACCCGTTCTTCCCTCCGCTGATCAAGGCAGCTCACGCGGCGGCCAGGCAGCGCGACTACCACCTGTTCGTGGCCGACACCGACGAGGAGCCGGCCGCCGAGGAGGAGTTGGTGCAGGCGTTCTCCAAGCAGGTGGACGGCCTGGTGCTCTGCAGCCCCAGGGCGTCCAACAAGGTGCTCGAACGGCTGGCCGAGCGGGTGCCGTTCGTGGTGATCAACCGGCGGTTGCGCGGCGCCGCCACGGTGCTGATGGACGTCGGCAACGGCGCCAGGCTGGCGGTCGAGCACCTGACCGGGCTCGGGCACCGCCGCGTGGCGCTGGTGTCGGGGCCGGCCGGCTCGTGGACGAGCTCGGAGATCCGTACGGCCGCCGAACAGGTGCACGGTGTCGAGCTGGTCGTCATCGGCCCCAACGCGCCCACCGCGCGGGGCGGGTTCGCCGCCGCGGCTCAGGTGCGGGACTCGGGGGCCACCGGCGTGCTCGCCTACAACGACCTGGTGGCGATCGGGCTCATCGAGGGCCTCGGTGAGCTCGGGCTGGGCGTGCCGGAGGACGTCAGCGTGGTGGGGATCGACGACATCGTCTCCGGCCGGCTGAACCGCCCCAAGCTCACCACGGTCGCCATGCCGACCGCCGCGGCGGGCAGGCTCGCGGTGGACCTCCTCATCCAGGAGGTCACGGCCACCACCTCGCTGGAGACGCGCCTGGTCATCAGGGACTCCACCGCGCCACCACGATAGCCCCTGCTGCAACCGGTTGTACTAACCACGCACCGAATTCATCTGACTTCTCCGGCCGACACGCTCTCTAGCTGGGGAAACGCGGTAGCGATATATCGGTAACGGCTATGTAACGCCTGCAAAGGGTTGACGTAACTTTCACGCCAGCTATAGGAAAGCGCTATCCATTCACATCTCGCCGGAAGGTCCGTGAATGACGAATGAGTTCCGTCATGGCTGACTCGGTGGCGGTGACCCGCTCGCTACGTTCCCGCCGCGAGGCCAGGGCCGCCTACTTGTTCCTGGCGCCCTGGTTCGTCGGCCTGCTCGTCATCACGATCGGCCCGATCTTCGCCTCGCTCTACCTGTCCTTCACCGACTACAGCCTCCTCAAGGAAGCCAAGTGGGTCGGGCTCGACAACTACGTCAAGATGTTCACCCAGGACGAGAGATTCCTCGCCTCGCTGAAGGTCACCACGGTCTACGTGGTCGTGTCGGTCCCGCTGCAGTTGGCCTTCGCTCTGGGGCTGGCCCTGGTGCTCGACCGGGGGCTACGCGGGCTGTCGTTCTACCGCTCGATCTTCTACCTGCCCTCGCTGCTGGGTGGCAGCGTCGCGATCGCGATCCTCTGGCGCAAGGTCTTCGGCGCCGACGGTCTGGTCAACGCGGTGCTGTCGATCTTCGGGATCCAGGGCCCAGGCTGGGTCGGCGACCCGGACACCGCGCTCGGGACGCTGATACTCCTGCACGTGTGGACGTTCGGCGCCCCGATGATCATCTTCCTCGCCGGGTTGCGCCAGATCCCCGCCAGCTACTACGAGGCGGCGGCCGTGGACGGCGCCGGAACGCTCCGACAGTTCCGCTCGATCACGCTGCCGCTGCTGACGCCGATCATCTTCTTCAACCTCGTGCTCGAGGTCATCAAGTCGTTCCAGTCGTTCACGCAGGCGTTCATCGTGAGCAACGGCAAGGGCGGCCCGGCCGACTCCACCCTCTTCTACACGCTCTACCTCTATCTGAAGGGGTTCAAGAGCTACGACATGGGCTACGCGGCGGCGATGGCGTGGGTCCTGCTGCTCATCATCGCCGCCCTGACCGGAGTGAACTTCCTCGCGTCTAAGTATTGGGTCTTCTATGGCGACACCAAGTAGGCCGGTCCCGGTGCTGTTCCGCCCCCTCAGGGGCGGGCCGGTGGTCAAGCACATCCTGCTGATCGGCTTCGGCCTGGTCATGCTCTACCCGCTGCTCTGGATGATCTCCAGCTCGCTCAAGCCGGAGGAGCTGATCTTCCGTGAGCCGGGGCTGTGGCCCAGTGAGGTCACCTTCAAGAACTACAGCGAGGGCTGGAACGCGCTGAAGCACCCCTTCGGCTACTACCTGTGGAACTCCGCGGTGGTCACGGCGCTGTCGGTGGTGGCCAACCTGGTGGCCTGCTCGCTGGCGGCCTACGCCTTCGCCCGGCTGAACTTCCCGCTGAAGAAGCTCTGGTTCGCCATCATGCTGGGCACGATCATGCTGCCGCACCACGTGGTGATCGTGCCGCAGTACATCATGTTCTCGAAGCTCGACCTGATCAACACCATCTGGCCGCTGGTGATGCCGAAGGTGCTGGCGACGGACGCGTTCTTCGTCTTCCTTATGGTGCAGTTCATCCGTACGCTGCCCAGGGAGTTGGACGAAGCGGCCGAGATCGACGGAGCGGGCTATTGGCGCATCTTTATCAGAGTGGTCATGCCGCTCTGCCTGCCCGCGCTGGCCACGACCGCGATCTTCACGTTCATCTGGACGTGGAACGACTTCCTCAGCCAGCTCCTTTACCTCAACAATCCGGACAACTTCACTGTCCCGGTCGCGCTACGCACCTTCCTGGACGCCAGCAGCGACTCGCAATGGGGACCCATGTTCGCCATGTCGATCATCGCGCTCGGTCCTATCTTCGGCTTTTTCCTGGCCGGTCAGAAATACCTGATCCGTGGTGTGGCCACCACGGGACTGAAGTAGTTCCTCCACCCCCCAACAAGAAGACCCATAGGAGGTAGAGCCGTGAGCTCTGGCAAGAAGATGTGGTCGGCGGCCCTGCTGGCCACTGCCGTGCTGGCGGTCACCGCGGCCTGCGGCAGCGGCAGCGGCGGCGAAAGCGCTGATGGCAAGATCAAGCTGCGCTTCTCCTATTGGGGCAGCGCGGCACGACAGCAGATGACCGAAGCGGCGATCAAGAAGTTCGAGGCGAAGAACCCGAACATCGACGTCGAGGGCGAGTTCTCCGACTTCGCGGCCTACTACGAGTCGCTGTCCACCAAGGTCGCGGCCAACGACGCGCCCGACGTCATGACCCTCGAGATCCGCGGTCTGCGCGAGTACGCCGACCGCGGCACGCTGGCCGACCTGGCCAGCAAGGTGAACACCGCCGACATCGACGCCAAGGTGCTGACCACCGGCGCCATCGACGGCAAGCAGTACGCCATCCCCACCGGCGTCAACGCCTTCTCCCTGGTCGTCAGCCCGGCCGAGGTGGAGGCCGCGGGACAGAAGATCCCGGACGACACCAAGTGGACCTGGGACGACTACGTCACCCTGGCGTCGAAGATCACCGAGAAGAGCGGCGGCAAGATCTACGGCACGCAGCAGAGCTTCAACCCGGCCTACCTCCAGATCTTCGCCGCGCAGAAGGGCGAGCCCTTCTACAACGGCAACAAGGTCGGCGTCTCTCCCGAGACGATCAAGGCCTGGTGGGCCACCGCCCAGAACCTGATCAAGACCAAGGGTTCGCCTGACGCCGCCAAGACCGCCGAGATCGGCGCCCAGAGCGTGGACCAGTCGCTGCTGGCCACCGGCACCGGCGGGATGGGCATGTGGTGGAGCAACCAGCTCGGCGGCATCGCCAAGAAGTCGGGCAAGGACGTGGACCTGCTGCGGATGCCGAAGCTGCCTGGGGCCACCACCGGGGGCATGTTCCTGCAGCCGGCGATGTTCTACACCGCCTCGTCGAAGTCCGAGCACGCGGCCGAGGCCGCCAAGTTCATCGACTTCATGATCAACGACCCCGAGGTGGGCGGGATCATCCTCAGCGACCGCGGCCTGCCGGCCAGCTCCAAGGTGCTGGCGGCGGTCAAGGACAAGCTGCCTCCCACGGACAAGAAGACGCTGGACTTCCTCGACAAGGTCAAGGGTGAGCTGGCCGACCCGCCGGCCGCTCCGCCGAAGGGCGCCAGCGCCATGGAAGACATCCTCACGCGGTACTCGGAGGAGGTCCTGTTCGGCAGGATGACCCCCGACGACGCGGCGCAGAAGTTCATCACCGAGGCCAACGCCTCGATCGCAGGCTAGAAGGAGAGAAATGAAGTACGCGTTCGTCGGGCTCGGGCACCGCGCGCAGATGTACGTCGACGCGCTGCTCGGGGAGTGGCGCGACGCCGGCACCATCGTCGCCCTGTGCGACACGAACCGGACCCGCATGGACTACTACGTCGAGCGGATCGGTCACGAGGTGCCGCGCTTCACGCCAGCTGAGTTCGACAAGGTGCTCGAGCTCGCCGACGCGGTCATCGTCACCACCGTCGACGCCACCCACGCCAAGTACGTGTGCGCGGCGCTCGACGCGGGGCGGGACGTCATCGTGGAGAAGCCGCTCACCGTCGACGCCGAGGGCTGCGCGGCCATCGCGGAGGCGGCCGAGCGCAGCACCGGCAAGCTGATCGTCACCTTCAACTACCGGTACTCGCCGCGCAACTCGGCCGTGCGCCGCCTGCTGCAGGAGGGCGCGATCGGCCGGGTGACGTCCGTGCACTTCGAGTGGACGCTCGACACCATCCACGGCGCCGACTACTTCCGCCGCTGGCACCGCGAGCGGGTCAACTCGGGCGGGCTGCTGGTCCACAAGTCCACCCACCACTTCGACCTGGTCAACTGGTGGCTCGCCGCCGCCCCGCAGACCGTCTTCGCCCAGGCCGACCTGCGCTTCTACGGCTCGGAGAACGCTCGGGAGCGCGGCGTGACCGACCGTCCCACGCGCGGTCAGGGCGCCCCAGGCCTCGGTACGGACCCGTTCATCCTGGACATCTCCAAGGACGAGCGGCTCAAGCGGCTCTACCTGGACGCCGAGCACGAGGACGGCTACATCCGCGACCAGGACGTCTTCGGCGACGGGATCACCATCGACGACACCATGTCGGTGATGGTCCGCTACACCAACGGCGCCGTGCTCACCTACGCGCTCAACGCCTACGCCCCCTTCGAGGGCTACCGGGTGGCGTTCAACGGCACGGCCGGGCGGCTGGAGCTGGAGGTGGTCGAGCGGGCGTGGACCCCGCCGCACGCGGCCGTCGACCCGAGCGCCGCCTCCAAGCAGCACAAGGCCGACGCGTGGGAGAAGCTCACCCTGCACCGCCACTGGAGCGAGCCGGAGGAGGTCCCGATCGAGAGCGGGGCCGGCGGGCACGGCGGCGGCGACCGCCTGCTGCTGAACGACGTCTTCCGCGGGCCCGGCGACGACCCGCTGAAGCGGCAGGCCGGCTACCGCGACGGGATCCGCAGCGTGCTGACGGGCCACTCGGCCAACGTCTCGGCCGCCACCGGCGAGCCCGTGCACCTCGTGGACGAAGGCACGCGTGTTCGCTGAGCTGGCCGGCATCACCGCCGCTCAGTTCGGGGTCTACCCGTCTCTCCCTGGGCCCGAGCTGCGTTCGGCCGCGCGTGCCGCCCTAGGGGTGCTCGACCTGTCCGCCCAGGACGTGCGGGTCGAGCGCTCCTGGACGGACGGCGACCTCGCCGGGGAGGAGCTCTCCTGGTCGGTGGGGTTCGGGCCGCGTACCCACGCGTACCTGCTGCGCCCTCGGGACGCGGCCGGTCCGCTGCCCGGGGTGGTGGCGCTGCACTGCCACGGCGGGATGAAGTGGTTCGGCAAGGAGAAGATCGCCGACGGCCCCTCCGGCCCTCCCCCCGAGATCCAGAGTGTCCGCGACCGGCTCTACGGCGGCCGCGCGTACGCGAACGAGCTGGCCGGGCGCGGCTTCGCGGTGCTGGTCCCCGACGTGCTCACCTGGGGCAGCCGCCGCTTCCCGCTCGGCGTGGACGAGCCGGGCCCTTACGACGCGGCGGCCAAGGAGCACGAGCACGTGGTCGCCAAGCACTGCGCCGCGCTCGGCACGTCCTTCGCGGGCGTGACGGCGGGCGAGGACCTGGCAGCGGCGGCCTACCTCCGGTCGAGGCCCGACGTGGGCCCCGTCGGGTGCGTCGGGCTCTCGGGAGGCGGCCTGCGGGCCGCGCTCCTGGGCGCGTTCGACCCGGACATCCGGGCCGTGGTCGTCGCCGCGATGGTCTCGTCCTTCCGCGACATGCTCGACGGGTACGTCGAGAAGCACACGTGGATGCTCTGGCCGTCGGAGCTGCCGCGCCTCGGCGACTGGCCCGACCTGGTGGCCGCCCGCGCGCCCGAGCCGCTCATGGTGCAGTACGCCCTGCGCGACCGGCTGTTCCCCGAGCCGGGCATGCGCCGGGCGCACGCCATGATCGAGGAGCGCTACCGGGAGGCTCCCGACGCCTACGAGGCGGTGTGGGCCGACGTGCCGCACAGCTTCGACGTGCCCATGCAGGAGCGGGCCTTCGACTGGCTGGCCCGTCACCTGAAGGACTAGGAGACGGCCGCCGCCCGGTCCTGCCCCGGGCGGCGGCGCTCCTGTTAATTACCCGACTTCCACGTGGCGATCAGCTTGTCGTAGTCGAGTGTCTCGGGCTTGCCGCGCTCGTCGGCCAGCTTCGGCGCGGGCGCGCCCGGCTGGTCGAACCAGTACTGGGCGGGGCGCTCGGGGTTCAGCTTCGGCGCGCAGTTGCCGCCGTAACCGCGCCGCTCCAGCCGGGCCAGGATCTCGTCCTGCTGCTTGGCCAGGTTGTCCATGGACTGCTGGGCCGTCGTCTCGCCGGTCACCGCGGTGGCCACGTTCTGCCACCAGAGCTGGGCGAGCTTGGGATAGTCGGGCACGTTGGTCCCGGTCGGGGTCCACTGCTTGCGGGCCGGCGAGGCGTAGAACTCGATGAGCCCGCCGTACTTCTTGGAGTTGTCCGAGAAGTAGTCGCTCCTGATGTCGGAGTCGCGGATGAACGTCAGACCCTTGATCGACTTCTTCAGCGACACCGACTTCGAGGTGACGAACTGCGCGTACAGCCAGGCCGCCGCCCTGCGGTCCTGCGGCGTGTTCCGCAGCAGGGTCCACGAGCCGGCGTCCTGGTAGCCGAGCTTGTTGCCCTGCTTCCAGTACGCGCCGTGCGGGCTCGGCGCGATGCGCCACTTGGGCGTGCCGTCGCTGTTGACGACCGGCAGCCCCGGCTTGGTCATGTCGGCCGTGAACGAGGTGTACCAGAAGATCTGCTGGGCGATGTTGCCCTGCGCCGGCACCGGGCCCGCCTCGCTGAAGTTCATGCCCGCGGCCTCCCTCGGGGCGTACTTCTTGAGCCAGTCCACGTACTTCTGGAGCGCGTAGACCGACGCGGGGCCGTTGACGTCGCCGCCGCGGGTGACCGACGAACCGACCGGGCGGCAGTTCTCGACCCTGATGCCCCATTCGTCCACCGGCAGGCCGTTGGGGATGCCGGGGTCGCCGTTGCCCGCCATGGACAGCCAGGCGTCGGTGAAGCGCCAGCCCAGCGACGGGTCCTTCCTGCCGTAGTCCATGTGGCCGTAGACCTTCTTGCCGTCCATGGTCCCGTTGCCGTTGACCTTGTTGGTGAAGAAGTCGGCGATGTCCTCGTACGCCGCCCAGTTGACCGGGACGCCCAGGTCGTACCCGTACGCGTCCTTGAACTGCTTCTTGATCTTCGGGTCGGTGAACCAGTCGTAGCGGAACCAGTACAGGTTCGCGAACTGCTGGTCGGGGAGCTGGTAGATCTTCTTGTCCGGGCCGGTGGTGAAGCTGATGCCGATGAAGTCGTCCAGGTCGAGCGTGGGGGAGGTGACGTTCTTGCCCTCGCCCGCCATGTAGTCGGACAGCGGGAAGACGTAGTTGCCGCGGGAGTGGGTGCCGATGAGGTCGGAGTCGTTGACGTACGCGTCGTAGATGTTCTGGTTGCCCTGGATCTGCGTCTGGAGCTTCTCGATGACGTCACCCTCCTGGATCAGGTCATGCTTGATCTTGATCCCGGTGATCTCGGTGAACGCCTTGGCCAGTGTCTGGGACTCGTACTCGTGGGTGGTGATCGTCTCGGAGACCACGTTGATCTGCATGCCCCGGTAGGGCGCCGCGGCCTTGATGAACCAGTCCATCTCCGCCAACTGCTGGTCCTTGGACAGGGTGCTCGGCGTGAACTCCTCCGTCACCCACCGCTGCGCCGCGGCCTTGCCGTCGGACTCCTTGAAATCGCTCGTGGGCTTCTTCGCGCCCTGCGTGCAGCCGGCCACTATCAGGACGAGCGCGGCCAGACCTACCGCCGCGGACGTGCCTGCCCGATGCCTCATCGCTTGGCTCCTCCTCTGTTAGCCCCATATCCCGATCACGACCGCCACCAGCAGCGCGCAGCCGAGCGCGAGCCACATGGACAGGTCGGTGACAGCTATCCAGCCCGCCAGCACGACGGCGGCGCTGATCAGGCCGATGTAGAGCCGGTCGCCGCGATCGGTCTCGATGCGCAGGAAACCCCGCCTGGCCACGGGAGGGGAGACGCGTGCCCAGACCGCCATCACGACCAGCAGCAGGGCCACACCGGCGAAGACGAGGGCCGTGGGGACGGTCCAGACCATCCACTCGAGCATCCCTAGACCCTCCCCATGGTGAAGCCCTTGGCGATGTAGTTGCGGACGAACCAGATGACGATCGCGCCCGGGACGATGGTGAGCACACCCGCCGTGGCCAGCAGGCCCCAGTCCACCCCGGCCGCGCTCACGGTCCTGGTCATGGTGGCGGCGATCGGCTTGGCGTTCACCGAGGTGATGGTTCTGGCGATCAGCAGCTCGACCCAGCTGAACATGAAGCAGAAGAAGAGCGTGACGCCGATCGCAGAGCGGATCATCGGCAAAAATATGCGGATGAAGAAACGCGGCAGCGAATAGCCGTCGATCGCGGCCGTCTCGTCGATTTCCCGGGGGATTCCCGACATGAACCCCTCGAGTATCCACACGGCCAGCGGGACGTTGAAGAGCATGTGCGCTATGGCGACGCCGAGGTGCGTGTCGAAGAGCCCGACGCTCTGGTAAATCTGGAAAAACGGCAGCAGGAACACCGCCGGCGGCGCCATGCGGTTGGTCAGCAGCCAGAAGAACAGGTGCTTGTCCCCGGCGAAACGGAACCGCGAGAACGCGTACGCCGCCGGCAGCGCCACGACGAGCGACATCACGGCGTTCATCGAGGTGTAGACGATGGAGTTCAGATAGCTCGAATACCAGGAGGAGTCGGAGAAGAAAGTCGCGTAGTTGTCGAACGTCACGCGCTGCGGAATGAGGGAGAAGCTGCCGAGGATGTCCTCGTTCGGCCGGATCGACATGAGGAACATCCACAGCACCGGCAGCATCAGCGTCGCCACGTACAGCCAGAAGACCGTACGCGCCCAGGGCAGCCGCCGCCCCGCGCTCCTGCTCAAAGCGGCCATCGGGTCACCTCCCCGACCTGGTCAGCACGGTGAAGAAGACGTAGCAGAGGATCTGCACGATCAGGAAGTAGAGCAGCGAGAACGCGCCCGCCGGGCCCAGGTCGAACTGCCCGACCGCGATCTTCGACAGCAGGATGCTGAGGAACGACGTCGCGTTCCCCGGCCCGCCGCCCGTCACCACGAACGGCTCGGTGTAGATCATGAAGCTGTCCATGAACCTGAGCAGGATCGCGATCGTCAGCACCCCGCGCAGCCTGGGCAGCTGGATGTGGCGGAACGTGGCCCACGCGGAGGCGCCGTCGATCTGCGCGGCCCGGAAGTACGGCTCGGGGATCGAGCGCAGTCCCGCGTACGCCAGCAGGACCACCAGCGGCGTCCAGTGCCAGACGTCCATGAGCAGGACCGTGACCCAGGCGTCCGTGGAGTCCAGCGTGTAGTTGAAGTTGACGCCCAGGACGTTGTTGATCGCCCAGCCGCCCAGGCCGATGTCGCCGCGGGCGAAGATCTGCCAGATCGTGCCCACGACGTTCCACGGGATGAGCAGCGGCAGCGCCACCAGCACCAGCGCCACCGACACCCACACGCCGCGGCGCGGCATGCACACCGCGATCGCCACTCCCAGGGGGATCTCCAGCAGCAGCACCTGGGCCGAGAAGAGCAGGGTGCGGACGAACGCCGAGCGCACCTCGGGATCGCGCGAGATCGACCGGAACCACTCCAGACCGACGAAGATGCGGTCGCTCGGGCTGAAGACGTCCTGGACGGAGAAGTTGACCACGGTCATGAGCGGGATCACGGCCGTGAACGCCACCGACACGACCACCGGCAGCACCAGCAGCCAGGCCCGGTTGCTCTTCCGCTTGAGGTCCGCCCGCGGCTCCTCCTGGACCTCGGTCACGTCGTGCCCCTTCCGTTCAGCGGCGCGAGCGAGCCGCACCTGACCTGGTCGCGGAACAGGAACGTGCGATCCGCGGGGAAGTGCAGGTACTCCGTCGACTCAGGCGCGTACGGCGAGCCCGCCTCGGTCTTGGCGGTCACGGTGTGCTCGCCGACCAGGGCGTGCACCAGGTCGTAGGCCCCCATGCGGTCGATCCCGGTCACTCTGGCCGCCACGCCCGGCGACCGGTGGGCGCCGGTGATCCGCACGAACTCGGGGCGCACCCCGATCCGGACCGGCCCCGGCGGCAGGTCGCCCTCGGCCAGGCCCACGTCCGACTCCCCGACGCGTACGACGCCGTCGGCGATCTCGGCGGGCAGCATGTTCATGCCAGGGGAGCCGATGAAGTGCCCCACGAACTCGTGCGCCGGCGACAGGAACAGCTCGGCCGGCTCGCCCGCCTGCACGATGGCCCCGTCGTTGACCACCACGACCTCGTCGGCGAACGTCAGCGCCTCGGTCTGGTCGTGCGTGACGTAGATCAGCGTGTGGCCCGTGTCGCGGTGGATCTCCTTGAGCTTGCTGCGCAGCGTCCACTTCAGCGCCGGGTCGACCACGGTGAGCGGCTCGTCCAGCAGCACCGCCGCCACCTGGGAGCGCACCAGGCCGCGGCCCAGGCTGACGATCTGCTGGCGGCCCGGGTCCAGGCGGCGTGACCTGCGGCGGAGCAGGTCCTCCAGGCCCAGGAGCCGGGCGACCTGGCGGACGCGCTCGTCGACCTCCTTCGACGGATATTTCCGGTTACGGAGGGGGAAGGCCAGGTTGTCGTATACCGACATCTCCTCGTACAGGACCGGGAACTGGAAGACCTGCGCGATGTTGCGGCCCGCGGTGGGCACGTCGGTGACGTCGCGGTCGTCGAAGAAGATCCGGCCCACCGTGGGGGTGATCAGGCCGGAGATGATGTTCAGGAGTGTGGTCTTGCCGCAGCCGCTCGGGCCCAGCAGCGCGTACGCCCTGGAGCTCTGCCAGGTCCAGGTCATCGGCTTGAGCGCCCACGTCCGGCCCCCGTCGTAGCTGTGGCCCACGCCTTCCAGCCGGATGTCAGCCATGCAGGTCGACCTCCGCGGCGCTGGTGGCGAGCAGGCGCCCGCCGTCCTCGTCGAAGACCAGGACGTGTGCCGGGTCCACGTACGCGACCGTGCTCTCTCCCGGGGTGAAGAGCTGGGCGCCCGGCAGGTGGGCGACCAGGTGGACCTGCCCCTGCAGGAGCAGGTGCAGGAACGTCGCGCTGCCCGTCACCTCGGCCAGCCTGATCTCGGCGGGCAGCTCCAGCGCGCCGGGACCGCCCCGTTCGATGCTCACCTGGTGGGGGCGTACGCCGAGCACGACGTTGTGCCCGGACGCGTGCGCGTGGGGTGCGGGGAAGGAGGTGCCGAGGCATTCGATCCTGCCGTCGCGTACGACGCCGGGCAGCAGGTTGAGCGGCGGGTCGCTGAGCGTCGCCGCGACGGCCAGCGTGGGCGGGTGGGCGTACATCTCGGCCACGTCGCCGACGTGCTGGACCCGGCCCTCGCCCAGGACCACGGTCGGCGCGGCGAACGTGAGCGCCTCGTTCGGGTCGGCGGTGGAGTAGAGGACGACGCCGGGGGAGCTCGCGAACATGCTCTTCAGGTCGGCGCGTAACTGCTCGCGGAGCTTGAAGTCGAGGTTGGCCAGGGGCTCGTCGAGCAGCAGCACGTCCACGGGACGGGCCAGCGCCCGGGCGATGGCGGTGCGCTGCTGCTGGCCTCCTGACAGCTCGGCGGGCCTGCGGCCGAGGAACGCCGCGATGCCCATGAGCTCGGCCACCTCGCGCACCCGCCGGTCGATCCCGTCACGGCGGAATCTCGGGTCGAGGCGGAGGGGAGAGGCGATGTTCTCGTAGACGGTCAGTGATGGGTAATTGATGAATTGCTGGTAGACGAAGGCGACCGAGCGTTTTCGTACCGAAATGGTAGTAACGTCTTCTCCGTCGACCAGGACGCGGCCCGAATCGGGGGGTAACAATCCGGCGACGACGCGCATCAATGTCGTCTTTCCGGCGGTCATCGGGCCGATCAGAGTGGTCATTCCGTTGGATAATTCCAGGCGAACGTCGTCAAGCCAGGTCTCCCCGCGCCGCCGTACGAAGACGCCATCGAGAATCAGCGTCACTGTGCCGGTCCTCTCTGCTCGCCTCCATCTAACATGATCTGCAACTGTGTGCAAAGAGGGTATGTGGGGTAGAAGTGAACAATGTGACGGCTGCGTTAATGACAACTCTTGTCAGTTTGTGAAGACCTTCGCCACCAGCTCGTGCAGCTGCTTCCGCTCCTCCGTCGTCAGCGGCGCCAGCGTCTCCCGCTCCACGCGCTCGATCACGGCCAGTGCGCGGTCCAGTACGTCGCGTCCCGCGGGTGTCAGCGAGATCCGGTAGCGCCGCCGGTCGGCCGGGTCGCGGTCGCGCTCCGCCAGCCCCTCGTCCATCAGCCCGTCCATCAGGCGCACCATGTCGCTCGGGTCGAGCCCGAGCCGGCCGCCCACCTCGCGCTGGGCGGCGGCCCCGAAGTCGGCCAGCGTGGCCAGTACGGCGAACTCCCACAGGGTCAGCCCGGTCTCGTCGGCCAGCCGGGCCCCGATGGTGCGGCGGCTGCCGACTCCGACCTTGTGCAGCACGAAGGTGGTGGTCGCGAGGAGGGTGGGTGGCAGGTCCATGCCAGGAAGTGTAGGTTGCTACCAATCATTGGTTGATACCCACTAATTCTCGAGGAGAATCCCGATGGACGTCCTCTACCCCCGCCTGCTGGTCCGCGACTTCCCGGCCTGTGCTGCGTTCTACCAGGCCGTGCTGCGTGAGCTGCTCGGCGTCGAGCCGGCGCGGTTCTTGCCCGGCTACGCCAGCTGGGACATCGAGGGCCAGACCGGGCTCTCCCTGTTCGGCCGGGGCATGATCGCGGAGGCCGTCGGCACCGCGGACCTGCCCCGGGCCGCTCAGAACCCGGTCCAGGACTCGGCAATGCTGGTCATGAAGGTGGACGACGTGGACAAGGCGGCCGACTGTCTTACCCGTCACGGCGCCACGGTCGCCGCCCCGCCCCAGGACCGTCCCGACTGGGGACCGACCCTGCGCACCGCGCACCTCCGTGACCCGGAGGGCAACCTCATCGAGGTGCAGTCATACTGAGCTCGGAACGGTCGGGGAGCTCGGTCGAGGTCGGCGCCGGCACACCGGGGCAGGTGGCGGTGACCTGTCCGGTCTCGAAGTAGCCGACCACCTTCGCCAGGCAGCCCGGCACCCTGAGCGCGGAGCCGTGCACGTCGTCGTCGACGGTCACCACGTGCCCGCCGACGGCCGCCCTCGTCTCGAGCGTCCACTCGTACGGTGACGGGCTCTCGTGCAGGTGCCCCGACAGCACCAGCGAGCCGCCGGGCCGCAGACGCGTGGTCTGCACGGGCAGCGGCCATCCGGCGCACGCCGGGAAGAACGCGGTGGCCTCGCCGGTCACCGGATAGCGCGCGAGGCGCTCGCGGTAGGCGTTCCAGGCCGAGTCGAACGTGCGCGCGCCCTGGTCCTCGTTGCAGAAGAACGCGACATTGGCCGTCTGGTTCTGCCGCTCGGGCACGCCGGCGGGTGTGGGCGGCGGCCGGTCACCGAAGAGCCTCTTGATCGTCGGAGGCGCGGTGGGGCCGGTGGCGCCCACCAGCTCCTTCAGCACCTGGGCGACCTCCGGCCAGCCGGGGCTCGGCTGGCCCGCCGCCTCCGCGATCATCGGGCCGGTCACGGTGAGGCCGATGTCCGTGAAGGTCACGGGCTTGGCGTCGTACGCCTTGCGCAGATCGGTCAGCGCCGACACCACCTGGGCCTTCGTCGTGCCGAACCCGTACACGTCGTCCCGGTCGGCGATCCACCTGGCCATCCGCTGGAAGTCGCGGTCGGTGGCCATCGCGCGTACCTCCGTGAAGACGTCCATCCTGGGCACGGGCAGCGCCACGCTGTCCAGCCACATGCGGTGCACCTTGGTGGGGAACAGGCTGCGCAGGACCGTGCCGAGCCAGGTGCCCCACGAGACGCCGAGGAAGCTGATCTTCGACTCGCCGAGCGCGGCGCGGACGCGGTCGATGTCGCGGGCCACGTTGGCGGTCGTCAGCTGGCCGATGAAGCCGGGGTCCGACTGGCCGCAGGCCCGGTTGTTCTCGACCGTCTGGTCGTAGACCTTCCTGGCCAGCTCCTCGCTGACGGGGCCCGTCGGCTCCGGCCCCGGCCTGCCGCCGGTGCACTTGGCCTTCGTGCTGTAGCCGACTCCGCGCGGGTCGAAGCCGATCAGGTCGTAGCGGGCGTTCAGCCTCGCGTCGGTCATGGCGAGCTCGATCGGCATCAGGTAGCCGCTGCCGCCCGGGCCCCCCGGGTTGACCGCCAGGCTGCCCAGGCGGTGTTCCTGGTCGGCGGCCCTGAGCCTGGTCAGGGCGATGGTGATCTGCTTTCCACCGGGGTCGGCGTAGTTCTGGGGGACGGTGAGCGTGCCGCACTCCGTCCTGCCGAACAGCTTCCTGAACTCGGGGAGCCGCTGGTCGTCGAGGCCCATCCAGCGCAGCACGTCGTCGGAGTAGGCCGGGCATTCCTGCCAGGCGATGGCGGGCCGCTCGGCGGCCGCGGCCGCGGGTGCGGGTGCGGCCAGCAGGCCGAGCGTGAGCAGAGTCCGTAAGATCATGCCCCTCAGGCTCGCTCCGGCCCGGTCCGGTCACATCACCCGATCGGGGGAGCCGCCGGCTCTCCTTCAGGGGATGATCGAGTCCACGTACCCGCCGTCGACCCGCAGCGCGGCGCCCGTGGTCGCGGAGGCGAAGGGCGAGCTGAGGTAGACGACCATGCTCGCGATCTCTTCGGGCTCGATCAGGCGCTGCAGCAGCGACTGGGAACGGTGCTGGAGCATGAACGCCCGCTGCGCCTCCTCCCACGGCAGGTCCTTGCCCATGAGCTCGTACACGAACTTCTCGACGCCCCTGGTGTGCGTCGGCCCCGCGACCACGGAGTTGACCGTCACCCCGCTGCCCGCCGCCTCCTTGGCGAACCCCCTGGACACGGCCAGCAGCGCGGTCTTCGTCATGCCGTAATGGATCATTTCGACGGGGATGACCACGGCGGAGTCGCTGGCGATGTACTGAATCCGGCCCCAGCCGCGCTCGATCATGCCGGGCAGGTAGGCACGCGTGAGCCGGACCGCGGCCAGCACGTTGACATCGAAGTAGCGCCGCCACTCGTCGTCGGTGATCTCGAGCGCGGATTTGGCCTCGAAGATGCCCAGGTTGTTGACGAGGATGTCCACCTGGGGCAGCGCGTGCAGCACCGCCTCGCAGCCCTCTTCCGTGGTCACGTCGCCGGGCGCCGGTATCAGGTCGCCGACCTCTATCTGCTCGATGGCCATCGAGACGGAGCCCTCGCTGCGGCCGTTGATCCCGACATGGGCCCCCGCCAGCGCCAGCCCTTCGGCGATGGCCGCCCCGATGCCCTGAGTCGACCCGGTGACCAGCGCGGTCTTGCCGCTGAGATCGATACGCACGATGTCCACCCCCTGCCGCCATTCTCCGTGGTCGGGATACGGAGTGTCACGCCGGGGTAGCATCCGGTGCGCCCCCGTACCGCCGCTGGGTGCGTAGGCTTGGGGTGGCGTGGAAGGGGCGTGGGTGCACCGGGTCATCCTGTGGCTGGTCGTGGCGGCCGCCTTCATGGTGAGCCTGGTCGTGCCCGACAGGCCCGAGGTCCCGGCGTGCCAGTCGCGCGACACCCGCGTCGTCGCCCCGTACGCCGTCACCGGCTACTGGGTCATGCCCCGGGCCGATCCGTGCGTGACGCGGCGCATGGTCGAGGCGATCCACGCGATCGGCGCCGACACGCTGATCACGTTCGGCCCGAGGTTCAGCGCCCGCGAGGACCCCGAGTTCGCCGACTGCCTCGTGGACGGGCGGCCGTGCGCCGACGTCCCCGGCGTCCGCCGCGTCTACACCTACGTGACCAGTGAGGAGTTCGGGAAAGGGCTGCTGCGGTGCCCGGGGCTGGACCGGCGGATCGAGAGCCGGGGCCGGATCTTCTACCGGGTCTCGCTGGCCGCGTCCTGCCAGGACCCCGTACAGGATCTCGTGCTCGTCTCCACGGACGGCGACGGGCTCGGCAACCTGATGACCGAGGCGGCCGCGTACGGGATGACGGTCTTCCCGGGGCTGCCCGCCGCGCCGCAGCTCGCGGGCAAACCGTGGGAGCCCGACTCCGCGCACACCGCCGCGCTGACCGCCTTCACCACGCGGGTGCTCGCCGACTACCGGGAGCGGTTCGGGAGGTCTGCCGCGTTCGGAGGGGTCTACCAGTCGTTCGAGCTGGCCATGCGGACGCGGGCGGCCCAGGATCCGATCATCGCGCTGTACGCGGCCCAGCACGCGGCCGTCGCCGCCACCCTGCCGGGGAAGAAGATCCTGGTCAGCCCGTACATCGACGCCAGGAGGGCACGCGGGTTCCCGCCCGGGCAGGTGGCGGAGGGGTTCGCGGCCATCGCCGCGACCCGGGCGGGAGCGCCCATGGCCGTCGCCGTGCAGGACGGGCGTGGGACGGGCAAGGTGCCCGTCTACGGGGTTCACGAGGCGGAGGCCAAGGTGGCGCCACGCCTCGTGCCGGTCGTCGGGGACGTGAGCAACGCGCAGGCGTACTACGGGGCCACCCGCGACTACATCGAGGCGGCGGCGCGGCGGGTGCCGCCCGGGGTGGAGCTGTGGGTGAACGTGGAGGGGTTCGAGCCGACGCCGGTGGACGGGGAGTGCGGGAGGGTCGAGCCGCTGCCGTTGCGCGGGCGGACCACGAAGAGCCGGATCGACCAGCAGGTGATGGCTGCCGGATCATTTGCCGGAAAAATCATCTCTTACGGCTGGGATCCCTTCTTCACCTGCCAGGCCCGCTACGACACGCCCTCGCTGGCCGACGACATCGTGAACGAGTGGCAGCAGCCGATCATCGTCGGCGCTTCCCGTAAGGAGATGAACGGGCGGGCCGGCATCCTCGTCGAGGGCTACAACCTGCGCGGCGGCACGCTCCGCTTCGACCCGCAGGGGGTGGTGGTCAAGCAGGAGTGGTACGGGAAGGGGCGGCTGGAGTCGGCGTGGGCCCCGTACGTCCCCTCGGGTCCTTGGACCTCGATCACGGCCACGAACGACGCCGGCCGGTCCAGCTCCAGCGGCTACGTGATCCGTTAGCTCAGGGCCGACACGAGGATGTCGGCGAGCAGGGCGGCCTGCCTGCCGTCCTCGTCCAGGTCGGGATCGAAGACCGTCACCTCCAGCCCGGCGGCCCCCGGCAGACTCGCCAGCCCGCGCAGCAGCTCGACAAGCTGCGCGGCGTCGAGTCCGCCAGGCGTGGGGGAGTCGACCGCGGACAGGATGGACGGGTCGAGCACGTCGGCGTCCACGTGGATCCAGAACCCGTCGAGCTCGTCACGGACGAGCACCTTCCTCGCGTCGTCGAGGGAGATGCCGCTGCCGGGGACGTAGGCGATGCCGGTCCCGGCGAAGTCGCGGAGATCCCCCTCGTCCCGCACGCCCAGAACGATCACGTCCTCGTCCCTGACGTACGGCCGCAGCCCGTCGATGTTCGTCAGATAGTCGTCACCGCGCCCGGTGGCCAGGGCCAGGTCCTCCCCGGCCGCCGCCCCGACATGGGGGGAGTTGCCGAGGTGCCGGAAGTCGGAGTGCGCGTCCACGTACGCCACCCCGTACCGGCCGCTCCTCCGCAGGGCGAGCGCGGGGCCGAGCAGGATCGAGCAGTCGCCGCCGAGCAGGACGGGGAAGCCGCCCTCCGCCCTGATCGCGCTCACCCGGTCGGCCAGTCCGCGGGCGTACGCGGCGATGGCGGGCCCGTTGCGCACCCCGCTTCCCGGCGCCCACGTGGCCACGTAACGCGGCGGGACGAGCGCGCCCGCGTCGGCCGCGCCGAGCCGCTGGACGAGGCCGGCGTTGCGCAGTGCCCACGGTGCTTTGTAGCAGCCGGGGACGGTGTCGGGGGCGGGCGGACGCAGGCCGAGATTGGAGGGGGCGTCGAGGATGACCAGATCTCTGTCAGGGGTTATTGTGTTCATAGTCGTGACGGTAACAGAGGGAGTGGCGGATGCGCCAGTTCGTCGAGACGGGGCTGGTGGCGCTCGATCTCGCCAACACGTGGGACGCGTACCTGGCGGAGCCCGAGCGCCTGCCGGACGTGGCGGCCTTGCGCCAGTTCTGCCACGAGCTGGGGGAAAGCGGTGGCCCCGGCGATGACGACCTGCGAGCGGTGCGTGCCGTGCGGGAACGGTTGCGCGCCCTGCTGGCCTGCGAGCCGCCCGACCGGACCCGCGCTCTGGCGCGATGGGCCGGCGAGCTGCCGATACGGGTCGTGGTGGAAGAGGCGGGCGGCATGCCGCGGCAACGGCTCGCCGCGCCTGAAGGAGCCACTCTGGCCGAACGGCTCGCCGTGCGATCCGTCGCCGAGCTGCTGGACATCGCCGCCTCAGGCGACTGGGAACGGCTGCGGCTCTGCGCGGCCGGTCCGTGCAAGGACGCGTTCGTGGATCGCAGCCGTCCGGGCAAGCGCCAGTTCTGCTCCACCCGCTGCGCCAACCGCGCCCACGCCGCCGCCTCCCGCGCCCGCCACCGCTGACGCTTCCGGAGGGCGCTCGCCCTGCCACGACGGTGAAACCGTCGGCCCCGGGAATTGTCGGTCGCGGCCGATAGCTTCCGATCATCCCCCCGATGATGGAGGTTGGTCGATGTACCGACAGGGCGACATCCTGATCATGCCCGTGCCGGAGGAGTCCGCGCCGCGCACGCTGCGGCCCGAGCCGCGTGACGCTCGCGGGCGGCTGATCCTGGCCCATGGCGAGGCCACCGGTCACTGCCACGCGATCCCCGGCCCCGGCACGCTCTCCGGCGGCTTCCTGCACCTGCCCGAAGGCGGGCGGCTCGTGCACGAGGAGCACGCCGCGATCTCGCTGCCCAAGGGCTGGTACCGCGTGATCCGGCAGCGCGAGTACGTGCCGGGTTCCCACCGGGTGGTGGCCGACTGATGGCGACCCTGACGTGGGAGCGGGTGGCCATGGCCACCGGGCCGGGCGAGGACCAGGAGGCCGCCGTCCGGCAGGCGTACCGCGAGGCCGGGCTGGCCGAGCCCGACCACGTGCTCGTGCTGCCCTCGCCTGCGGCCGGAGCCGTCGCGGCGGCCTGGCTGACGGGCGGCGACACGGTGCGGCGGGCACTGGAGGCGGCGGGCCTCGGAGCCTCGCCTGCCGGCTCGTCGAGCGGGAGCGGGTCCGACTCGCAGCAGGTGGGTGACCAGGGCGCGGCCGCGTTGCGCCGGTCGGTGGGTGCGGCGCTCAGGTCATGGGAGGCGCTCGGGGATCCCGGGCGTTCGGTGCGAGACGCGGTCCGCACGGTGCCGTGGGAGCGGGCCAGGTCGGCGGCCTATGCCGAGCTCGGGCCCGTCGGCTGGGCGGCGCTGTGGGACGAGACCGGCGGGCGGCTCTGGCCGCAGGTCAACCGGCTGGTCAACGACATCCGCCGGGAGATCGCCGAGTTCGGCGGCGAGGAGTTGCGGCAGGCGACTCTCGACGCGGTGCTGGGGCAGCACGACGCCCCTTGGCTGTCGGCGTTCGAGGGGCTCGACGGGCTCAAGCGGACGGCCGAGCGCGCGGGCTGGTGGTGGCCGTTCGAGCGGCTGGCGATCGTCACCGAGCGGCCCGTCGAGCTGCATCTCGACGACTTGGGTCGGCTGCACCGGGCGGACGGCCCGGCCATGTCCTACTCCGACGGCTTCGCCCTGCATGCCTGGCACGGCATGCCGGTTCCCGCCGATTTCGGGGCCGCGATGAGCGACCTCACCGTCGAGCGGATCCGCGAAGAGGCGAACGCGGAGCTGCGCCGGGCCATGCTGGAGCACTTCGGCCTTGACCGCTACCTGGCCGAGTCAGGGGCCAAGCCGGTGCACTCCGACGAGACGGGTGTTCTGTGGCGGGTCGAGCTGGCTGACGACGAGCCGCTGGTCATGGTGGAGGTCGTCAACTCCACGCCCGAGCCCGACGGCACCAGCCGCACCTACTTCCTGCGGGTGCCGCCGTGGGTGGAGCGGGCGCGGGAGGGGGTCGCGTGGACGTTCGGGGTCGCCGAGGCGGACTACCGCCCCGAGCGCGAGACGTGAGGTCAGGGCCAGGCTGCCGGGATGCGTTCCAGGATGCCGCCGGTGAAGACGTCGTAGAGACCGAGCGGCTCCAGGTGGACGTAGCCGATGTGGCAGTCGCAGGCCGCGGCGGGGCAGGCCCGGGGGCGTAGCGCCGCCCGGTAGGAGCCGTCGTACAGGTTGCCCAGCACCTCCGGGACGAAGTGGCAGCGGCGCACCGTGCCGTCGCCGTTCACCGAGATCACGCTGTCGCCCGTGCGGCACGGCGCCCCGGCGCTCCGGTGCGGGAAGCGGCTGAAGGGGAAGAGTGGGTCGATCGCCGACCATTCAGCCGCCTCCTCGTCGGTGTAGAGGCGCCCCTCCTCGGCGTTGACCCACAGGTACGTCTCCGCGGGCAGATCCGACCTCAGCCGCCGCGCGTCCGGCAGGTGCGCGGGATCGCCGACGATTCCGACGCTGTGGCGCACCGGCAGCGAGCGGATCTTGCCGAGGAAGCGGTCGTACGCGACCTGCGTCGGGTGGTAGGTCACCCACAGCGCGGCCCGGTCCGACGCTTCGGCGAGCCAGTCGGTACGGCAGCTCAGGTTCGTCTGGATGGCGACCTTGGCGACATTGGGCAGCCAGGAGAGCTCCACGAGGGCCCGGCGGTACCACGACCTGACCAGGCCCTCACCCCATGGCGTGAACAGGATCGACACCTCGAACGGCTGCTCGCCCACCCAGTTCGCGAACCGCGACAGCGCCTCCCGGTCCGCCCGCAGCTGCTCGGGGGTGTCGCGCCGCTTGGCGAACGGGCAGTACGCGCAGTCGTAGTCGCAGCTCGCCAGGGGCCCGCGATAGAGGATGGTCAGCACGCCGCGTACTCCTCCATGAGCCGCCTGACCTCCGGCGAGAACAGCGCGGGCCCGATCGCGTCGGAATATGCCAGCCCCTCCGCCGTGAGCCGGATCGTCGCCGGGTCCGCCAGCAGCCAGTCACCGAACTCGTCCAGGGCGAACTCGTCCAGGGGGAAGTCGGCCAGCACGTCGGTGCCGAACAGGTCCGCGTAGAGCCGCCGCGAGAGCCCTTCTCCCTGAAGCAGCGACTGGATGAGGTGCCGCCGCTTGCGCTCCTCGAGCGACAGCGGGAAGCCCACGTTGGCCACGTCGAACTCGTCCCGCCGCACGTAGTCGTCGATGATCGAGCGCACGTGCCGGGCTCCGACGGCGTACTCGAACGAGTAATGCAGCTCGCTCGTGTACGACCGCGCCCCGCACCCCAGCCCGACCATCCCGTCGGTCTGGCAGCAGTACTCCGTGGACGAACCCGTGCCGGGCAGCCGGAACATCCGCATCGAAACCTGCTCGTACCCGGCGGCCAGCAGGCGCTCGCGCCCCACCCAGTACAGCTCGAGCCGCTGGTCGTCCCACGCCCGCCCTTGTTTGCCGAGGCCCGTCAGCGGCCGGACGTAGAGCGGGTAGAGGTACAGCTCCTCGGGCCGCCACCCGAGCGCGGTGTCCAGCGAGTACAGCCAGGACTGCGGCGTCTGCCCGTCGATGCCGTAGATCAGGTCGATGTTGAGCACCGGCACGCCGGAGGCTCTGATCGCGTCGAGTGCCGCGTCCACCTCCGCGCGCTTCTGCGGGCGTACGGCGGAGCGGGCCTCGGCGTCGACGAAGCTCTGCACGCCGATCGAGACCCGGGACGTGCCACGCTCGGCCAGGACGGACAGGCGGTCGGGCGTGGCGGTGGCGGGGGAGGTCTCCACCGACAGCGGGACCCGGGCGAGATCCACCCCCATCGTGCGCTCCGTCAGGTCGAACAGGCGGGTCAGCTCGCGTGCGTCGAGGTACGTCGGCGTCCCGCCACCGAACGCGGCCGTGGCGAACCCGGTCTCCTCCAGCGCGTCCCGCACCTGGACGGCCTGCCGCTCCAGCGCGTCCAGGTAGGCCGTGACCAGCTCCTCCGGGGCGCCGGTGCGGGTGAAGAGGTTGCAGAAACCGCAGCGCATCTCGCAGAACGGGATGTGCACGTACAGTGCGCCCGGCCGTTCCCCGGCCCAGACCTCCTTCAGCCGCGGTCGCGGATCGAGCGGCCGATAGGCGGTCTTGTGCGGATAGGCGTAGACGTAACCCTCATAGGGCCGCATGGCTCTCCAGAACGAACTCGGTGTACGGAACCGTCCAGACCACCTCGTGGCCGATCCGGTGGCCGACGTGGCCGCCTTCGCCGTACGCCGTGCCGTGGTCGGAGCAGACGATCACCAGGCAGGGCCGGCGGCGGCGCATCAGTGAGTAGAGGCGACCGATGTGCCGGTCGACGTACCGCAGCGCCGCCGCGTGACTCTCCAGCGAGTCGCCGGCGGCTCCCGGCAGGAAGAAGTGGTTCGGCTGGTGCAGGGCCGACACGTTGACGAACAGGAAGACCGGTTGGCGCCGGTCGCGCAGCACCTCTTCGACGCGGTCGATCTGACGCTCCAGCGACGACGGGCTGGTCACGCCGAACTCCGGCTCCCAGTGGCTCTCGGCGAACAGGCCCGGCAGCACGGACCCGAGCGGGGTCAGCTTGTTGAAGAACCCCACGCCACCGACGCACACCGTGTGGTACCCGGCCCGCGCGAGCCCGGTGGGCAGGTCGGGCGCGTCGAACACCCAGGTGCGCTCCGCCGTGGTCTCGCTGCCGGGGAACGTGGCCGCGAACAGCCGGGCATGCGGCCCCGGGGCCACGGGAGTGGGCAGGAAGCCGGCGAACATGGCGGCATGGGCGGCGTACGTGAAGCTGCCCGCGCTGTGCCGCCGCTCCCAGGACGCGCCTGGCGGCAGGAGGTTCGGCAGCAAGCCTGCCTCTTCGAGCGCGACCGCGACGTCGTAGCGGAGCGTGTCGAGCGTGACGAGGAGGATGTCGTGGCTGCCCACGATCTCGTTCATGTCGAACGTGCTCACCGGACCCCCGCCAGGACCGCCCGGACCTGCTCGGCATACGTGTCCCGCCCGTTCCCCGCAAGATCCCCCAACCCGGGCAGCAGATCCCCGAACGCGTTCACCTCGGCCACCGCCACCGACCGCCAATCCGCCCCCACCATGACGTCCACGCCCGTACTGAGGCTCCCGGGGAAGCAGGCCGCCGCCCGCGAGCAGGCCTCCAGCACCCGCTCCCACAGGTCCGTCCGTGACCGCACCGCGTCCAGATCGCCCCGCGACCCGCCGAGGTGCAGGTTCGTCATCGGGCTGCGGCCGGCCCGCAACACCGCGTGGGTCGGAACCCCGGCCACCGTCACCACCCGCAGGTCGAATGGCCTCCCATCGGTGGACGCCTTGGGAAACCACTGCTCGACGTGGAGCCCGTCGTGGGCGAGGAAGTCCACGATCCGCCGCACCTCGCCGGAGGACGTGTACGTACGAACCCGCAGCGAGTTGCAGAGCACACCCTCGACCCAGGCCGCCGACGTGACGGCCTGCACCCGATCGCCGTGCGCCTGAAAGGCGATCACGCCGGACGCCGACGAGCCGTGCGCGGGCTTGACGAACACCCGGGACCAGCCCCGGCGTGCCATCTCCGCCCGCAGCCCGTCGTACGACGTGGCCTCGAACGCGGCCGGCACCGGCACCCCCGCCCCGGCCAGCACGGCGTGGCAGCGCCGCTTGTCGAACATCACCGAGATCTCCTCGACGTCGCCGAGCAGCCGCGCCCCCGGGATGGCGGCCACCCGCGAAAGCCCCGCCCTGAACGCCGCGTACCAGGCCGCCCCGCCGCCGACGCGCGCGGGATCGCCCGGCCCGCGCAGCAGCGCGTCGGCCTCGCCGTCCTCGCCCGGCGAGTCCACCCGCAGCAGCGCACCCTCGGGCGCACCGATCTCCCGCCCGGCCAGCACGTCCCGCCACGAGATCACGTGCGGCTCGGCCAGCCCGGCGGCGACCGCGGCGTCGCGGAACATCGTCACCCGCCGATCCCCAGGTGTTCCCACCACGGCGAACCGCACATCACTCACTTACGGCCACATACGTCTCGTCCGGGCTGGACAGGTCGATGTCGACGCCGGGCAGTGCCGCGGTGAGACGGGCTCTCATTGCGGCGCTGATGGCGTGATAGGAGAGGTCCAGGCGTCGCAGGTGGGTGAGCGGCTGGCCGCTGAGCAGCGCCTCCACCCCGGCGTCGGTGATGCCGCCCATCGCCAGGCTCAGCGTCTCGAGCCTGGCCACGACGGGCGCGGCCGCCACGGCGGCGGCGAGGTCGTCCTGGATCTCGCTGTTCTGCAGCCCCAGATGGCGCAGCCGGGGCAACCGCCCGCCGCCCAGGATCCCGGCGACGTCGCCGACCGTGGCGTCACCGCCGTACATGCCGACCCCGAACCACAGGTCGAGGTGCTCCAGCGCGGGCAGCTCGCACGCGCCGACCCCGCGGACCGCCTCTCCCGGCAGCCCTCCCGTCTCGAACCGCAGCACCTTCAGCGACTCGTGCCGCACGGGGGAGAGCCGCAGCCCGGAGCCGCCGCGCACCTCCAGCCGCTCCAGCTTCGGGTACGCCTCCAGCAGCGGCGTGATGTCCGACTGCTGGATCCAGGAGATCTCGCAGTTCTCCGGCGACATCGCGCCCAGGAAGAGCGAGCGCAGCTCGGGCAGCCGGCCGGCCTCGTCGGCCAGGCGCTGGACGATGTGACCGCTGTCGTCTTCGTAGGAGTCTTCCCACTCGCCGATCACGATGGCCGTGACCTTCGCGGTGTCGACGTGCTCGAAGAACCACTCGAAGCTCTCGGTGATCTCGTCGGGGAGGTCGTCGTTGAAGGTGCTGGCGTCGAGCCGCCAGGCCGCGGATCCGGCCTCGGGCGGCTCCCCGTCCTCCTGCCACGGCACCCCGGCCACCGGCAGGCCGGCGTAGCCCTGGTCATAGCGCTCATACTGGCTGGGCTGCTTGTCGAACTCCCGCATCACTCGCTCACCGCCACGTAACGCCACGTCTCGCCGTCGTCCTCGTCGCCGTCCTCCTGCTCGGACACATCGACCCGCACTCCGGGCAGGGCCTCGGTCACCCGCTGCATCATCGCCTCGGACAGGTAGTGGTGGTGCAGGTCGAGCGCGCGCAGGTGGGTGAGCGGCTGGCCGCTGAGCAGCGCCTCCGCCCCGGCGTCGGTCAGCACGCCCATCGACAGGCTCAGCGTCTCGAGCCTGGCCACGATCGGCGCGGCCGCCACGGCGGCGGCGAGGTCGTCCTGGATCTCGCTGTCCTGCAGCCCCAGGTGACGCAGCGCGGGCAGCCGCTCGCCCCGGAGGATGGGGTCGACGTCGGAGACGCCGCTGTCGCCGCCGTAGTCGGGGACGCCCAGCCAGAGCTCTAGCTGCTCCAGCGCGGGCAGGTCGCTCGCGGCGACTCCGCGGACCACCTCTCCCGGCAGCCCTCCGGTCTCGAACCGCAGCACCTTCAGCGACTCGTGCCGCACGGGGGAGAGTCGCAGTCCGGAGCCGCCGCGCACCTCCAGCCGCTCCAGCTTCGGGTACGCCTCCAGCAGCGGCGTGATGTCGGACTGCTGGATCCAGGAGATCTCGGCCTCCTCCGACGCGATCGCACCGAAGAAGAGCGAGCGCAGCTCGGGCAGCCGGCCGGCCTCGTCGGCCAGCCGGCGGACGATGGGCGCGCTGCTCTCGGTGTAGCAGTCTTCCCACCCGCCGATCACGATGGCCGTGACCTTCGCGGTGTCGACGCGCTCGAAGAACCAGTCGAGGTGCTCGGCGATGCGGCCGCCGTCCCAGCTGTTGGCGCTGAGCCGCCACGCCACGGACCCGGCGTCGGGCTGCGGCCCGTTCTTCTCGTCCCAGGGGGCCTCGGCTACGGGCAGGCCGGCGTAGGCACTTTGGTAGCGGTCCCAGGAGCTCGGGTAATCGTCGTCGGTCACGGATGATCCTCGTGTCGGGGGGGTTGACGCGTCCTGTCCTACCAGACTCCGACGACACTTCCGTCACCGCTGGACCGTGGGTATGCACAGCCCCGCTGCTCACAGGAGCGTGTCGGCGAACGTCTCTATGATGCGGGCGACCGTCTTGGGGGCTTTGAGGTCGGCGCCGTGGTCCCGCTTGCGCATCACCACACGTTCGGGACGGCGTTCGGGATCGCTCAGAACGCGCTCGATGGCGTCCACCGGCGCAGTCTGCTGCGGCGTGCTGCGGTCGCCGCTGAGCAGCAAGGTGGGTGTGGTGATCTGGGAGTAGGCGTCGAGGCGGACGCCCAGCCGATCCATGGCCTCGAGGTCGTCGATCTGGCACGACGCCAGCCTGCGGTAGCGCGGGACGATAGCGGTGAGCGCGCCTGCCGCCCATGCCTGCCGGCCTGGGAGGCCGATGGTCCGGCGGAAGAAGATCGCCATTGCCTGGCCCGGCCTGCCCGCGGCGATCGCGGCCCGTGCGTGTGTGACGACCTCGCCGTCCTGACCGGCCCACGCCGTGTCGATCACAGAGGCGGGTTCGAAGAGCACCGCGCCGGTGAACGCCGAGGGCGCCGCCGCCAGCGCTTCCAGGGCGACCACCCCGCCGGAGGAGTGACCGTAAATGATCAGGGGCCGGCCGACTTGGCGGGCGATCGCCAGGACGTCGTCGACCTCCTGGGCCACCGAACACGGTGTGCCTTCGGTCTTGAGGTCCGGCCGGTACTGACGGCGGTGGAGGCGTAGGACGCGAAACCGCCTGGCGAGGATCGAGGCGAGCATCCTGGTCCGCGTCCCGTCGTCCAGCCCGGGCCCGACGATCAGGATGGCCGGCCCGCGCCCCTGGTCGTAGACATGGATATCGGCTCCGTCAGCTGAGAGCACGATGTCCCCACCCCTCTCCTTAGCACTGCTAAGGAGAGGGGTGGGGACCCCTCTCCTTAGCACTGCTAAGCCGCCCTTAGCACCGCTAAGGATGACTTAGCGCTGCTAAGGTGTCAACCGATGTGCGCAGCCACCCGGCCTGGCCTGACCAGGCAGACGTTGATCGAGACGGCGCTGCGGCTCCTGGACGAGGTCGGGCTGGAGGGGCTGACGGTGCGCCGGCTTGCTGCCGAGCTCGGCGTCCAGTCGCCGGCGCTGTACTGGCACATCCGCAGCAAGCAGGAGCTGCTGGACGGCATGGCGGACGCGATCATCCTGGCCGTCGGCATGGGCCCACCTCACCCCGGCGAGGCATGGCAGGACTGGCTGGCCCGCCGGGCCCGCGCCTTCCGGCAGTCGCTGCTCGCTCACCGCGACGGCGCCCGCATCGTCGCCGATGCCGCCTGGCTCAGCCCCGCGACGGTCAGGACGTTCAACGACGAACTGACCGCCATGGTGGACCGCGGCTTCACCCCGGTGCTGGCGCTGCGCACCATCACCGCCCTCTCCCAGTACGTCACCGGATTCGTCCTCCAGGAGCAGGCCCGGCCGGGCAAGCAGGCCGAGCAGCCTCCGGACCCACTCGCCGCTCTGAGCGATCTGCTGGACGGCGACACCTCCGCCCCTTTGTTCGCGGCGCTCCGCGACGGCGCAAGGACGACCGGTGATGATGCCTTCGAACACGGGCTTCGGGTGCTCATCGACGGCACCACCGCAGCCCTCACCGCACATCGCACTTGAGGGACTGGCCTTGCAGTTGCTGGTGCTCTCCGACGCGCTGTGTCAATCGCCCACGCCGCTGCCAACGCCGAGAAACCGGAGCGTGCCATGAAGGTATACATCCTGTGGCATGTTCACCATGTCCGGCTATGTGACGGAAAGGTAGGAGACTGTCACCGGCGCCACGTGTGCGACGGTGGTGGTGGGCGTTGCCGTCGGGGTTGTCGGCGGCATTTACCGCGGAACCACCTGGGCGCGGACGCCGGGCAGATCGTCGAACGCTGCCGACGCGTCCATCGTGACCACTGTCCTGGCGGTGGCCGCTGCCGTCGCTGGGATCAGAAGGTCGTACGCACTTCGCGACTTGCCCTCTCGTCGGACAAGTGCCTTGAGGCGGGCATGGACCCTGGCGACGTCCGTTGTGTGCTCCTCAACGGGGATCAACGCAAGGACCTCATCCACGAAGGCCTGCCGATTGGGCCGTCGGGCCGCATCGGCCATCTCGACACCGACGAGCAACTCAGCCACAGTGATCGCCGCGATCGCCACATCATCGGCGTCTCCTATCACGATGTCCACTGACGCCTTGCCTCGCTCGGCGGCAAGCAGCACACCGGTGCCCAGGATCAGGCGTCGGGCCACGTGTCCCGCATCTCGTCGTCGACGGCCTGCCGGGCTGCCGCGACATCGGCCTCGAAATCCGCATCCAGGGTCCCCGCGCTTCTGGCCAGAAACGCTTTGACCATGCGCCCCGGCGCAGTGGGCGCAGGACCGATCACGGCGATTTGCTTCCCGCCACGGGTCACCACGATCGTCTCCCCGCGCTCGGCCTCGTCGAGGACGGTCGCGAAGCTCCGAGACGCTTCGGTGGCAGTCATCACCTTCATAGAATCAGATTGTCTGATCCTACGCCGCCCGCGCTACGCGGGGCTGATTGCACCTTGCGACATCAGAAGTGTCGGTGGTCGCTGGCACACTCTGGCCCATGACAGTGGAAACGGTGGTCCTTACTGGTGCGGCCGGGCGGGTGGGAGCCGCGCTGCGCGAACCGTTGCGGCGTCGGCTGCGCCGGCTGATCTCGGTTGATCGCGCACCGCTGATCGCAGCAGGGCCCAACGAGGAGGTCCGCCAGGTCGAGTTGGCCGGCATCGAGGACGTGGCATCCGTCATCGACGGCGCCGACGCGGTCGTGCACCTGTCCGGCGTGCCGGACGAGGCGCCCCTCGACCTCCTCCTGGACGCCAACGTCCTGGGCGCCCACCACCTGCTGGAGGCCGCACGGCGCACGGGAGTCAAGCGCGTGGTGCTGGCCAGCAGCAATCGGCTGACCGGCTGCTACCCGGCGGCGCGGACGGTCTCGGCCGAGCTGCCGCCCCGTCCCGACGGGCTGTACGGCGTGAGCAAAGTCGCCGTGGAGGCCCTGGGCCGGCTGTATGCGGACAAGTTCGGGCTGGAGGTGGTGTGCCTGCGCATCGGGAGCCTGGAGCCGGAGCCGAGCGAGCCGCGGCACCTGGCCACGTGGCTGAGCCCGGACGACTGTGCCGGTTTCGTCTGGGCCGCGTTGACCCAGCCCGATATCACTTTCACGGCCGCGTACGCGGTCTCGGCCAATACCCGCCGGTTCTGGGAGCTGGACGACCGGCTCGGCTACCATCCCCGCGATGACGCCGAGGCCTACGTGGACCGGATCCCTGGAGCGGCACGCTACTTCGCCGGTGACCAGCTTCAGGGCGGCGACTACGCCACCGCCGACTACACCCTCCGTCACGCCTTCTGACCAGCGCTCGACCGCCGGGCGATTCCGTCAGCACGACGCGTTCGAGCACCGCTTGGTTCCTCTTGTGCGCCGTACGATGAAGGCGTTTCGTACAGGCGCGAGGGATGACGATCCGCTGGCCGTGCGCACCGTCATCATCCCCTCCTTTCACGAGGCCGCGCACGTGATCACCGCCGGGTTCTCCAACGGTGCGAGCTTCGCGCTCGCCGCCGCCGACCGGCGGCCGTGGCGCTCAGCCCCAGCCTGCCGCCGCGGCAGCTCGGCCCCAGCGTCCGCATGCCGCGCTACCTGGCCGCGGGCACGCTGGAGGGCAGCGCCGGCTTCCGTGAATGCGCACGCTCACTGGCCGCGGCCCTGGCCGGGGCGGGGATACGCCATCGGCACGAGGAATGGATCGGCGGTCACGACCCTTACTGGTGGCGCGTCCACCTCGTCGCGGGACTGGCCTGGCTCGTCCGCGAAGCCCTGCCGACGGCTCTGTGGTGGGACCTACGGTTCGGTCACCTCATCGAGAAGGCTGTTGAGGAGCGGGATCCGGCGTTCGGTGTGGTCGTTGATCGCAATGAGAGCCACGCTCAGGTCCAGGTCGGGCACTCGGGCATGCAGGGCGCGCAGGCCTGTCCACCCTCCTCCGTGCCGATAGACGCGGTGCCCGGCGTGTGATCGGACGCCGATGCCCCAGGCGTAGTCGATCGGCGTTCCGTCATCGAGGCGTCCTGGGGTCTGCATGAGTGCCGAGACGCCGAGTTCGTCGGCGTTGAGTGCCTGGCTCCAGCGCAGCAGATCGCTGAGAGTCGTCCATACCCCTCCGTCGCCCAGGGACAGCGGGGCAGGACGAAGGCGGGCAAGCGGCGCGGCACCCGGCGGCGTGGGGTCAGGTCCGGGCCAGTAGCGGGTGTCGGCCATCGCCAGCGGGACGAAGAGGTGGCGCCGGGCAAAATCGGGCAGCGGCATCTCCGCCGCCCGTTCCACCACGGCGGCCAGGCAGACGTATCCGGCGTTGGAATAGAGATGTTCGGTGCCCGGCCGGTGGTCCAGGGCCGGGAAACGGGTGAGTGCCTGGATGATGCCTGAGGTGGTCCGGTCGTCGTCGCCGGTGAGGACGGCATCGATCTTGAAGTCGGCGGGCAAGGACGCCGTGTGATGCACGAGGTGCCGGAGTCGGATGGCGCCGGCCCACCCCGGTAGCTGGGGCAGCCAGTGGGACAGGGGCGATTCCATGTCCAGCGCGCCACGTCGGGCGAGCAGCGCCGCGCAGGCCGCGGTCATCTGCTTCGACAGCGACGCCGCGTACGCGAGCGTCGTGGCGGTCACCGGCTCACCGGCGGAGGTCATTCCTTGGGCCAGGAGGACGGGCGGAGCGCCACGTTGCTGCACCCCGGCCACGATCGGTTCGTCGCTGCGGTAGCCGGCTTCGGAGACCAGGGCTGTCATTCGTTGGTGCAGCTGGGACACGAGATCATCCTTCCAGTGCCTCGGCCGTCGCCATTGCGATCAAGAACGTGCCGTCCCGCCGAGGGCGAGCAGCAGCGTGGTGTGCAGCGCTCGCCTCGATTCCTCCTGCGTCATGCGTCCGGAGCCGGTCTCCTCGCTCGCGGCGTGGGCGAGCTTGATGGTGACCGTGGCCAGCCAGTCGGGCGGGAGCCGGTCATCGAACTCGCCGGCCTGCTGCCCACGCCGGATCACCCGTACCAGCAGCTCGCTGATCGGCTCGTGGCGCTCGCGGTCGGCTCGCGGGCCGGCGGGCAGCGATCCGGCCAGACGCGCCAGTACGGGATAGCGCCCCACCGTGCGTTCGGCGGCGTCGAGCACACGCAGCAGCGCTTCGGCGGCCGGACCCGTGTCGGGGTCTGTGGCGTTCATCGCGGCGGCAGTCTCTTCTGTGAGCCGGTCGACGACGGCCGTCAGCAGCTGATCGCGTGAGCGGAAGTGGGCGTAGACGGTCTGGCGCGTCACCTCGGCGGCAGCGGCGATGGCGTCGAGGCTGGCGTCGGGCCGGGCTTCGAGGACCTCGAGCGCCGCATCCAGGATGGCGGCCTTGCTGCGCAGCGCGTCGGCGCGAAGGTTGCGGGCCGAGGGTGGAGTCATCTCTTACACCTTGCCAAAGTTATCGGGAGTCTCATATCTTACGGCGTGTAAGAGATATTACCGTTCTCGTACGATGGGACCCGCAGTGAACCCCTTTCATGACGACGACCCGAAGCGGTTCATCGCCGACTTCTTCGCCTCGTTCACCGAGGAGCTGCTGCACAGCGACGACGATCCGGCCGTGATCGTCGATCGCTACCACACGCCGGACATCGTCCAGGTGGCCGACGGCAACCGCATGGACCGCGACAAGCTCATCGCCCACACCCGCCCGCTACGCAAGAACCAGCCGGAGAGCCGCATGGACGTCCACGAGGCGGTGGCCGACGGCGATCAGCTGGCCGCCCGATACACCCTGTACGTGCACACCCGCAAACGGGACCTCGCCATGGAGGTGTGCTTCTTCGGCCGCTTCGCCGCCGATGGGCGGATGCGGCAGGCCCACCTGCTCACCCGCACCGTCCCCGAAGGCGCGAAGGTGCCGGCATGACCGAGACCACCTACGGCGTGAGCGGCATGGCCTGCGGTCACTGCGCGGCTTTCGTCACCGAGGAGATCGAGCGCATCCCCGGCGTCGGCGCCGTGGCGGTGGACGTGGAGGGCGGCACGGTCACCGTCACCAGCGACCGGGATCTCGATGCCGCGGACGTGCGCGCCGCGGTCGAGGAGGCCGGCTACGAGCTCACCCAGTGACGCCGGGTCGATCGAGGGCGGACTGCGGCTGACCCGACCGGCCGAGGGCCGGCTGGCGTGGCTGGGGTCGGCCGCTGGTTCAGTGGGCGATCGCGGGCGACTCCGACTTGGCCTCGCGTACGCCGCGCAGCGCGCCGGACCAGGCGATGATCTGGTCGAGCATGCCGCAGACCGCGACGCCGAGGCCCTCCGTCGGAACGAAAGCGCCGGTCGAGAACGCGGGGATCAGCGGGACGGCGGGCTGTGCGCGGACCGTTGCCACCTGGAGCTCGGCGAGCACGAGCCGCAGCGCCTCGGCGGCCCGGACGCCCGCGGCCCATCCGCCGTAGCTGACGATGCCGGCGGCCTTGTCGTTCCACTCGCAGTAGACGTAGTCCAGCGCGTTCTTGAGCGCGCCGGGAAAGGAGTGGTTGTACTCCGGGGTGAGGAACACGAAGCCGTCGAAGCCGTCGATCAGCGCAGACCAGTCGCGGGTGTGCGGGTGCTCGTACTGCTGGTGCGTCGGATTCCCGCCCTCGTCCAGGTTGTCGAGCCCGTGGTGGGCGAGATCGATCAGCTCGAAGTCGGCGCCGCCGTGGGCGCGCGCCGTGTCGAGCAGCCAGGAGGCGATCTGCTCGCCCCGGCGGCCGGGTCGGGTGCTTCCGAGGATGATGCCGATGCGGAGTGCCATGGTGTCCTTCCGAGAGAGTTGTCGCGTCAACTCTAACCACAGCTGAGTTGACGCGACAACTCTCTGGCCCGGTATGATTCCCGCCATGGCGGAGACTCGTGCGCTCGAACCCGAGGAGTGGGAGCTCTGGGACAGCTGGATGCGCGCGCAGCGCCTGCTCGTCCGGGAGCTCGAGCGTGGTCTGCAGCGCGACTGCGGCATCTCGAAGGCCGAGTTCAGCGTGCTGGTGACCCTGTGGCAGGCGCCCGGCCGCGAGATGCGCGTCGGCGAGCTCTCCGAGTCGCTCGACTGGGCGAAGAGCCGCGTCTCGCACCAGCTGACGCGCATGGAGAACCGCGGCTTCCTGGAGCGGACCCCGTACGGGGCCGACGGTCGCCGCGCGGGGATCGGGCTGACCGACAAGGGCCGCCGTGCTGTGCAGAGCGCCATTCTCGTGCACGGCGGCAACATCCGCCGCTATTTCCTCGACCCGCTCACACCCGAGCAGGCTGCGGATTTCCGGGCCTGGAGCGGGCAGGTGATCGACCGCATCGAGCCGCGCGGCGGCGAGACCACAGGCGACGACGCCGCCCAGTAGGCCTCCGTCCCCCCCGTATCGCCGCGCGACCTGAACCAGCAGCGCGCGTACGGGGTCAGATCGCGGCCAGGCAGCCGGCCGGCAGCGGGAACCAGCGCAGTCGCTCGAAGTCGTCCGGCAGGTCGGGCGGGCGCAGGTCGATCTCGTCGGAGCGGGCCGCCAGGATGGCCCGGGCCTCCTCCAGGTAGCCGGGCAGGGCGTCCTCGCCGGCGCGGACGTGGGCGGCGGGCAGCGCGCCGGAGCCGTCAAAGCGCAGGTCGGACAGGTGCAGTGGCGGCTCGGCGGAGCCGCGGTGGTGCCGCCACAGCCCGGTGCGGGGGTCGAAGCGGTAATCGGGCAACAGCCGGTGGCCGTGCAGGGCGACCAGTTCGACGGCTTCGATGAGATAGTCGCAGACAGCGTCGGAGATGAAGTAGTTGAAGTTGATGCGTACCCAGCCCGGTTTGATGCCCTGGCAGCCGTGCCCGATCTCCTCCTCGAAGGCCCGCGAGCGTGCGGCGTCGATGGCCAGGAGGCGGTGACCGTAGGGACCGGCGCAGGAGCAGCCGCCGCGTGCCTGGATGCCGAGCAGGTCGTTCAGCACCGCCACCACGTAGTTGTGGTGCAGGAACAGCTCTCCGGACCGGATGCGGACCGACACGATCGACAGCCGGCGAGAGTGCCGGTCGCCGAGGATCTCGATGTTCGGATTGCTCTCCCACCGCCGCAGGGCCCGCTGCCAGAAGCGTTCCTCACGGGCTTGGATGAGGTCGGTGCCGATGGCCTGCTTGAGCCGGAAGACCAGCCCGGCGCGGATCGACTCGACGATGGCCGGTGTGCCACCCTCCTCACGGGCGATCGCATCGTCGAGGTAACGGTGCCCGGTGGGGTCCACGAACAGCACGGTGCCGCCGCCCGGCGCGGTGGGCACCCGGTTGCGTACCAGTCCGCGCCGCACCACCAGGACACCGGGCGTCTGCGGCCCGCCGATGAACTTGTGCGGCGACAGGAAGATCGCATCCTTGTGGTCGTTCGCCCCGGGCGCGCTGGCGGCCATCCGGATCGGCACGTACGGCCCGGCCGCCGCGTAGTCCCAGAACGACAGCGCGCCGTGCTCGTGGAGCAGCGCCGCGATGCGCTCGGCGTCGGACAGGATGCCTGTCACATTCGAGGCGGCCGAGAAGCTGCCGATCAGCAGCGACCGGTCGGCGTGGCGGGCCAGCTGGGCACGCAGGTCGTCGCAGTCGATCTGGCCGTAGCGGTCCGCGCCGATGGCGACGGTGTCGGCGATGGACTCGCGCCAGGGCAACTCGTTGGAGTGGTGCTCGTAGGGGCCGACGAAGACCACCGGCCGTTCCTCCTCCGGGACCACCGGCGCGTACCGGCCGGGGACACGTAGCTCCAGGATGCCGACGAGTTTGTTGATCGCCGAGGTCGCGCCCGAACCACAGAAGATCACCACGTCGTCCGGGCCCCCGCCGACGGCGTCGTGAACGGCGCGACGGGCCTCCTCGCGTAATCGGCTGGTCTGCAGCCCGGTCCCGGAGCTCTCGGTGTGCGTGTTGGCGTAGCGCGGCAGGACGTGTTCGCGGATGAAGTCCTCGATGAAGCCGAGCGACCTGCCGGAGGCGGTGTAGTCGGCGTAGATGATGCGGCGCAGTCCGTACGGGCCCTGCAACACCTCGTCGTCGCCGATGACGCCCTCGCGGATGCGCTCCAGCAGCGGCGAGGTGGGCAGGTCGGGGACAGATCGTTGTATAGGCACCCATTCAGGATCCCTCGCCCATCGGCTCAGGCAACAGGCCGTTGATCCTGATCGACGCCGACTGACCTTACCCTCAGGGGCTGCCCGGCATGAAGGCGCCGCACCTGGAGATCCAGGGCACCGGCGGCACGGCCGTCCGCCTCGGCTCACTCGGCGCAGGCCGTACGGTGCCTCACCAGCACCTGAGGGGCTGGTGAGGCAGGTTCTTCCGGCGCGAGGTGGCTGCCGGTCACAGGCTGCGGGCGGTGATGTCGCCGTTTGAGGTGGTGGCGTGGATGTCGAGTTCCGCGGTGCCGTTGTTCTTGAGGGCGTTGGCGATGCGGCCGTGGCTGGTGCCGGCGTCCAGGGCGGCCGAAACACCGGCGGCTGCGTTGATCGAGATGTCGCCGGACTGCGTGCTGAGCACGACCTTGCCGCCGGTGGCCTCGGCGATCCGGATGTCGCCGCTTGCGGTGGTGATCTCGGCGGGGCCGCCCAGCCGACCGACCTC